>CAZPUJ010000691.1:0-10515 GCA_964589725.1 uncultured Planctomycetaceae bacterium
CGCGGCCCAAAAAAGCCCCGCCCCAAACAAACCAGCGGCAAGAAAAACCACCACGTCTCCACCGCCAAACTCCTCGCCAAGAAATCACCCAAGCAAACCACCAAGAAACAACCGACGCAAAGACCTTGAAAGGGGTGGGAGAAACCACCCCACTTCTTCGTTTGCGTTTCGGGTTAGTCAGCCGCCCGCTTGCGGCGGCAATGTTGCCTCATCATCATCTTCATGCGCCACTTTTGGCACCTGGAGATTTGAGGATGGCGACGGATGTTTCTGTGAAGAATTCCACGGCAGAGCCCACCGCGCAAAAAATGCGCTGGTGGCCGGCTGTGGCCGCATTGGGAGTCGGCGCCGCGTTGCAGACCGCCGCCACGATCTTCTTCGGAGAGGACCGGCCCTACCTGGATTGGGTCTGCGTGTTTGTGATTTGGCCGCTCACCGTGTTTCTGCTGCTGCTGTGGTGGGCGTTCTGGTCGAGTCTGCCGTGGCGGACGCGCGGGCTGGGCTTGTTGGTGGCCGCAGTGCTCGCCGGGACGTCTCTGGCCGCCTTCCGCTTCTATAAGTTTGACGGCGCAATGATCCCGCGTTTCTCGGCGCGCTGGCAGCCGTCCAAGAAGCATCGCGCGTCCGAGTACTTCAAGAGTGTCGAGATCAACAGCTCATCGGCCGTGCAGGACAATCTTGCCAACGAGAGCCTGCTGCTGACCGAGCGGGACTGGCCGGCGTTTCGTGGACTGAATCGAGACGGCGTGGTGGTCGGCGAATCATTACGGACCGACTGGGACGCGAGACCGCCGAAACAACTCTGGAAGCATCCGATCGGTTCGGGTTGGGGTGCGTTTGCCGTGATTGGCCGGCGAGCTTGGACGCTGGAGCAGCGCGGCGAGAACGACGAGAACGAGTTGTGCGTCTGCTACGACGTGGAGACCGGCCGGGAATTGTGGTCGCACGCCGACGCTGTGCGCTTCAGCAGCCCGCAAGGAGGCGTCGGCCCCTGTTCGACGCCGACCGTTCAAGACGGCAAAGTCTACGCGCAGGGCGCGACCGGAATCCTGAATTGCCTCGACGCGGCAACTGGGCAGCGCGTGTGGACTCGCAACACGCTGGAAGACGCCGGCTCGCCGAATCTGGACTGGGGACAGTGCGGATCGCCATTGATCGTAGATGACATGGTCATCGTCAGCCCCGGCAGCAATAATGCAGCGAGTACGGACAAGAACTCGGCGGTCATCGCGTATCGGCGAGACAGTGGCGAAAAGGCTTGGACGTCGGGAAGTCGGATCGGCAGTTATGCGTCTCCGCATTTCGCGACACTAAACGGCGAGCGGTACGTGTTGATTTTCGACGGCGTCGGACTGACTGCTCTGTCTCCAGACGATGGTTCTCAGTTCTGGAGTTTCAAGTGGACGAACTCCCCAAAGGTCAATGCTGCGCAGCCGCTTATCATCGACGACCATCGTGTGTTGATTGGGTCGGGTTATGGCCAGGGAAGCGTCTTGATCTACTTCGGGCCGCATGATGGTGGCGAGTCGTCTCCCACCATCATCGAGCGTTGGCAGTCCAAGCAGTTCAAGACGAAGTTTAACAGCGCGGTGCGTCGTGGCAATTACGTTTTCGGTCTGGATGAAGGCATGTTGACGTGCCTCGACTTGCTCGGCGGCAAGCGCCTGTGGAAGCAAGGCCGCTATGGCTACGGCCAGTTGCTGTTGGTTGAGGACAAGCTGTTGATCTTGTCCGAAGAAGGGGACGTGGTGTTGGTCCCCGCGTCGCCGGAGCCGCCTCTTGAAATAGCTCGCTTTCACGCGATCGATGGCCAGACGTGGAATCACCCAGTTCTGTCGCGCGGTCGCTTGCTGCTCCGCAACAGTGAGGAAGCGGCATGTTATGACTTGCGGCCGTCGGGAGCTAATCCGTGACGCGACGTACAAAGCACCGTGGCGTACAACCAAAAATACCTACGTCACTTGGCCGCTGCGGGGGGCGTGTATCCTGGAGCAGCCACGAACATCTTGAGTTCTTTGCCATCGTCGGCGTTCCATAGACGAACTTCGCCGGTGTAGCTTCCGGCAGCGACTCGCTTGCTCGCCCCGTTGAAGGCGACCGAATAAACCCAATCGGTGTGACCGGCCAACGATTGCACTTGGCCACCATCGGCGAACTTGTGAATGCGAGTTGTCTTGTCCGCGCTGCAGGAATAGATCATCCCTTCCTTGGTCGTCACGATGCGAAACACATCGGCTCCGAAACCGCCGATCGCGCGGGCTTGAGCCGCATCGGACACGTTCCACACGCGAATCTGCCGATCCGCGCCGCTGCTGATCACTTGATTGCCGTCGGGCGAGAAGCCGACACCGAACACCGGTTGAGCGTGCGCGTTGAACGTCACCAGCGAATCGCCTGTCTTCAGGTCGAACACTTTTGCCGTCTTGTCGCGACTGGCCGAAGCCAATTTGGTGCCGTCGGGCGACCAGGCGACATCCATCACCCAGTCCGCGTGGTCTTCGATGGAGAGCAGCTCTTTGCCGGTCGCGACCTCGAACACGCGAATCGCTCGATCCGCGCCGCCGCTCGCCAACTTTGTGCCGTCCGGACTGAGGGCCACGGCAAAGACCGCGTCGTCCGTCGACACGAGGTCTCCCAATAGTTGGCCGTTCTCCACGTTGAAGATCTTCACTTCGCCGAGCTGTGCCGGAGTTCCTGACGCGACGAACAACGTCTTGCCATCCGCGCTGAATTCCAAATCGTAAACTCGTTCAGCCACGTTGCCGATGCGACGCACGAGCGCACCATCGGCTGCATTCCACAAGACGACCTCGTGATAGCCCGACGTCGCCAGCAATGAGCCATCGGTGTTGAAGACCACCGCCGTGACCGGCACCGGCACGGGATACTTCTCCGGCGACGGGGGCTGAACTTCCTTCGGAATGATTTTGATCAGCGGCGAGGTTGGTTCGTATCCGGCGTTCAGATTCGCTCCGGTCGCGATCCACTTCTTGACGAGTTCGATCTGTTCCTTGGTGAGTGGATCGGCGTCCTTGGGCATTGTGCCATCGGAGATCATCGCGATCAAATTGGATTCCATGTCGCCCGCCTTGATCGCTTCGCCACTTTCGCCACCTTTCAGAACTGCTGCGAAGGTCTCCATGTTGTAGCGCCCTTTGGCGGTCCGAGCGTTGTGACACGCCAAGCACCGCTTGGTGAAGATCGGCGCGACGGAGTGCGAGAACGACACCATGCGGCCCAGCGAAATCAATCCGCCCTCGACCGCTCGTTGCTTGCCGACCCATTCCGTATTTACGGCCGCGAGCGCGTCCGTCGTCTTTTGCACTTCGGGTTGAAACGCCGTGACATCGGCTTCGACTTTCTTCAGTCCCTCGGTCGAGTCGGCAATCGTCTTCTTCGCGGCGTCGATCGCTTGTTGAAGTCCCGTCGCCGCCGCGAGCGCATCGGCCGCCGCCTTAGCCGCGGCTTGAGCCTTAGCGTCTTCGTCCTTGGCCTTTTTGGCGGCCTCTTCCGCCGCTTTCTGAGCCGCATCCGCCACGGCCTTCACGTCGGCAAACGCTTTCGCCGCCACTTGCTTGGCCGCGTCGGCTTTTGTCGCCGCCTCTTGGGCGGGCTTCAATTTTTCTTCGGAAGCCTTGAGCGTCGTGGTCGCCATCGTCATCGCGGTCCTCAGCTTCGCGATTTCGTCGGATAGCGACTTTGATTTGTCCTGCACTCCCTTTAACTGCACCGAAGCCGCGTCGCGTCGAGCCTTGGCCTCGTCCGCCTGCTGCTTGAGTTGAGTGATTTTCTCCTCAGTCACCGGTTCGTCCGCGAAGCCTCGCGTCGACAAGGTGCCAAGACAACTCGCGACCGCAACGCAGCCGAGTCCCAAAAAACGAACAGCAAGGCGAATCATGGGAGATCCTTTTCGGAAAGCGTCAACTGGAGGCTAGTGTTTGGTGAGCCTATTTCGCAGCATCCTCGCCGTTCGCGAGAGTGCCGAGGGCAGGGTAGTTTTGGGAGGGAATTCTCGTGAGGGAGGTACAGAACAGCATCCTCTGACGGGTCCGAGGTGTCAAGGAGCGACCTGGAGATCGTTACCAATTTGAGTCACCTCGGGCGAGCCAAGGGGGCTAACGCGGCGAAACCGCAAGCATTGCAAATTGAGAATTGCAAATTGCAAATCGTAAACTGGTTAACTCGGTCCGTGGACAGAATTGGCAATTTGCAATTGTCATTTTGCAATTTCAATCAGCCGGCAGTTGAGCGCACGGCGCGCATAATTCATGATCGAAGACTCTTAGGGATCGGGAGTCGTTTTCATGCCGCCCGATTCCGGGAGAGCATGCGGATACAAAAAAACCGACGAGGCCTTCATGGAACGCCTCGTCGGTGGAAGATGCGCGATGTCCGACGACCAACCGAACGGCAGTCGACTTACCTGTCTTTGCGGTGCCGAATCTTGGCCCGCATGCGCCGCTTCGTGCTACCGATCTTGCGGCGGCCGCGTCCGGTCTTCTTAACTCCCATTGCTGAGGACTCCGATCGTTCTACTGAAACCTGAAAGTTGCCAAGTCGCGACGAATCCCGTCAAACGTCCGGGAAACGTTGGGGGAGACTCTAGCAGCCGAGCGAGTCGTCTTCAACGCCGCCTCGGTGAAGTCCATCGTTGTTTCCCGACCTCGCTTCCGCCATCATGCCGACGTCGTGAGCGGTGCGGTGACCGCTGACGTGATCCTCAGCGAGCGAGTCTTTCTCATGGCAGTGCGAGGCATCCGCGGGGCCACCAACGTGGCCGTCGATGACAAGTCCGAAGTTCTGGCTGCCACCCGCGAGTTGCTCGTGGAAGTGCTGCGCGCCAATGATCTCGATGTCCACTTCGATGACATCGTCTCGGCCATTTTCACCACCACGCGCGACTTGGCGTCCGCCTTTCCCGCCGAAGCTGCCCGCGCGCTGGGAATGGCCCAAGTCCCACTGCTGTGCGCGTCCGAAATCCCTGTGCCCGACAGCCTGCCACGCTGCATCCGCGTGCTGCTGCACGTCAACACCGAGAAGACGCAGGCTGAAATGGTGCATGTTTATCTGCGCGATGCCAAGAAGCTCCGGCCGGACATGTCGAGCGCGCAGTGAGCGAATCGCTGGCGATAGTCCTCAAACCAGCGAACCCCACCGGGCTTGCCCCGGTGGCTCGCGGGATTTTGCACTACTCGGCGTCACGCGAAACAACGGGCTCAGTATTGCAGAATCCCGTTAACCAGTGGGGTCGCTTGATTGAGGGCTAGTCTTACCGCGCGTCTTCAAGCTCGAGCCAATTGTCACCGGACGAGACATCGACGACCAGCGGCACTCGCAAGGACATTGCGGACTGCATCTCGTCGCGAACGAGTTTCGCCAGCGAGTCGACATCCGCGGCGGGCGTTTCGAGCACCAATTCGTCGTGAATCTGGAGCAGCAAGCGCGCGGGATGTTGCTCATTTCGCAAGCGATGATGCACACGGATCATGGCTTGCTTGATGAGGTCGGCGGCGGAGCCTTGGATCACCGTGTTGATCGTCGTCCGTTCGGAGAGGTTGAGTTGTCGATGCCGTTCCGGGCGGATGCCGCTGATCGCGCGGCGGCGGCCTAGGATCGTGGTGGCAAAGCCGGTGCGTGCGACTTCAGCCAAAGTCAGCGCGATGTACTGGTCCACGCCGGCGTACTTCGCGAAGTATTGGTCAATGAACAACGTGGCTTCGCCTTGATCGATCCCCAGCGCTTCGGAGAGTCCAAACGGGCTTTGGCCGTATAGCACACCGAAGTTGACCGCTTTCGCCACACGGCGCTGCTCGGCCGTGACGACGGCTGGTCCGACGTTGAAGATTTCGCACGCGACCGCCGTGTGGATGTCGGTGCCGTTGGCAAACGCTTCACATAAAACCGGGTCGCCACAGAAGTGAGCCAACATCCGCAGCTCGATCTGCGAGTAGTCGGCGCAGACGAATCTCCAATCGCTTCCCCCCTCTGGCCCTCCCGATTGAAGTGGGGGAAAGCTTGGGGAGGGGATAAATGCACGGCGGACGCGGCGGCCTTCGGCGGTGCGGATCGGGATGTTCTGTAAGTTGGGGTTGGCAGAACTGAGTCGGCCGGTCGCGGCGACGACTTGATGGAACGAGGCATGGATCCGCCCGGTCAGTGGATTGACCATTTGTGGCAGCGCGTCGAGATACGTTCCCTTGAGCTTCGACAGTTGCCGATGCTCGATGAGCTTTGCCGGCAGCGGATGCACCAGCGCGAGCTTTTCGAGCACATCCTGATCGGTGCTGGGGCCGGTCTTCAATTTTTTGATGACAGGCAAGCCCTGCTCGTCGAACAACACCTTCGCCAGTTGCTTGGGGGAATCGATGTTGAACTCGTGTCCGGCCAGTCGATGAATCTCGGCGATGAGATCATGCAGTCGTCGCCCGATGTCGGCCGATTGCCGTTGCAACTCGGCGACGTCGACACGGATGCCGGTCAGTTCCATCTCGGCCAAGACGTCGATGAGCGGACGTTCGAGGTTCCAGTACAAGTCCCACAGTCCCTCGCGACGCAGTTCTTCGCCAAGCAATCGCGACAACCGCCACGCCGTGTCCGCGCGTTCGGTCGCCCATTTGGCGAGAGGTCTTTCGTCGTTGTCGTTGTCGGCAACAGGAGCCGCAGGCGCGGTGTCCGCGAAGAGTTTCGCTTGCGTTTGTGTCGGCGCCGTCTTGTTCGACTTGCTGGCGAGTTCGACTTCGGCCTTGTTTGCGGAACCGGTTTTGCCGCCGAAGACGTTGGCTGTCGGCAACATTTGCTGCTGGAAGAACTTTTCCGCCAGCGCGGGCAAGTCGTGACTGCGTGCTCCGGCTTCGAGTAGATAGCTGGCGACCATCGGATCGACGCCGAGGCCAGTCGCGCGAATGCCGGCTCGCCGCAGCAAGACCAAGTCAAACTTCAAGTCATGGTTGACGAGCCGGATATCGGGGCGTTCGAGGATCGGTCGCAAGGCGTCGATGACGGTGGCGGTTGTTGGAAACGAATCGGTTTCGGCGCGGATGCCTGACGGCATTTCCGAATTCCCGTAGCCCAGGCCCTTGTGGCCTGGATGATCGGCAAGAATCGTCGAATCCTCTGAGCCACAAGGGCTCGGGGTACCGGCAATGTGGGGCGAGCCACAAGGGCTCGGGCTACCGGAATTGCGGAGAGCCGGCAGGCGCGTGGGGACGAACCAGGCGTGGCCTTCTTCCCAGCAGAATGCGAAGCCGAGGATCTCGGCTTGGGTCGCATTCTCGCTAGAGGCGGCCACGTCCATGCAGAACTCCGATTGCCGCGAGAGTTGATTGATGAAGTCAGCAAACTTCGCGTTGTCGCCGACCAACTCGCACTGCTGATCGGGTTCCGGAAACAACGATCCGTCGCTGGATTTCGTGGCTGGTGTTGCCGCCGTTGACGAGGTCGCGTCGCCGTCTTCGCGCGATGCAGGCAATGCAGGCGATGCAGGCGATGAAGGCGATGAAGGAAATGAACGAAGAATTTGCTCGGGCGGCAATGAGCGAACTTCGTCGATGAAGCGGCGAAAGCCGAACTCGCGAAACAGGTCCGACAGCCGAGCGACATCGACTCGGCCGATCCGCATCGCGTCCCAATCGGGTTCCAGCGGCAGATGTTGATTCAGCGTCACGAGCTGTCGGCTGAGGCGGGCGAGGTCGGCGTACTGTTTCAAGTTGGCTTTGAGCTTTTCTCCCGCGACCTTATCCGCGTTGTCCAGTACGTGGTCGAGCGTGCCGAATTGCTCCAGCAACGCGGTGGCCTTTTTCGGTCCGACGAGCGGCACGCCGGGCACGTTGTCCACGCTGTCGCCGACCAGCGATTGAAAGTCGATCACCTGATCCGGCCGAACGCCCCAATCGGCCTTCAGTCCGGCTTCGTCCAGCCACGTGTTCTTGCGGATGTTGAAAACCTGAACGTGCGGCCCCAGCAGTTGCCGAGCATCTTTATCATTGGTCAGGATGCGCACGTCGAGGCCGCGCTCGACCGCCTGCCGCGTGATCGTGGCGATGACGTCGTCCGCCTCCCAGCCAATACATTGCAACCTCGGCGCGCCGAAGCCGTCCATCACTTGCCGCACGAGTTCGATTTGCGGCCGCAGGTCAACGGGCATCTCGCTGCGATTGGCTTTGTACTCGGGGTAGAGAGCGTCGCGCGTCCCCGGTCCGGGCGAGTCCATCGCGCACAGCCAGTGCGTGGGCTGATGAGTCTTCAGGATGTTGAGCAAGTCGCGCGTGAACCCGAACACCGCGTTCGTCGGCAGTCCCTGCGGACTGGTCATCGTCGGGATTGCGTGAAACACCTGAAAGAGCAGCGAGAACACGTCGAGGAGAAAAAGAGTGGGGGCCACGCGGGGAACCTTCAAGAGTCTCAACCACGATTTGTCGAGTCTTTCAGCCCCGGAGGGGCGACAGATAATAGCCAGGGGCGTCAGATCGCGTTCAATTAATTGCCATTAGCCCCGGAGGGGCGACAAATGGCTGACTCGGTGTCGCCCCTCCGGGGCTATATTTCGTTTCTCGCAACCCACCAGGGGCTGACGCCCCTGGCTATTACCTGTCGCCCCTGCGGGGCTATTGAAAAGCGCACCTGCAATACGTGAGATTCAGAAATTGGAACGTGACCGCGCGCGGCACAAACTTTCTTCGGCCGTATGCGGCCAAAGAAAATAGGTGCGGCCCCGTGTCAAAGCAACGCCGCCGGTTGACTTTCCCAACAAACACAGACATTGTGCTGCCCACAATCAAACCGTCAGCTCGCTCGGCACTTCAACTTAGGCCGCGAGCGGCTGACTCAATTAGATTAGGCGGCGTTCAAAAGGGGTTTATCTCCTTCGACTGTTTCGGCCCAGCAGGAATGGCGGGCCGCCATTCTTTGAGGGAGCAGCCCCTGCGATTGGTCAAATCTCTGAGGAGGTGTCTGATGGCCGGGAACACAACGCGACAATTGGACGTGACCCGCCGTGACTTGCTCGCGGCCGCCGGTGCGGGGGTGGTGGGCGCCGCCTTTCTGGCCTCGCCAGCCGCTGCCCAGGATGCTCCGAAGAAGTTGCAGTACATCACGGACGAGAATCCGTTGGAACCCAACAAGACGCACGCCGCTCTCCCGTACAACATCATTGTGGCGGCGCGGATCGAGGTGGTGAATACAGGCGACAGCGGCGAGATCCTCGGCATCGTCTACATCGGGCCGCAGAAGCTCACGGTCGCGAGCGCTTCGGTGTCCTGGAGCGACGTGAATCTGCAGAAAGTGGCTGTTAAGCACAATTCGTTTGCGATGGTGGTGCCTGCCTTTTCAACCTTTCAGGTCAGGCACAAGGGCGTGGGTAACGTGTACATTAACCGTGTCGGGCCTATTTAGATTTTGCCCGCGCAGCATAACCCGACACAGACCTCGACCCTTCAGGTCGCTTGGTCGTTGGGCGGCAAACACACGGCATCCTGCCTCCCGTTGCCCACAACCGAATGGCGGCATCCGTACCGCCGATTTCAACACGCTGCCGGGCGCTATTTCGCCTCATTGACAGTCCGATTGGTGCCGATGTATCGTCGCGCCATGGACTACTCACACCTAATCACAATCGAGCCAGACAAGCGCAGTGGGCAGCCGTGTATTCGCGGGCTGCGCATGACCGTCCAAGATATCTTGGAGTATCTCGCTTCCGGGATGTCGGTCGACGAGATTCTGGCGGACTTCCCCGACCTTACCGAAGAGGACATTCGGGCGTGTCTCGCGTTCGCCGCGGATCGTGAACGGCGGCTGCGCGTGGTTCCGATCCAATGAGACTGCTCTTCGATCAAAACCTATCGCATCGGTTGGTAACGCTGCTGGCCGCCGAGTTCCCTGGCTCGCAACACGTTCGGAACACTGGAATGGCCGCCGGTGCCGACCCAGTGGTTTGGGGCTATGCAGCGAAAGAGGGCTTGGTGATCGTCTCGAAAGATTCGGACTTCCAACAGCGCGCCGTATTGCGGGGCCATCCACCCAAGGTGGTCTGGGTCCGCTTGGGGAACTGCTCGACGACTGACGTTGCGGACTTGCTACGGATCCGCCTGGCTGACCTGTTGGCATTCGAGGCGGATCCGGTTGTATCGTTCCTCGCACTGTCGTAACGTCGCGCGCCGCTCAAAACACTCCGATGATCAGCCGGTAGCGGACTTGGTTCGCGTACTCGGCGTAACCGGGCAGTTCGTGGTGCAGCAGGCGATCCTCCAAGAGCGTCCGGCGAATAAAGAGACCAGCGAAAACCAAGATCGGCAGCATCCCCAGCCAGGAGCCGAGCGCCAAGCCGCCGCTCAGCATCGCGAAGAGCGAGGCGGCGTAGCCGGGATGACGCACGAAGCGATAAGGGCCAGTCGCAATGGGATACTGGCCACGCTCCGTCTGAACCGAATGGCGGCATCCGTACCGCCGATTTCAACACGCTGCCGGGCGCTATTTCGCCTCATTGACAGTCCGATTGGTGCCGATGTATCGTCGCGCCAT
>CAZPUJ010000692.1:0-5302 GCA_964589725.1 uncultured Planctomycetaceae bacterium
GCACCAGCAGATTCGACGGCTTGATGTCGCGATGCACGATATTTCGTTCGTGGGCATGCAACAGCGCCAGCGTCACGTGCTTGATGATCTCCAGCGATCGCTTGACGGGCATGGGACCACGTCTGCTGATCATTGAATGTACATCGGTGCCGTCGATGAATTCCAGCGCGATGTACAAATAGCCGTCTGCCTCCCCGGCGTCATGCACGGCCACGATGTTGTCATGCTTCAGTTGCGCGGCGGCTTGAGCTTCCTGTTTGAAGCGCTTGACCAGCGTGGGGTTCTCGGCCTTGTCCTTGGCCAAAACCTTGAGGGCAACTTGCCGTTTGAGTTGCGTGTCGTTCGCCAGGAACACAATGCCCATCCCACCTTGGCCCAGCTTCTTAATGATGGTGAAGCGGCCGATCTTCTTCAGGTTGCTCAGCGGCGTGGAGGGACTGGACGGCTTGCTCGGCAAGGTACCCTTGGCGGCAAGGATCTCCGTTGACTTGCTCGCCGGCGCAGACGACGGCTTCGAGCCGGCGCCGGATTTCGGCGGAGTCGGCTCTTGCGGCAGGGGCTTTCCGGCCCCACCCACATTGGACGCCATCGCACACCTCAAGAATCTTGCGGAACAGGAAAAGAACCGAAGGCGAAACGGGCCTCCGGCAGACGACAGCCTGTGACGTGCCAAATCTTAGCTTCGGTTCCGAAGAATTCCAAAACTCAGGCCCTTCAATTCCGCAATCGAGGCGATAAAGCGGAAATAGCCTCACGTCCTGCCATGCAGATATTCGTTGAGGAAGTGTATTGTGACTTCGCGATCATTGGCCAGAAAAGCATTGAGATCGCCGATCGAGATCATGCCCAGCAACTCGCCCTGAGCGCCGACCACCGGCAAGTGTCGGACGCGATGAGTTCGCATGATCGAGCGGACGTCGTCGATGGTCGTGTCCGGCGAGCAGCAAGCCAGGTGAGCCGTCATGACCTCGCCGACGCGCGACTGGGTCGGATCGCGTTGCTCCACGACCACTCGCCGCAGCACGTCACGCTCGGTGAAGATGCCGCACATCTGGCCGTTCTCAGTCACGATCAGCGCTCCGATCGAGTGCTCATTCATGCGGTGGGTGGCTGACAAGACCGTTTCGCCACGGTCGACGGTATGCACTGGCTGACCTGCCTTGTTTTTCAAGATGTCGTTGACAATAGCCATGTTGCTGCTCCTGATTGCGATAGACGTACACTCAGCCAAACGTGATCACAAACTCGCTGCCGCCCCCCTCTCGCTGCCGAACCCAGGTCTTGCCACCGTGACGTTCGGCGACTTGGCGGACGATCGCGAGTCCCGCGCCGGTCCCTTCGATGTCATTGCCAACGGCTCGCTGAAACAAACCGAAGATCCGATCCGCATCGTCGGCGCCTACGCCCGGTCCACGATCCCAAACTTCCAAGCCAACACCAGATGGCTCATCAGCGTGCGGGCGATACGGAGCAATCTCGATGTCTGGCCGCTCGCCAGGCTTCGCAAACTTCAGAGCATTGGCCACTAAATTGTAAATCGCTTGCCGCGCCCAGCGGCGATCGACTCGCAACGTCGGCAAGCCGTCATGCACTTTGACGTGGGCCTGCGTGGCTTCGACCTTCCCCTCGAGTTGTTGAAGCGCTTCATGGGTCAGGTCCGACATCGAAATACCGTCCATCGGTTCGACTGACCTTTGCGCGCGAGATAACATCAGCACGTCCTCGACCAGCCGGTCCAACCGCCGAGTCCCGTCGATCACACGCTGCAAAAAGTCGTTCCCTTTCTCATCCAGCTTGTCGGAATATCGGTCTTTCACCAACCGCGAAAAGCTTTCGATCGACCGCAACGGCTCACGCAGGTCGTGCGACGTCACGTACAGCAAGGATTCGAGATCCTTGTTCTTCGCGGCCAATTCTTCCTGGGCTTTCTTTCTCGCCGTGACGTCGCGCAGGAACACGGCGAACATCGTCTTGCCACCCATGGGGATCGCCTGCATGGCCATTTCGACGTCGAACGACTCACCCGACTTGCGGACCGCGAGTGTCTCTTGTCGCTTGCCGATCAGCGAACCTTCTTCGTGCTGCTGGTCGTAGCGATCGCGGTTCTCGCGAGACCGCTGACGCACCTGTTTCGGAAACAACAACTCGTCAATGTTCTGGCCAAGCACGTCATCGCGACGGTGGCCGAACGCCTGTTCGGCGGCGCGGTTGAAATCAACAATGTTCCCTTGCTGGTCGATGATCACAATGCAGTCCAAAGCCGATTCGAAGATCGCCCGCTTGCGAGCCATGCTCTCGCGGACTTGCTCCTCGGCCAGCTTCCGATCCGACACGTCCCAGAATAGTACTTGTACGCCCACCGTCTGCTCGTTCGCATCCAACACCGGCGACTTGATGACTTGGACGTATTTCACCTCGCCGCTGGGAGTCCGATGGGCTTCGATGTCGGTGAAGCTCTCGCCATTCTCCATCACGCGTTGGTCGTCCTGCCAATACTTCGCCGCCAAGTCGGCGGGAAACAAATCGAAGTCTGACTTGCCGAGAATGTCCGCCGGCGTCTTGCCGCTGTACCGATAGAACTCGCTGTTCGCAAATGTCATGTGCCCCGCGACGTCTTTCCGCAGAATGCACATCGGCAAGTTGTCGACCAGCGACCGATACAACGCTTGCGAATCGGCCAACGCCTGCTGGCTGTGTTGCAGCGCCGTGATGTCCAGCACCAGCTCATAAAACCCGGTGATCTTTCCTTCCGCGCCGGCTTGCGGCACATGCACGACTTGCCCTTGCCGACGCAGACCGTCGACCGTCGAGAATTCGGTTTCGAACGAAACCTGTCTCCCAGCGAGCGCCTGTCCAATGAACGGCAACATCGCGCGATAGCGTTCCTCGCCGATCACCTCGCGCACGTACTGACCTTGCAGACGCGCTGGCGACATCCCGAACCAATCGGCCCATGCCCCATTGTTGAAGCGATACCGCTGCTGAGCATCGACAAACGAGATCAGCACCGGCAATGTATCACTCGGAGAGCGTTGTCCTTCGGAAGTGGGTGAGACCGGGTCAACCATGATGTCCCTGCCTGGGAGTTCGTCGTCCCGCCTTGAGCGGATGACCAAGCCGCCTCAAGGCGAGACGACGAGCTTCATGCCAGAATGTCCGTCACAACGCGCCCTGCCACATCGGTCAGCCGGAAGTTTCGGCCGGCGTATTTGTACGTCAGACGTTCGTGATCGAGGCCCAACTGATGCAGGATCGTGGCGTGTAAGTCGTGCATGTGGACTTTGTCTTGCACGGCGTGATGACCAAACTCGTCGGTCTCGCCGTACACGAAGCCGGGCTTCACGCCCCCGCCGGCCAGCCACACGGTGAAACCGCCGGGATTGTGATCGCGGCCGGTACCATTCTTCTCGGCATACGGCGTGCGTCCGAATTCACCGCCCCACCAGACTATCGTGTCGTCCAGCAAACCGCACTGCTTGAGGTCCGTAAGTAGTCCAGCGATCGGCAAGTCAACGGCCTGAGCGTGATCAAGGTGCTTGGGCATGTTCGAGTGCTGATCCCAAGCCGGGTTCGCCGAGTTGTCGCTGTAGTTGACTTGAATGTACCTCACGCCCGATTCCGCCAGTCGTCGAGCCATCAAGCATTGACGTCCGAAATCATCGGTTGGCTTCTGGCCGATGCCGTACAACGCGAATGTCTCCTTCGTTTCGCGAGACAAGTCGAACACTTCGGGAGCATGATTCTGCATGCGGAAGCCCAACTCGAACGAATCCAGCACCGCCTGTGTTTCGGCGTCGCCGGGATGTCGCGCGAGTTGCTCGGCGTTCAACGCTCGCAACAGATCGAAACGCTCGCGCTGCTCGTTGGCCGACAACCGATCGTTCGTCAGATACCGCACCCGAGCTTCCGTCGCCGGAATGCCCGCGCGTCCGATCGCCGTCCCCTGATAGACCGGCGGCAAGAAGGCAGGGCCAAAGTTGCGCGGCCCGCCGTTGGCAATCGCCGGACAGATCGAAACGAATCCGGGCAAGTTCTGGCTCTCCGTCCCCAGGCCATAACTGACCCACGCCCCAACCGACGGGCGAATCAAGTTCGTCGAGCCCGTGTGTAAGAACAACGTTGCCGGCCCGTGAGCGATCCCCTCCGTGTGCATGCTCCGAATGACGCACAAATCATCGACGTGCTGAGCCGTCTGCGGAAACAACGCCGACGCCCAGCGGCCGCACTCGCCGTGCTGCCGAAACCGCCACAGCGATTTCATCACGCGGTGCTGCACGACCCTGCCGGTCTTGGCTAGCGTGCGCGCGTCATCAAATTCCCGCATCTGTCCATCCAGCTTGTCGAGCAGCGGCTTGTTGTCGAACGAATCGACATGACTCACGCCGCCGGCCATGAACAAGAAGATGACTCGCTTCGCCCGCGGCGCATGATGAGCCGCTTTCGGCGTGAGCGGATTCGTGGCCGCGCTGGCTTGTCGACTGAGTCCCGTCAGTGCCAGATGCCCAAAACCACAGGCAAGCGTTTGCAGGGCGTGACGACGAGAAACAGACGATGGCAAGAACGAGGAAAGGTTCATCGAAACTCACCTTCTTGCGATCAACAGGCTAAATGTTTCCAGTTGGCTTTGAACGTTCAGGATGGAACTTCCGATTGGCGGGGATCGGTTCTCGGGAGACCTGATAGTGAAGCCGAGACGCGACTTCTTTTCCATCAATCTTCTTTCGAGGCCGTCCATCGTCAACCAGGATGACGAATAGCAAACGGGCGCTGAAGAATTCCATTGCTCGGTCCAAGATTACAAGATGGTATGCCCTATTCGACATATCGGAAGTCGACGCTGGCGAACAACGCTTGGAAGAGCCGTTCCCAGGCGATGGGACTGGGGACGGTGTTCTCGGCACTGGGCGTGACGATTCGCAAGGCGAGGTCGCGTTCGCGGCGAGTCGACTCGCGGCTGATAGTGGTGCGATAGGTGGAAACAACGCGCTGCTCGTCGGTGAGATTCGCTTGGCTGAGCAACTTGCGGGCAGCTTCGCGGGATTGGTCCATCACGAACGGACTGTTCATCAAATAGAGCGCCTGCGTCGAGACCGTCGTGACGTTGCGGCGGCCGAGCGAGATGTTCGGGTTTGCGAAGTCAAACGCCTCGAAGATTTCCAGCAGGCGGTTGCGGAAGACCGGCGTGTAGACGCTGCGGCGAGCGTCATCGAAGACGTACGTCATCTCGCCGATGTTCGCGTTCGGTCCGTCCTGCTTTGGGGACTTCATCGTGCGGCCGAACATCGTCCGGTCAAGTTCTCCC
>CAZPUJ010000693.1:0-9139 GCA_964589725.1 uncultured Planctomycetaceae bacterium
CTGCAACGCGATGCCCCACAGCACCAGGATCGCCGTGACGGCGATCATGCAGATCATTTCCGTGTACACCAAGTCCGGCCACACCAGTACTTTTTCGTTCTTGTCCGCCTCGACGACGGGCCGACCTTCGGCTTTGCGTTGATCGTTCTCGTTCGCTCGATAGAAGTACAACCACGTGAAGTAGCCCACGATGAACAGCATCGCCACGATTGGCACGTTGTCCGGCTTGCCGACGATCTGCCGGAAGTCCCAGTCGGTCATGCTGACTGTCAGGAACAACAGCGAGGCATTGAGCAACACCCAACCGTTCGTCGGTTTGGCCAACGGACGACGAAACACGATCAGGCCCGCGTACACGCTCATCGTGATGAGGAAGTACCTCACCGGACTTGCGACCAGCCAATTGATCGGCCCCTTCAGAGCCGTCGGCATGACGAACGCGAACTCGGGACGCGAAGCACACGTGAAGTGCGTGACAGCCAAGAGCAGCAAGGCCGTGGAATAAGCCGCCCAAAGCAAAGCGTTGGGCACTTCTTGACCACCAAACGCCTCGGGCATCTTGAAATGCTTGCCGGCATGGAACGAACGCCAAGTCCAAACAAAGTTCATGGCGAACAGAATGAGATACAGCCACCCCAGACCGAAGATCACGCTGGGCGTGACGTCGGGATGAGGTTCCACCGACCCCAGGGTCAACCAGGAAGTGATGTGTGGGAGAGCGTTCATCATCCGCTGTTCCGGTTCCTTTGATGACCTTGCCGCCACCGAGCTTGCCTCGGTGGTTTAACGGCCTTTGCACTACTCATTTTCGAAAACTCGCCGACCTAGTGCAGAAGCCGTTGAACCACTGGGGCAAGCCCAGTGGCGTGAGTTTTCATGCGTGTTACAAAGGTTGCGATATCCCGCCGTCCTTGCGAACTCGCCAGAAGTGAATGGCGATCAAGCCCGCCGCCACCAACGGGATCGCGACGCAGTGCAGGATGTAAAATCGATTCAATGTTTCTTCACCCACAAACCGGCTGCCGAGCAACAGGAAGCGTGCGTCGCTGGCGTTTGTGATCAAGTCGTATCCACCAAGATTCAAAATCTGAAAGCCGGGGCCTTCATGTCCCAACACAGGCGTCGCGCGAGCCATGTTCGATCCGACGGTGATGGCCCAAATCGCCAACTGGTCCCACGGCAGCAGATACCCCGTGAAGGACAACAGCAGTGTGAGCACCAGCAGCAGCACACCGACGACCCAGTTGAACTCCCGCGGCGGTTTGTAGCTGCCAGTCAAAAAGACGCGATACATGTGCAGCCAAACGGTGATCACCATCGCGTGAGCACCCCACCGATGAATCTCGCGCATGATGCCCAACGTGGTCACGTCGCGCAGAGCCAGAATGTCGTTAAACGCCCATTCCAGCGTCGGTCGGTAATAGAACATCAGCAGCACGCCGGTGATCGTCTCGACCAGAAACAGAAAGAACGTGATCCCGCCCATGCACCACGTGTAAGACAGCGCGATGCCTTGCTGCTTGATCGACACCGGATGCAGGTGCAGGAAGAAGTTGGTAAGCATCACGACCACGCGATTACGGCGATCGTAAGGAGCCGGATGCCGAAAGATGCTCTTCCAAATCTGCGATTCGCGAATGTAGTCACCAACCGACATGGATCACTCCAAATCACGCCAACGCGGCATCCACGAACGAGGCCGCGTCTTCCCATTGCCCCATCTCTTCCTGGAACTTGACGCTCTTATCGACTTCCAACATCCCATCCGGCGCGACACGAATGCCGACTCGTTCGAGCGGTCGCGGGGCTGGCCCTTCAAAGTTGATGCCCGTGATGTAAAAGCCCGAGCCGTGACACGGGCACTTGTATTTTTGCTCGCCTTCCAGCCAGTTCGGGGTACACCCGAGGTGCGTGCAGATCGAGGCCAAGGCGTAAATCGTGTTCTTGCTCTTGTACTGATCGGTATGCACGATCCAGACACCGCGGGCCGCCAGCCATTTCGTGCTGACCGTGCCCAGCGGATAATCGCTCGATGACCCGATCTTGAACTTCGTCGGCGGCTCGACCAACACGTTCGGAAACATCATTCGCGCCGTCGCCAAAAGAGACGCGATCGTGGTCGCCACCATCGAACTCCAAGCAATCACCAGCGGCGACAAGCAGACCGCAATGAAACTGCGACGACCGCTTCCAGCCGCCTCTTTCTTGTCTTTGGCGGCCGGAGGCTTGACCGGGATTGATGGCAGAGTCGGTTTCGCGTGAGCAGCCGGAGCTGCAACAACCGCGGCAGCCGCTGCTTCGCCGCGAACGGCTTTCAGCATTTCTTCGACTGACAGCTTCGGCCCATCGCTGGATGCCACGGCCGCGGCTCTCGCGGGTGCCACTTTCGCTACCGCTGGTGCTGCGGCTTCGCTCGCAGGCGTTCCCCCTTTGGCCGCTCGGATCGCGGCCAAGATATCGGACGTTGAACCAGGCTTCGCGGCAGGAACCGACTTCTTCGGAGCCGCGGGTGCCGGCGCGACAACCGGCGTTTCCGGCGCCGACGCTTCGGCAGCTTGAGCCGGTGCTGGCGCTGGTACCGCAGACGCGATTGCATCAGCACCCTTTTTCTCGGCTCGGATCTTGGCGAGAATGTCAGCCGTCGAAATTTTTTCTTGAGCCATGTCGATGCACGCGCCCAATAAAGACCCGCGCGACCCGCGCGGTAAAGGCGAAGGAAAAGAGCGGCGAATTGTGGCGAACGAGTACTTACTGGGCAACCTCTCCAAGCGAAGGTCGACCAGATTTCTCAAACTCAGGAGCAGGCCGTGAATTCGTTTCTCAGCGGCGAGAACCCGCCCGCCGCGGCCACTCCATCCAAGCCACAATTATCGGCCGATCACACGGCGATCCTGGATGACTTCGAGCGTCTGATCCATCGCGACCCGGCGCGACGAGGACTTATCAGCACCGAATGCAGCCCGCCCAAACAGGCGGAGCAGACCGCACGACTCGGTGCCGGACAACTCGCCGCCGCCGCATGCGAACTCGCCGCAAAGGCTCGTCGAGTCGCCATCGTCACCGGCTTCTTCATCCCGCATTCCCAACCTCCCGCCGCCGAAACCGACGGCCCGCCCGGAAGCCTGTTCCTGGCCAGTTGCCTGCGAGGCATCGGCATCGACGCCATCGTGATCACCGACGCACCTTGTGGCCCCGCGTTGCAAGCCGCCGCCGACGGCATCGGTTTTCCGCTCGAACGGGTCTTCATCTCGCCCTTGAAGGCTGAGCCTTGGTGTGATGAGTTCTTGCAATCCGATTTTGCGCGCGGCCTGACGCATCTCATCGCCGTCGAACGAGTCGGCCCCAGCCACACGCCGGAGTCGATCGCACGTCAGTTCTTGGCGAGCGGGGGCCGTGAGGCCCCTGATGCGTTGAACCCGGCAATCGCGCCGGGGAACTCTGACGCCCCTGATGCGTTCTTAAACCCGGCAATCACGTCGGGGGACTCTGATGCATCAGGGGCCTCACGGCCCCCGTTCGCCAGGGCCTTCCTCGCCGACGTCGCTCCCGAACATCACAACCGCTGCCACAACATGCGCGGCGACTGCATCGACGCACACACGGCTCCGTTGCATCGCCTCTTTGAACGACTGCCCGAATTTCGTTCAGCCGCGAAGACAATTGGAGTCGGCGACGGCGGCAACGAGATCGGCATGGGAGCGATCCCTTGGTGGGAATTGCAACGCCGCCTCTCCGGCGATCACGCCGGTCGAGTGCCCTGTCGCATCCCCTGCGATTTCAACATCATCGCCGGCACGAGCAACTGGGGAGCGATGGTCCTCGCCGCCGCGACTTGTCTGCTTCGCGACCGCGTCGATGTCATCAAGCCCTGGACGCAACATCGTCATCAAGCCGCGTTGCAACACCTCGTCACCCACGGCCCCGCCGTCGACGGAGTCACCGGCCGCCGTGAAGCCACCGTCGATGGCCTGCCGTTCCTGACCTACATCCAGCCGTGGGCCGGCATCCGTCGACGATTGGGTTGGAGCGATTGATCCGGATCACAACAGCGCAGGGTGCGGGGGAAGGTGTTCTGATTTCTGTTTTGGCGTTGCGAATCGAGGCGAAAGCATGATGGGCCAACTGGCGGGCGAATGGTGTCGCGGGTGGATTGCGAGGCCAAAACAGATATCAGAACACCTGACCCTTCCGATGCCCAGCCGCCCTTGATGAGATGACTTGTGCGGCCTTCGCCGGTGCCCTGGTTGGCAGTGCGCCGACCAGAAGATGGACGTGGTCTTCAATCCCGCCAATACAGAGAGCCTTGAGATCGTTGTCGCGAGCGATCCCGCCCAAGTAGGACCAGATGCGCGTCTCGATTTCCGGCGTGATCCAGTGCTCGCGGCGCTTCGTGCTGAAGATGACGTGATAATGCAGAACGGTGTACGTGTTGGCCATGCCAGCGTCCCTCAAGTCGTTGGTGACAGAATCTCGTTGAGCCGACCACCAAGGTCGCATTCCGTCGCAGTCGCAACATTGTGTCTTGGAGCGACGATTGACGGTAGCCGTGGGTTTCAACCCACGGATTGCGATGACGCGCAATTGGTTCGTCGCGAAGCGACGATTGAATCCGTGGTGATGAGACGTATCCAATTGGCGGACGGGCGCGTGGTGACGATTCAATCGTCGCTCCGCGACGAAATTGGTTGGCGCGATTGCCGACCGTGGGTTGAAACCCACGGCTACCTTCGGTGGTCGCTCCGCGACCGAACACATCGCGATCAATCCGCTGCAACCGAAACACATCGCGACCGAACACACCGCCACGGAACCCCCGGTTACAGCGATTTCGGGTGTTGGATGCGGCACCAGGGGAGGGCGTCTTGAAGGGTGTCGAGGGCGGCGGGGGTGACGGCGGTTTCAGTGAGGTTCAGGGACTTGAGCGTTTTCAGCTTGTGGAGGTGCGGCAGGCCGGCGTCGGTGATCGGGATGGCGTTCAGGTGCAGCGTCTCCAGCGCGGGGAGGTCGGCCAGTGCGGCCAATCCGGCGTCCGTGATGCGGGGGCAGAGACTCACATCCAACTGTGGAAGTTCGCGGAGCACCGCCAGATCGTGGTCCTGAATGGGTAGGCCGCCGAGGTAGAGGATTCGCAATTGCGTCAGGCGCTGGAGATGGGGGAGGCAGGCTCCGGTGAGGCTGGCTCCGGTGAGGCTGGCGTTGTGGAGGTGCAACTCGCGGAGGCTGGTGCAGTCGGCGAGACGGGCGAGGTCGGCGTCTTTCACGGTTTGCAGCCCGGAAAGATCGACGCCCGTCAGCAGCACCGGGCCGCTCAAAAGCGCTGTGCGCGGGTCAACCGCTGTGCGCGGGTCTCCTGACCCCGCACTGGCGTTGGACCGTAGGTCTCCCTTTGTCTTCGTGGGTTCGCTGTCGGCGGGAGACCTGCCGTCGGTGTAGGGTGCTCGGCCGGTCAGCAGGAAGAACAGCGTGCAGCCCAGCGCGTACAAGTCGGCGCGGTGATCGACGGCGTGCGTGTCGTCCCATTGCTCCGGAGCCATGTAGTCGGGCGTGCCCAGAATCTGTCCCGACTGCGTGAGCGCCGTCTCCGCCATCGCGGCGTGACTGGGCGAGTCCCCCTGCAACCGAGCCAGACCCAGGTCCAGCACCTTGACGGTATAGGTAGCAGAACTCGTGAGAGTTCTGGCGTTCGGGTCGGAAGTCTCACGACTTCCGCTACTCACCTTCGCCAGAAACAAATTGCTGGGCTTGATGTCGCGATGCACCACGCCGTGCGCGTGAGCGTACTCGACGGGCTGCGCGGCATCGTTTGGTTCGTGAGACCGAGACGGCTCGCTCGGCTGCGCTGCGGACTTTTGAACCGAGGCCGTCATGTCAATGCCCCTGATGCCAGCACCTCGCGTATGACGTGGCCATGCACGTCCGTCAGCCGATAGTCGCGGCCTTGGAATCGGTACGTCAGGCGTTCGTGGTCGAAACCCAGGCAGTGCAGGATCGTCGCGTTGAGATCGTGAATGTGGACCGGATTGCGAACCACGTTGTAGCCGTAGTCGTCGGTCTCGCCGTACACGACGCCCGGTTTGATGCCTCCTCCGGCCAGCCACATCGAGAAACAGCGACCGTGATGGTCGCGGCCGTAATCGGCTTGCAAGCCACCTTGACCGTAAACCGTGCGACCGAACTCGCCACCCCAAATGATCAACGTGTCATCCAGCAGGCCGCGTTGTTTGAGGTCACGAATCAGCGCGGCTTGCGGCTGATCGACGTCGTGGCATTGTTTGGGGATGTTCGTCGGCAAGCTGCCGTGTTGGTCCCAGCCGCGGTGATAAAGCTGCACGAAGCGAACGCCTCGTTCGAGCAACCGCCGCGCGAGCAAACAATTCGCAGAGTAAGTTCCCGGCGTCTTCACTTCCGAGCCGTAGGCTTCAAACGTCGCGGCCGATTCGGACGAGAAGTCAATCAGTTCCGGGACCGACGCCTGCATTCGAAACGCCATCTCGTACTGGGCGATGCGCGTCGCAATCTCCGGATCGCCCGACTGCGCGAGTTGCTGTTCGTTGAGTTTGGCCAGCCCATTCAGCATCTCGCGCCGCAGCGCGCGGTCGATCCCCGGTGGGTTATTCAAATACAACACCGGATCGCCGCTGCCGCGGAGCTTCACGCCTTGATGGCTCGACGGCAAGAAGCCGCTGCCCCAGAGCCGCTCCAGCAAACCTTGGTTCGCGTCACGTCCGCTGCCGTGCGATATGAGCACGACGAACGCCGGCAGGTCGTCCGCCTCGCTGCCTAATCCGTAACTCGCCCACGCGCCCAGCGACGGCCGACCCGGTTGCTGCGATCCCGTTTGAATGTACGTGATCGCCGGATCGTGATTGATCGCCTCGGTGTGTATCGACCGGATCAAGCACAGTTCGTCGATGACTTGCCCCGTGTGCGGCAGCAGTTCGCTGAGCCAGGTTCCGTTCTGCCCGTACTGCCGAAATCCAAATTTCGGCGCGATGACTGGAAAGTTTTTTTGCCCGGACGTCATGCCGGTTAACCGTTGACCTTGCCGAATTGAGTCGGGCAACTCGGACCCATGCAGCCGTTTCAATTCCGGCTTGTAGTCCAGCAACTCCAAATGTGACGGCCCACCCGATTGAAAGAGATAGACAACGCGCTTCGCGTTCGGCACAAAGTGAGCCCCAGCGGCGACGTGACTGGTCCCCCGAGTCGTTGACGGCACGGCCAAGGCATCTCGCGTGAGCAGTGATGCGAGAGCCGCCGAACCAAGCGTCGTTCCACTTCGACCGCAGAAGTGACGGCGAGTCAGTTGAGTTCGGAAGTCTGCGAGCGGAAACATGCGGCTGGCCTCACGTCTTGGAGATCGCCTCGTCCAGATTCAAGATCAAACTGGTGATTGTTGTCCAGGCGGCGAGTTCGGTAGCGTCGAGTCGGCTGTCGCGTGGTGAGGCACCGACACTCAACAGTTTCTCGGCCGCTGTAGTATCTCGCCGGAAGTGATCGAGCGCCGCGCGATATGTCGTCAGCAAGACGTCTCGCTCGATGGCATTCGGTTCGCGAGACACGACGATCTGAAACGCGAGGTTCAGTCGCGCCTCATCGGAGCCGACCTCTTGAGTCATCACTCGTTCCGCCAACTTCCGCGCGGCTTCGACGAACGTTGGATCATTGAGCAACACCAGCGCCTGCAACGGCGTGTTGGTGCGCGAACGGCGAACGACGCAGAACTCACGGTCCGGAGCGTCAAACGTCGACATGCCGGGCGGTGGGCTGGTCCGTTTCCAAAAGGTGTACATGCTGCGGCGATACAAACCGTCACCCGAATCGGGGACGTATTTCTCGCGGCGCTCGACCGACACGTCCTCCCACAAGCCTTCCGGTTGATACGGCTTGACGCTCGGACCGCCGAGCCGTTCGCGCAGCAAGCCACTCACAGCCAGCGCGTTGTCACGAACCGTTTCGGCCGGCAGACGATAACGCGGGCCGCGAGCCAAGAGCCGGTTGTGGGGATCGAGTTGCATGTTGGTGGCAGAGAGGGGGAGAGAGGGAGCAGGGGAGAGGGGGAGACGAACCGCATTGCCTTTCGTCCCATCTCCCCCTCGCCCCATCTCCCCTTCTTGTGACGCCGCCGATGACTGCCGATACGTCGCGCTCGTGACGATCAGTTTCAACATCGCGCGCGTGTCCCAGCCGGTGCGGATATATTCCGTGGCCAGCCAGTCGAGCAATTCGGGATGACTCGGCAACGCGCCTTGCACGCCGAAGTCTTCTGACGTCTCGACCAAGCCGGTCCCGAAGAGCATCTCCCACCAACGATTCACCGCCACGCGCGCGGTCAGCGGGTGATCTGGGCTCGTGAGCCAACGGGCGAGATCGAGTCGAGTCAGACCTCCCGCTGTTTCAAGAAGCCGGGCTTCCTCGTCCGACGCCAGCACCTGCGGCACTCGGGAAGAGACTTGCTCGCCTCGCTGATCGTACTGGCCGCGGCGCAACAAATACGTCGGGCGTCGCTCCGACATTTCTTCCATGACCATCGTCGACGGGATCGCCTTGTCAATCTCGGCGAGCTGACGCGGAATCTCTGAAATCTGAGATTTGAGATTTCGAGTCTCGACGTCGATGCGGTCGAGATAGAACTCTCTCAACTCGCCTCGTTGCGTCTCGGTCCGTTTGTCCGGCGCAACGGCGAGAACTTCCTTCAGTCGTTCGAGCGATTGGCCGGAGGCCAAATTGGCCGCGTCCTCGGCGGTCAGTTCCAGCGAGTAGATCTGCACGTCGTCGATGCGACCTTGAAACGCGGCTGACTGATTTCTCCGGCCGATGTGAAACGGCTTGTCCGTGTGCAGCGTGCCAGCAACCGTGTTGTTCGTCGTCACGTCGAGCGGCTGCGGTTTGCCATCGACGTAGATCTTCACGCCAGTCGCCTTCCGCGAGCCGTCATACGTCACGACCACGTGATGCCATTCCTTCAGTGAAACCGGATCTTTGGTGATGACCTTGAAGGCACTGTCGGGCCAGTGATGCACCCAATGGCTCGCGACTTTGCCACCCTCCATGATCACATCGTAACCGCGATGCGCGTTGGCTTCGTCCATCTTCGACAACACGGTCGTCGGCTGAGTGGACGTTGGTTGCATCCAGG
>CAZPUJ010000694.1:0-7874 GCA_964589725.1 uncultured Planctomycetaceae bacterium
AACTCACCGAACGGTCGACGTTGGTTTGTCCGTTCGATGGCGACGCTGACGTCCGTGGCCGGTTGCTGGCTGGCGATTAGTCTCGCCAGTGAAAAGCCGGGCGCTCACGACCTGAAATGGGAACCGTTCACTGGCCAGCGAGTCCAGACTGAGTTGCTCAGCGGTCGCACAGTGCTCATTGACTTCACTGCCAAGTGGTGCGCGACGTGTCAGACCGTCAAGAAGCTGGCGCTCAACACGGCGGACACGCAGGAACTCGTCAAGCAACACAACGTCCTGACCCTGAAGGCGGACTGGACTGGCTATGCGCCGGAAGTCACGCGTTGGCTGAGCGCCGTCGACAGCGAAAGCATTCCCGTCTTGATGATCTTCCCCGGCGGCGATCCGACGCACCCGTTCGTGCTGCGTGATTTTTACAGCAAGCAGACGTTGCTGGAAAAACTGCAACAGGCATTGGCCACGGAGAAGCCTGCCGAACAGCGCGTCAGCCAGCGTTGAGCGACCGGAGCTGCCGATCTCGATGCGATTCGTCAGCGTTCTGCCGCGCCGTCGCTCGAAGCAGACGTGCAACCCTTCTTTCGCGACATGGCCGAGCAATACCGAACGCGGGGGACATTGACACACACCCCAATGAGCTTGCCTCGGTGGTTTTTGGGCTTCTGTACTACGCTTGTCTCACACACTCGTAGTGCAAAGGCCCGTTTCCACCGAGGCAAGCCCGGTGGGGTTCGCTTGTTTGAGGAGTAGTAGCGGGTAGCCCAGCTTCGTAGACAAGCCGGGCTGCTTGTCTTGTCGGGGCGACGGAGGCCAGGCGGTTACTCCGCTGCTCGCGGCGCTCGTGCCTGAGTCAGGATCAGCGTCACGATCCTGGCGATGCCTTGCGCTTGAGCGACCGGGATTTCCAGTTGGAATCTCGCGGCCGAGGGCTCGCAGGCCACCGCGATTCCGATGAACGACGGCTTAAGTTGCAGTCCGTCGATTTGCTCGGCGTCAATCGAGAATGGCAGCACCTTTTCGCGAGCGGCCAGTTGGACGCCGCTGGCAATGCCCCGCGCGAGGTCACCCAGCAGGATCACGTTCGCCTTTTCGACGAACCGCTTTCGCGCAGCCATGACAGCGGAGTTCTGGGAACTCTTCGTGTCGATCGCGCGCACCACCTCTTCCAATTGAGCCGTGTCGCCGCCAAAGGTCTGCACGGTCCGATTGGTTTGATACAGAATCCACTGCTGCATGCCATCGGGGCCGTACAGCAAGGACATCATTTTTTGTTGAATGCCCAATGGGTCCGTCGCTGGATCAAATTCTTGCTTCATCGTCAGTCGATCGACTTCCGCGCCGCCAACCTTTTTGACGGCCGGTTCCAGCGTGATTGTCTGCTTGAAACCCGGAGCTTGAATCTCTCGCATGGCGGTCAACATGGAGCGGCTGATGTCGCGCATGCGATTGGCCGGCGTGACCTCGGCGATCGAGGCGGCTCGCAACGCTCCGTCCGACATCAGGTCCAGGTCGAAGAATCCCGCCATGTTACCGAACGTCAGACCGCGCATTTGCTTCATGGACTCGTCGATCTTGGCTCGTTGCTCGTCCGTCACTCCGACCAACCAGGCTTTGGTTATGTTCATCGACCAATCGACCATTCCCGATATATCCGCTCGCAGTCCAAAGTATGCCAGCTTGTTCACCGGAAGTTGATTCAGCAGCGTCAGCTCGCTGGTCGGTTGATTGTTCAAGAATTTCGCGGTCGCCGTTTTCTCGATCACTCGCACATAGTCCTCAACGCGGATCGCGTCCTTCGAGACAGTGACACCGATCGTCAGGCTGTGCGAGTCGCGAACACCTTGCACCGCCGCTTTGCCGAGTTCGCGGTACATGCCCAACATCATTTCAAGCTGCTGCCGCTGCGGCTCGGGCGAAGCGGCGGTGATCTGAGTGAGGATCGTGTTCAGTTGCGGCTCGGCTTCGTTCAGTTCGTTCTCAAACGCCTTCGCGAGCTGACGCAGATGCACGACCACGGCGACGTCGGACGCCTCGAAGAGTTTCTTGGACGAGTCGTCGAGCTTCGACCACAGACCCGTCCCCTTGCCGCTCAACCGATCGCGGACTTGGCCGACGATCTCTTCGTCGTCCGAATAGATCGCTAGCTTGTCGGCGGAATAAAACTGGAACCCCGGCGGCAGCGCGTTTTTCAGGGCGTCGGTGTCGGTCGTCGGAACGACGAAGACAGTTTTCGGTTTCTGTTGCGACTCGGCGAATACGATCGCCCACCAGTCTTTCTCCACATCCACGCCCGCCAGAGTCGGGTTGGAGATCGTCAGCCCCAGCGCCGGCAGATTCGCTTTGACCGCCTCACCGAAACCGGGCTGGACCTCGTTCACAAAATCGCCGACTTTGTCCAGCGTCGTTCGCGGAGCCTTCAGGCGAATGGCAACGCAGGCGGATTCCGGAACAGCGTCTGCCGGCTCAGCCGCTCGCGCGGACGTACTTCCCACCGCAAATACGGTTACGGTGGCCGACACGAACCAACACCCGAAACGAGCCAGCATTCGTCGCATAATGAGTTTCCTTGAACTGATGATCGTCGAAGAGATTCTTCGTTCCCAGATGCGTGTCCGCTCGCGAGCAAGTGCTTGGCGGTCGTTCGTTGGAGAGAGCGAATTATTGACGACCTGTCTTCTCGAAGCGAGCAACCGATATCTGATTGCCAAATGAGCGGCCAACAATTCGGCAATCGAAGGTCGGCAATCGAAAATCTGCCGGCCGGCCGCCTCATCCGATGTCGATGCTCAACCGTCACTCACCGCGCAGCGTGGCCACGATCGGTGTCCGCACCGCCTCCGCCATCGCGCCGGTCGCGGCCAACAGTCCGACTCCGAAGATGCCGACCAACAAACCCGCTCCCGACAACCACGGCACGTCGGCTCCCGTGCTCAGTAAATGCGTCAGCATCGCGAGCAGCGCCGAGCACGTCCCGACCACCAATCCGCAGGCCAACAAGAACGCATTCTCGAATAGCACCAGCCACCGAATGGATGCCGGCCGGAAACCGACCGCGCGCAGCAGTGCCAACTCCGAGCGGCGCTCGATCACATTCCGCAGCATGACCGTGCCGAGGCCGAACGTCCCCAGCAGCAAGCCCAAGCCGCCGAGCGTTTGAAACGTGCTCAAGTAGGTGTTCTGCACCGCGAGGAAATTCGCCAAGCGATCGCCGATGGGCTCGACATCGACGCCGTAGGGTGCAAGGCCCGTCTCCAACAGATCGGACAACTCGCGAGCCTCTTCTTTCGAAAACGCTCGACCGTCCTTCTCGAATCGCCGGTCTCCGATCAGGAAGTACCGGAAGCCTGCTTGCTCCGGGAACAGCTTCCGGAAGTTCGCCTCCGACATCAGCAGCACTCCTTGAAAGACGCTGCTGTCGAGCATCCCCGCGATCCGTAGCGTCGCCGTCGGGTTCGCATCATCGGGAACTTTGATCGTGTCGCCGACTCCCTTGTGCAGCGAGTACATTAGCGTATTCATGTCGCCAAAAACGGGGATCGCGCCGTCCGACTCCGGTTCCTTCAGAAGGATCCAAGGCTCGCCTTTACTTCGTAGCGTGTTGACGAATTTGAAGCGATCGGACCAGTCAGTGAAGAATTCCTTGGGCACGCCCAAGATCGTCGGCAGTCGAGTTTGATACAAATTCAGACAACTCGCGTTCTCGCCGGAGCGAACGGAAAAAGATGCCACCGTCATCAAATCTAACAGGCGAGCGGCGGGCGTCAGCCCTCTGGTGGATTGGTCGCTCCGCGGGGCTGCGTTTTTCGGATCAACCGAGAGGCTGGCGTCCCCAGCTCGCCTCGTGTCGCGGAGATCCAGTTTGTTGCGTCCCTCCGGCGTGCCCAAGTCGTGAATCAATGGTGTCGAGGATTCGGCGACGAACAGGAAGCCGCCGTTCCCCGATTGGAGGTGCGGTGACTCGACCGCTGGATTGCGTCGCCCAGCCGCGACAGCAACTAATAGGAACGTCGCGGTCGAGATCAATGCCAGCGACAACAAACTGCGGCGCCGTTGTCGAGTCGCATTCCGCAAGCTCAATCGCAGCAGCGCGACTTGTCCCGAACCGATGATTGACGCGTAGCGGTCTCCGTTCAGCCACGCGGCGAAGCCGCACAGCGCGGCGGTCAACGTGCTCATGCCCACGACGAAGAACAACACGGTGGACCACGAAAACCCGGAAAATGCTTCCTTGGCCGGCATCCCCAAGGCAACCACGACGGCGATGATCGTGACGCTCAGTAACAGCAACCGATTGGCGATTCGTCGCAGCCATGCGCGACGCGCAGAGCGTGCTTCGTCTCGCTCGGTGAGTTCGGTGTTTCCGGCCAAAAGCTCTCGCGGCGAAAGTTTTCGCAACCCGCGCAAGCCCCACCATGCCGAACCGCTGGCGGCGAGTAGTGTCATCACGAAGCCGCTGACCAACGAATCGGGTTGAGCAGACAGTCGCAACTCAGTCGTCCCAACGGCACCGACCCACCAGGTTCGCAGTCCGTAAATCAACAGCCCCGCGTAGCCGACCGCCGCGACGCCGCCAATCACAGCTCCGAGCAAGACCACCGCAAACTGTTCGGACAACAACAAACGTCCGATGCTCCCGGGCGAGAAACCGATGGCCGACAACAGACCGATCTCCCCAGCCCGCCGTTCGATTCCCAGCCGGACCAGCAGGCTAATGAGCATCAAGCCGGACAGGATCATGAAAAAGCTGAAGCCGATGAACAGACCAGAGAAATCGGTCGTCCCACTAGCCGCCTGCAAGCCGAGCCATTTCACCGGCTGGATGCTCAGGCCCAGGGACTCCATCGGCAGAGCCTTCAAGAAGTCCGACTCGAAGTTCGTCCTAGTCTGCTCCAGCGATTGACCATCGGCCGCCAATTCACGGGAGGGCGAGGCTCCTGTCAAGCCGTTTGCCACGCCCAGTCGTAGTGAGGTCGCGGAGCCGTAGCGACTGGACCACCAGTCGCGCGCGGCGTTGAGGTCAAAGAATGCTTTCGGAGTCGCGCGGAACTGGTCCCAATAGTCTTCATCGCGGTTCGTCACGCGGCTGAGCTGCATTGGAAACGGCTGCTCCCAATCGTTGAACGTCTCGGCGTCAGTGATGCCCGGCACGGTGGGAGTCAGCCCTCGATCTCCAGCCAACTGACCGTCGAGCGGCAAGATGCCGCGCACCTCAAACATCAGTTGCTCTTCCGGCAGCTCGCCGCGCGAGCCGACTTGGTGGTACTTCACCAACACCTTCGGCCGTGAGTCATCCGGAGCCTTGAGGTCTTCGGCCGTGATGCCCAAGTCTTCGGCGAGCCATTCGCTGAGTAACACGCCGTCCTTCCCAAGAGGCGGTGCGGAGCCATTCGTCCTGACGACCGGCCCAAACGGCGCGGACAACTGTGACGGCTCGGGCACGCCTGCGACGATCGAGTACATCGAGAACTTTCTGTTGTCGCCGAGGCGGCTGATCTCGTTGGTGAGGTACGCCAGCACAGGAGACGTCTGCATCTTCAACTTGGCGGCGACCTGCTCGGCGGTCTGCACCAGCGAGTCTTCCAAAATCATCCGCTCGCTCTCGAGCGACACGTATCGGCCCGACGCATTCGGCACGAGCCGCAAATGCAAATCGTCCAGCGAAAGCGACGCCCGGAACATTCGGGTCAGCTCCTGAGCCAACTCGACCGCCTGCACGCCGTGCCCGCGGACGACGCCTCGACTATGTACGAACAACGCGTTGACTCTCGCGAATTTGCGCTGCGGATTGCGACGAGACGGCTCGACCGCTTCCAAGTCCAACGCCTTCTGCAAGGCTTGCAGGTTCACATACGCGACCTTCGGAAACTGCTGACTCGGTTGCAGACTAAATCGGCCGCCAGCGACATCCGCCGGCAAGATGGCATCCACCTTCAGCCGCAATTCCTGCGACGACTGCTGCTCTTTGCCGCCGAGCAAACTGTCGCGCGGAATCGTCGCCGGTAGCTCAACCCAGACCGTGATGTCGTCCCCCGGTGCGGCCCGCAGTTGCTCGGCCAATTTCGAGTTCAGCACAACGCCGCCCGCCGTCGGCGGTGGTGTGAATTGAAAATCCACCACCTGCAAGAACCGTTCGTCGCAACCGTACAACGTCACGCCTGCCGCGCGATTCGACTGGCCGGCACTCCGTTCCAAGCTCGCCGGAAAGACCAAGGCGGGAACTTCGCGGCTGTACCGATCCGCAAACCCCGGCTGCTGTCGCAGAGCGGCGACCGACTCCTCGCGAAAAAAACGATGACTGACTAGAGCGAAATCGACCGCCCCCAATCGCACATAAGTCAGCATTCTGAGGCTGTCTCGCACGGAGTCGCCAACAATCAGCGCTCCGCCAATGACCATCGCCGCCACGACGACACCGAATCCGACGGCGAAATGCGATCGCCAGTGATGTCGCAGGCTGCGGAGAAGGATATGACGCGAGGTGAGTGTTGAGGGCATGTTGCAGTCGCTTGACTGATGACCTTGAAGTGTGAGCGGCAGACCTTGGTGATCTCTCAGCTTCGCCCCGAGGGGAGAGGGAGCCGGGTGAACAGAAACGGCCGCCAACAATAGTAATCGCAATTGTTCGGGATTTGTCGAGGATGCTCTTCGTGTGTGATCGACGACCCCCGACGACCCCCAGTGAGGCGTTTTACCGCGAGCAGGTGGGATGTGGAACTTGGTCCGGCTGAAGCGAACGTTCGGTTCAAAGGGAATGACTGTGTCGAGTCAAACTTTGCGGCGGCCTGGAGTATCCCGACTGGCCGTTATGACTCGTCTTCTTGCCACCTCAGTGCGACTGTTTGATTCGACTTAGGCCGTTCAGTCTGAGGCTTCTCTCTAAACCCGTCGATAACTCTTGGCAGAACTTCCGCGGGAATCGAAGCCACGAAGCGGTTTCATACGGACGACTGGTGAGACAGGCTCACCGAATTGATCCTCCTCTGAGTGGGCCCAGCCCACACGACAACCGCTTCTCTGGGTCATGGCTCGACGACTTCGATTCGCGTGAAGTGAGCCACTTGCGTCCCGTTGACGCCACGTTCGAGCTGCGAACTTCTCGTTTCTCCAGTCAGAAGAATTAGCAGGACTTTCATGCAAACAACGACTCGCCGCCGTTTATCCACGTCTCGAGTTCAAACTCCGCTGGAGACTTATCTCCGCGAAATCAACGAAACGGCCCTCCTCACGGCCAATGAAGAAAAGGAGCTTGCCTATCAAATCGCCGACGGAAATTCCGAAGCCCGAGACCGCATGGTTCGCGCCAATTTACGACTGGTCGTCAATATCGCTCGCGCCTACTCCAACAAGGGATTGCCGCTTCAAGACCTGATTGAAGAGGGGAATCTCGGTCTGATGCGTGCCGTCGAGGGCTTTGACCCGACGATGAACACTCGCTTCAGCACGTACGGCAGCTATTGGATCAAGCAGTCGATCAAGCGAGCGCTTGTGAACTCGGCCAAGACAATCCGCGTTCCGGCGTACATGGTCGAACTGCTGTCGAAGTGGCGTCGAGCGACGGCCAAGCTGACCGATGAACTGGACCGACCACCGACCGCCGAAGAGATCGCTCATGAGTTGCAGATGCCGATGAAGAAGCTCCGCATCGTCAAAAAGGCGATTCAGCTTTACAACTCGACGCCACAGACCGAGCAGGGCGACGGCGGCTGGTCGTTGGGCGAGATGGTCGCCGACGAGCGGCAAAAAGGGCCTGAAGACGAGATGCTCGAAACCGATAACCTCACGCACGTCTACAAGATGTTGGAGTCGATGGACTCGCGGGAAGCCATGATCCTGCGGATGCGATTCGGACTCGATGATTCCGAGCCGAAAACGCTGAA
>CAZPUJ010000695.1:0-3114 GCA_964589725.1 uncultured Planctomycetaceae bacterium
GCCAGTGTCTTCATCGTATCGCCGAGCGTGTCTTGCAGGTTGAATTCGATGCGATCGAGGAGGAATTTTCCCGATTCGATCTTGGAGAAATCCAGGATGTCGTTGATCAAGTCCAGCAGAGTTTCGCCCGACTCACGCACCATGCGGAGGTAATCGCGCTGCGATTCATCGAGCGGCGTGTCGAGCAACAACTCCGTCATACCCAGCACCGCGTTCATCGGCGTGCGAATCTCGTGGCTCATGTTGGCCAGGAAATCGCTCTTCGCGCGGCTGGCCGCCTCGGCAACCTCCTTCGCTTCGCGCAGCGCCTTTTCCGTGCGCAGCTTCTCGGTGATGTCCTCGGAAATCCCCAAGAGGAATCGCGGCCGGCCGTTGACGTCCAGCACCGGAATCTTCTTGGTGTGGAGAATCCGAGTTCCATGATCCCGGGTCTCAATGATCTCTTCGGGGATCTCGACCATCGCCCCACCGGCCAGGACTTCGCGGTCCTTCTGAATGAAGAACTCGGCTTCGTCACGCGGGAACAAATCGAAATCACACTTGCCCAGCACGTCCTGGCGGCGCAGGCCCAACAGCTCCTCACCAGCGCAGTTGAACCGCACAAAGCGAAGCTGTTCGGCCTCTTTGACAAACAGCATGATCGGCACGTTGTCGACGATCGAGTCGAGGAACGCATGCGCGTCCTTCAGTTGATCCTCGGCGATCTTGCGATCGGTGATGTCCCAAAAAATCCCCTGCACGCCGATGATGCGCTCCGAACCGTCACGGATCGGCGCTTTCAAGACTTGGACGTAGCGAGTCAGTCCGTCGGCACCGGTGTTCTGCTCGACCGCTTCGAACAACGTTCCCGTTTCCAGAACCCGGGCATCGTCCTGGCGATACTTCTCCGCCAGCTCCGACGGAAAGAAATCGAAGTCAGTGCGACCGCGAATCTCGTCCAGCGTCCGCCCCAAGGCCTCACAGAACCGCCGGTTGCCGAACAGGAACCGGAACTGACGGTCCTTTTGGAATATGCTCAGAGGCAGACTTTCCACAAGCGACTCGTACATCGCCGCGGCGGACTGGGGAGAGTTCTCGGAAAACATGACGCGAACCTCGTTCGATGTGTGCCGTCAAGCTACGATGGCCTGCGCTGGCCGTCAACAAGCTCGCTCAAACGACGCAGCCTCGCTTCGCTCGGACGCAACCAAATCAACAACGTGGTGAGCCGGTCACGCCGACAAGTCATCCACTTTTTCTGCGGGTGCCACTTTTCATGCAGAAGCGTTTGCTGGCGATCGCCGCTGTTTCGGTTGTATTGCTGATCATGCTGTTTCAAAGTCAGCGACGCAGCGGCCCATTGAAAGTGTCGGGCTTCATCGAAAGTGACGAGGTTCGAGTCGGCTCACGAGTTGGCGGCCGCGTCAAAGCCGTGCCCGTCGCTGAAGGCCAATCGGTGCCTCGTGGCGAACTGCTCGTGGAGCTGGAACCGTTTCAACTCTTGGAGCAAAAGGCTCAAGCGGATGCGCTGTTGGCTGAGGCTCAAGCGGAATTCGAGCGACTGACGGCCGGGTTTCGCCCCGAAGAGATCGCTCAAGCCAAGGCTCGACACGATCAGTTGGCCGCGTTCGTCAAGAAGCTGAAGAACGGCACACGTGCGGAAGACTTGGCGGTCGTCCGTTCGCAGGTCGAATTGGCTCAAGGGGAGTTGGGACTGGCGAAGCTCAAGCATCAGCGCGTCGAAGCGCTGTACGCCAAGCAGGCCGCCACGCCGGACGAGTTGGACCAAGCCGCCACCGAGTTGCGAGTCAAGCAATCGTTGCTGGAGGTTCGCCGATCCGAATTCGAAAAGTACGAACGAGGCACGCGCGAAGAAGACCTCGAAGAGGCGGAAGCTCAGTGGGACGAAGCGAACCAGGCGTGGCAACTCAAACGCAACGGATACCGCCGCGAAGAGGTCGCTCAAGCCAAAGCCGCCGTGGAATCGGCAACTGCAGCGGCGAACGCCATCCAGCGGCAACTTGACGAACTCCGCGTGACCGCTCCCGTGGATGGCGTCGTCGAAGCGCTGGACCTGCAACCGGGAGACTTGGTCGGTGCAAACTCGCCCGTGCTGTCACTGGTCGACACGTCACACTTATGGGTGCGCGCGTACGTGCCTGAAAACCGCTTAAACCTGAAGGTCGGCCAAGAGGTGCAAGTCACCGTCGACAGCCTGCCGAATGAACGCTTCCGTGGCACGATTACATTCATCTCCCGCCAAGCCGAGTTTCTGCCAGGAAATGTGCAGACTCCCGAAGAACGATCCAAGCAAGTCTTCCGCATCAAAGTGACGCTGGAGGAAACGGCCGGTCGGCTTCGCCCCGGAATCTCAGCCGATGTCGTGTTTGAGGAATCGATGAAATGATATGACAGCGCACCTGTGTGTTCCGGTCCCCTCTCCCCCAATGTGGGGGAGAGGGAACCAGAAAGACGAACGCGCGCAGTAGATATAATCCCCCCCCCCCACGAACACGACATGTCCTCACCCGTCATCGAAATGTCGCATCTGAGTCGCCGCTTCGGAGCACTCGTCGCCGTCGCTGACGTGTCGTTGTCTGTTCAGCGCGGAGCTATCTTTGGATTGCTGGGTCCGAACGGCAGCGGCAAGTCGACGATCATTCGCATGCTCTGCGGTGTGCTCAGGCCGACGGCGGGCGAAGCCACGGTGCTCGGCCACGACGTCACACGCGAAGCCGAACTCATCAAACGCCGCATCGGCTATATGTCGCAAAAGTTCAGTCTGTATGCCGACCTCAGCGTACGCGAAAATTTGGAATTCTACGGCCGCATTTACGGACTTGATCGCGACCGCTTGTCCGAACGGATGTCGGTCGTCCAAGATCTCACCGGCATCGGCAACCGGATGGAACAATTGGCCGGCACGCTCTCCGGTGGTTGGAAGCAACGGCTCGCGCTGGCGAGTGCGTTGATCCACGATCCCGAAGTGATCTTCCTCGACGAGCCGACCGCCGGCATCGACCCCGTCGCGCGACGCGACCTGTGGGACTTGCTGTTCGAACTCGCCAGTCGCGGCGTGACGCTGTTCGTGACCACGCACTACATGGACGAGGCCGAACGATGCAGCAACGTCGC
>CAZPUJ010000696.1:0-2536 GCA_964589725.1 uncultured Planctomycetaceae bacterium
TGCCGACGCATCATCACACCTACGACTACAAGCAGCCGCAGAACCTTGTGTACCCGCCACAGAATCAGCCGGCCGGAGTCGTGGTGTATCCATACTATACCTGTAAAGGTCCGTCGGATTTCTTCATGAAGTAGTCCGTCCTTCGTCGTCCCGCCTTCCGGTGGCTTTGACAGGATGAAGCCGGAGCTACGAGCGTGACGGCGGCACGACGGCGATGACAGCCACGATGACTCGCTTCGCGCCCGCGCGCAACAACGCTCGCGAGCATTCGTTGGCCGTCGTGCCGGTCGTCAAAATATCGTCGACCAGCAGGACCGTCTTGCCCGCGATTTGACTTCGCCCGAACCACACGGCGAACGCATCCTTCAAGTTCTGCTTGCGCAACGTGGCTGGCAGGTCGGACTGATCGGGCGTGAGACGATTCTTGACGAGCAACCGGCGCGCTTCCGACACGCGTAATCGCTTGGCCAAGACGCGCGATAGCGTCTCGGCTTGATGATGCGGTCGCAGCACGCGATGGACCACATGCCGCGGCACGGGCACGACCACGTCAGGCCGTATCGCGTCCAGCGCTGCACGTTCCAGCAACCACAGCAAATTGGCCAATGCCGCGCTGAGCGGTTCGTTCTGCGGAGCTTTGCCGCGAATGCATGCGTCACGCAGCAAGTCGTCGTACAACCCTAGCCGTACCACACGCTCAAAGCGAAACTCTCTGGGCCGGCACATCGGACAACCCGCGTCGCTGCGCACGTGAGGTCCGAGCGGTTCCCCGCAGCGCTGACAGCGATTTCCCGCCGGTGGCGTGACCTCGGATGTGCAGTCGGGGCACAAGATCGGAGTCACGCTGTGTCCGTCGATTGGCAGCGTGGCAGATTCCAGTTCTCGGTGACACAGCGGGCAACTCGGGGGAAAAACAAACGAATAGGCCGCTCGACAAAGGCCGACGAGCGGTCTGGAGACGCGAGACACTTTGCCTGACGTGGCGATCATTTTTTGGCGTATTGGACGTGGAATCCTTTGATCTTCAGCCTGATCCGAAACAGACTCTTGTCGATCGTCACATACAAGACGTTCGCTTCGTCGCCGATGCCAAACTCCACGTTGCTCGGCATGCCGGTGGTCGCATTCGCCTGTTGATTGGCCGGTCCGGTCGGAATAAACGCGAACTCTTTGCCGTTCGGGTCGATGACCAACACGCCCGGGCGCTTCAAGCCGCGCGAGGTGAGATACACGTTTCCTTTTTCATCGACGGTCATCCCATCACAGCCAGACTGATCCTCAAAATCGAAGATCGTCTTGCGAGGCCCACTGACTTTGCCGTCGGAACCCAAAGGAAAGGCATGAATCGCCATCACGCCCGGCTTTGGTTTCTCGTCGGAGCCGATGCGGTCGGTACCGTTGTCATGATCGGCGACGTACAACGTCTTCCCGTCTGGACTGATCGCGAGACCATTGGGCTTCGAGACCTCGTGAGTGACCTCGACGACCGTGCCATCGCGGTCGATGCGGTAAACGGAACGATGTTCCAGCTCGCGAGCTTCGGCGCCGACGTACTTCGGGTCGGTGAAATAAATCCGCCCCGCATGATCAACACAGATGTCGTTTGGCGCGTTAAACCGTTTGCCCTGATAGCGGTCGGCCACGACAGTCCGTTTGCCGGTCTTTAAATCCCAGCGAGACACGCAGCGACCGCCAAAGTCGGCACCTTCGCACGCCAGTAGTTTCCCTTCAGCGTCGCAGATCAATCCGTTCGACTTGCCGCTGTCTTCCGCGAAAACCGCCGTCTTCTTGGTCTTCGGATCGAACCGCAAAATCATTCCTTTGTCGGTGCCGAATGGAATGTCTGAAAAATAAATCGACCCATCCGGCGCGACGGCCGGTCCCTCCGTCAGGCCCCCTTCGATCTTGGCCGAGCGAGTGAACAGCCACTCGAGCTTCGCATCCGGCGAGACGATCGTATCGCCGGTCGGCTTCGGCAGATCGTCGGCGTCACTGCCACGACCACTCACAACCAACACACCCACAACCCACACCGCCATCAACCAGCAACGCATGGAAGTCTCCTCCAAGTGAATCGGGGAATCGAAATTCACACCAAGACGGACGACAGCAGACTACCGGCTGACTGCGAGAGCCTCAACCAGAGGCCGCAGCCAATTTCGGCGCTGGAGTATTCGGTTGTAATTGATGCGCGCCGTGCGCGCAATTGGTCCCCTCTCCCCCGCCGCGGGGGAGAGGGTTAGGGTGAGGGGGCCGAGCGCTCCACCGGCGCATGAACTCCCTCACTCCAGCCCGCTCCCCAGATGCGGGGGAGAGGGAGCAAGGTTGCGGGCGAAGCCCGCGTTAAGTAACTCGAGAGCGCTACATCTCTTGGCGCGGGCTTCGCCCGCAACCCAAGAAAGTGGGTTCATCCGCCTTGTCGCTGCAGAGGCACCTTGTCGTAGAAACCGCAGGACAATTCCGCGGTGGATTTTGGGAGGCATGACTCCGATGTCCAATGGTTGATTTCAGTCGTCGAATTCGGATGAAATACGAG
>CAZPUJ010000697.1:0-5258 GCA_964589725.1 uncultured Planctomycetaceae bacterium
TTCACGGACGTGATCCGCGCTTGCGTGACGAAGTGGTCATCGTCTGTGCCCACTTTGATCACGTCGGTTTCGGCAACTCCAAGAACAGTCGTGGGCCGATCGGGTACATCCACAACGGGGCCGACGACAACGCCAGTGGCACGGCCGGCTTATTGGAGGTCATCGAAGCGGTCCAGGCCTTACCGCAATCACCGCGACGAACGTTGCTCTTCGCGTTTTGGGACGGCGAGGAGAAAGGACTGCTGGGATCGAAGCATTGGCTGTCGTCGCCAACCGTGCCGCTGAAACAAGTCAAGCTGGTGGTTAACGTCGACATGATTGGCCGTTTGCGGCCCGAAGGGGTCGAACTAACGGGGAGTCGCGTCGCGCGGGGGTTGCGGCGCATCATCAGTGAGGTGAATTCGTCGGCCACAGTACGAGTGCCAATCGACTTCACCTGGGAGATCCGAGCGGACAGCGATCACTTTCCATTCATCGCGGCTGGAGTCCCCGCGTTGATGATGCACACGGGTAAGCATGACGACTATCACAGGCCGTCGGATGACGCGGACAAATTGAACTATGAAGGGATTCAACGAGTCGCTCGGCTGATGTTGTTGTTGGCTGTGCGTGCCGCCGAGTTCGACGAGCTTCCGCCATTTCGGCCAGAAGGACGTTCCGAAACGAAAGAGATGCAGCAACAAGTCGAGCAACGATTGCCGACACCGCCGACCCGATTGGGGATCGTGTGGAAACCGGAGCTGTCGAAGCAGCGGATCGTTGAGATCAGCGAGGTCAGTCCTCGTTCGCCGGCCGACGACGCGGGGCTGCACGTGGGAGATCGCATTCTGAAGTTTGCGGATCACGCCGTCGCCGACTTCGCCGACTTTCGGACGTTGGTGGTTACGGCTCCGAATGTCGTCACGGCGACCGTGCAGCGTCCGGGCGAGGCGGGACCGCGCGAGTTGGGCTTGAAGTTGTTGGGCGAACCGACGCGGCTGGGCATCACGTGGCGGACCGACGAGGCTGAGCCGAATGGCGTCATCTTGACACAAGTGCTGCACCACTCGCCGGCTGATCTCGCGGGCTTGCGACCGCTCGACCGACTACTGTTGATTGGCGGACAGTCGATCACGACGAGCGACGAATTCCGGCGTCAGGCTCAGTCGCTTCCCGGCCCGCTTCCCGTCACGTTCGAACGTGGCGGAGTGATCCAAACGTCACAGATTGAATTGATCTCCGACGTCAATGCCCCATGAGAGACCTCGCACGGCCAAGTCTGACACATTTGGGAGACACCCACACTAACCCGAAGCGTAAGCGAGGGCTGAGGTAACAGTTCCTCGCTTACGCTTCGGGTTAGTGGCAGACTCGGCCGCGTGCGGTGTCGCGTTAGAAGACAGTTCACACGTCGGAAGCTTGCGGCGACGTTGTGCGTGAGCCGAGCAGCATTGGTCTCAGCGATTCTTCCGGAAACAGGCAGAACGAATACTCGCGACTTCGCAGGATCGAGTTGGCGTCGAGGCAGGACCGAGCCGTCTGGACTGCGGCGACGAGATTGCGTCGGGTATCCCCGGCGAGTTCCGCCAAGCGACGATTAAGGGCTTTGAGTCGGCGGCATCGCTGGAAGTTCTCGGATCTTGTGTGTCGACGGAGACGCGTCGCCGCCATCGCGTCCTGCTCGATTTGTTCCGCGATCAAGCCACGACGCTCAGAAAGCAATGCTTCGACTTCGACGCGACGCGCCTCCGGCCAACACGTTGATGGCACGTGTCGCTCGGCGTTGTGGTCAAAGTCCCAAAGGCGATGCCGCAACTCGGCGACGTCAACGGGCGAGACGTCCCAAGATGCCAAAGGCAAGTGCATTGTTGCGGTGACGGTCAGATATGACGGCGGCGTGAGGCCGAAGAGTCGCGCGATCAAACGATCGGTCATCTCGTCGTACTTCGCGCCACCGAGGCCGTGCAAAAAAATGTCACCCAAACAGACGCGAGCAAACATGGTCGTGGTCAACGCTCGCGTGCGTATATTCAGACCGTTCGCGAAGAGGTCGCGAAGTTGCGAGACCGCTCGGTCGGCGGTGCCGTCAGCCGACAGTGGCAAACTGGCCAGTACTTCGCGGCCGTCGGAAAGCGTCACGTGCGAAGCCGTGGCTTTCGCAAACAAGCGCTGGCGGCGAGAGTCGCTTTCTCGCCACACCCACAAGGGAACTTCGAGCCAGTTGTTCGACGAGGTCGCGGAGTCTCCGACCAAATTGGGAACGGGGTGACTGACGCTGCGAATGCGATTGACACGACGATACGTCTCGACGATTGCGTTGTAGTCGGCGTGGAGCTTTCTCACGTCGGAGAACAATCGGCAAACAAACCAGGCGAACCCCTCGGTGTGGCAGAGCCGGCTCATGGGGAGTTCCAGGTTGTTCAATCCCCAATGCCGCTCGATCGCGTGCCGCGCGGCCGTGAGGGCGTCAGCGAGTGTGGCCCGTCGCGGGTTCGTGGACGTGATCGCCGCACACGCGGCCGGCCAGATTGATCGCAGCAGCGGACTGATCGGCCAACACGCCAGCGCGGACGAGACACGATGGGCGAATGAGGCGAACAGGGCTTCATCACGGACGACCGCTTTTTCCCAGGGTGATGATCCGGCATCGGCATCGAACGGAATAAATTCGATCGCGGGGTGTGCACGCGATCCGATTGGGACGGCGATCCGTGTCGAACGAAGTGCGTCGTTGTCGACGATCAAATGCAGTCCGCAACCGCCGGTCGATTGTGCGAGTCCGTCGAGCGTGAAGTTTTTCGCCCAGACGCCGGGATGGATGAGTTCTGGTTGGTGCCCGCTGAGGATGAGAGGGGCGTTGTCGGCGCGCGGAGTCTCCCCCCTGCCCTCCCTCTTGAAGGAGGGGAAACGAGACAAGGGCGAAAGCGAGTCGAGCCAGTCGGTGTATTGCCGCGCGGCGGTGATGGCGTCTTCGCGCGCGAGGCGGCGCAGATCGTGCAATGGCTTACCGAGCCAGTTGTAATTCCACGACGCAATCTGCTCGCGATTGCTGGCGACGGCGGCGGGCATCTCGTTCAGCGGCGGGATCGCGAGCGTCTCGCACTGTTCGCTCGGGGCACGGAGACGGTGTCGGACCCAGACAGTCTCGAGGGGCGACGCGGCGGACACGGCTCGGTCTCCTCAACCTTTCACGCAGCTCAGCAGGTGGCCGTCGTCGGGCACTTCGACGGAAAGGACACGCGGCTTGCCGCCAATTCGCGGTCGAGGACTTCACGGTAATAGGTCATGCGGCGCGCGGCGTCGTCCAACGAGCCACCGAAGGAGCGCTTCTCGTCGAGATAGATCAGCGGCACGGGATGTTCGACGATGCGGAAGCCGGCGCGCACCGCTTGTACCCAAAGTTGCAACGGCATCGCGTAGCCGAACTCGGTGATGTTCAACCGCGGCAAGGCATCGACGCGATACGCCTTGAAACCACAGAAGGCGTCGGTGAGCTGCAAACCCAACCGTTCGTTGAGCAGTGCCGTGACGTCTTGATTGATCCGTCGCCGTTCTTCGGGGGGCTGAGTGTCGCCGTCGAAGTGTTTGAGGTATCGACTGCCGGAAACGATATCGGCAGGATGGGTGTGATCCTCAAATACGCGAGTAACAAGTGCCGGGATCAGACGGGGTTCGTGCTGTCCATCGCAGTCGATTGTGACGAGCACGTCATAGTTGTGCTCGACGGCGAAGTCGAAGGCGGACTTCAGAGCGGCTCCGTAACCGCGATTCCGTGGATGCGTGATGACATGCAGTTTCGAATGCTCACGGAGCAACTGCGGGGTCGCGTCCAACGAACCGTCGTCGATGACTAGGATTTCAGAGCTGAATTGCCGGACGGTCTGCAGCACATCGGCGAGGTGCGACTGCTCGTTGTAGACCGGCAAGGCAGCGAGGAACCGGGGATACATCAAGGACTCCGTAGTGCGGCAGCGGACTGACCAATGGGTTGGTCATTGTTCAGGGGCTGTGACACGAAGTCAACGAGCGCAAGAAGTGTCTCGTAGAGACCTGTGTTTCTCACGATTTCAGGGCTCGTTGCAATACAAACGATCGGCAAATCCGTTCGCCACGTTGACCAATGCTACGGCCCGGGGTCGATGTTGACACTAACCCGAAGTGTAAACGAGGGACGGAACGCGATACCTCGCTTACGCTTCGGGTTGGTGTGCCTCAGCACCGAACGTGTCAATTCCGGCCGCGTGGAGGAGTGTTCGAGCCTGCGCCGCCCGACGACGAGTCGATACCGGCTTGGCCGGCGAGCGTGTCGTTGTCTTCCTCGCCGATCAGCAAGTCGATCCCGTTGCCCCCCAGCAGGCTGTCCGCTGCTGGAACGGCTCATGGCATGCGGGTTTAGATCCCTGTCAGCAAATTATCGAAGTTGAAGCTGAAGGCATCGTCGAGGAGGATAAAAGTGGTCTCCGGGATGCTATCGCCGGTGGACGCGTGGCCGTTGCCACCGGCGGTGAGGCTGTCGGTGCCACCTTCACCATTGACCGTGTCGACGCCCCCCTCGCCCAGAATCAAGTCGGCTCCGTCGCCGCCCAACAACCAGTCGTTGCCGAGACCTCCCAGAATCGTATCGCTGCCAGTGAGACCGAGGATTCTGTCCGTGCCGCTGCCGCCACGAAGCGCGTCGTCGCCCGCTTCGCCATTAAGCGAGTCGTCACCGTTTCCGCCATCAAGGACGTCTTTGTCGCTGCCGCCTAAGATCGTGTCATTGCCATCGCCACCCAGGATCGTGTCGCTAGCGGCGTTACCATTCAGAACATCGGCGCCCGGGTCTCCGTACAGGAGGTCGTTGGCTGCGCCGCCGATGAGCGTGTCGTTCCCTGCTCCCCCAAACACGATGCTGGGCAGCGAGATCGCACTTAGGTCGAGCTTATCGTTTCCCAACCCCATCTCCGCCGACAGCCCGGTGATCCCCGTCACCGAAACCTGCACGACATTGGTTTTGTGAAGCCCGCCGTCCAACGACAACTCGCTCACCGTGGAGGTCACCACGAAATTGCTGCCACTCTTCGTGACTGTGAGGCTATTCGCCGTGCCGCCGACGTCAACCAGCGTCAAAATCCCGCTCACAACCGACACGTCGAACCGCGCGCTGTCGTCGTTGGTGATCGTCCCCGCGCCGTTGGTCCCCGTCGTCACGCTCCGCCCGCCGTTGACCAGACCGCTCTGGCTGAACGTGAACGTCTCGTTCGCTTCCACCTTGTTGTCCGCCGTCGGCGCGACAGTGA
>CAZPUJ010000698.1:0-5950 GCA_964589725.1 uncultured Planctomycetaceae bacterium
TCCGACTGCGACCGACCGCCGCCTCGGCGCGCCTCGACGGATTCAACCAGTCGCGCCCTTTCAACCTCTCGACAACTGCCAACTCGCAGCATGCTTCATGCTGCGCACTCCGAAAAGCACGTCACTACAATGGACGGCTACCCTCGTACGGCCATCAGTGAAATGTTTAACCGCTACGCCAACGGCGTGCGCGTCGGGCAGCGTGCGAAGTTGTTGACCGATCGACACCCATCCCGATGGGGTTGGGGTTAAACATCTCATCCGGGACCGCGCGAAGTATAAGTGAGGCACTGCGGGCGAGAAGGAGGCCCTGGAATCTCGCAGAACTTTTTTTTCCTTGGCGTCAATGATCTTCTTGGACTGACTCCTGCAGGCAACGGCGGTCCCCAACATGTACACGGCTGATCGCAATTCTGGTCTGAGCGTTGTTGCCGTGGTTCTGGCGCAGGTGCTGGGACTGGTGAGTGTGTGCGGCGGTCAAGACCATGCGAGGGACAACCGTGCTGCGATCGAACATTTCGAGAAGCGAGTCCGGCCCCTCTTGGTGGAACGCTGCCACAAATGCCACGCAGGAGAGAAACATAAAGGGGGGTTGCGGCTCGATTCGGCCGAGGGATTGCGGCTCGGTGGCGAATCCGGCGCGGCGGTCGTTGCGGGCAAGCCGGAGGAGAGCCGGTTGATTCACGCGGTGCGGCACGAGGACGGCTTGAAGATGCCTCCGGATGGGAAGCTGACTGAGGCTCAGATCGCGGACTTGGTGGCCTGGATCAAAGCGGGAGCCGTGTGGCCCAACGCAACCACCGCGCTTCAGGAGGCGAACCCGAGCGCACCCGTCGTTCCACCACCGATGAAGCCCAACGACGGCGAATTGGCGAAGTCACTACAGCTCTGGCTGCGAGCCGATGATCTCGCGTTGAATGACGGCGAGTCCGTGTTTGTCTGGCCCGATCAGAGTGGCCAGGGTCGCGACTTCTCGGCCACCAAGGGCGTTCGAACCGATGGCGTCGGGATGCCGGCAAAGTTTGCGAAAGAGAGCACCTTGCAACGCCGTCCGGCCGTCCGTTTCGATCCGAGTTCCGGCTTGGCGGCGTCGCCCCACAATCCGGTCGCGATTCGTGGCGATGCCGAATTGACGATGTTGCTCGTCGTCAATCTGCAACCGCATGAGACTCAGCCGCCGTACGATGGCGTGATCGGTATCGGCAATCCGGCGAACCCGACGGGCGATCCTGGCAAGCCGCTGGCGGTGCTCGTGCAAATCAATCGAGGCGAGGATCACGCTCTGCATTTCGCGGGAGGTTGGAATCATGACGCCTCGTTGGGAGCCGGCTCGTTCAAGCCGCGGTATGGGAAGTCGATTATCCTGACTGTCACGAAGCGGCCCGGTCCCATGCGAAGCACGACCCGGTTCTTCCTGAACGGCGAGTTGGCACACAAGTCGGCCGACACTCCACTCGAAGGCCGCGATACCGTTCCCGACATTCAGCATCGGGCCGACATCGGCGCGTACATGGGCAAGGCGCTGAGCTGGGCCGGCAGCTTCCGCGGCGATGTCGGCGAAGTCGTCGTCTACAACAAAGCACTGACGGATTCTGAGCGACAAGCGGTGGAAGGACATCTCGCGGATAAGTTCGCTATCATGCTGGCGTCTCAAGTCGCCGCGACACGCGCCACGTTCACACCTGAAGAAACCAACTTTTGGGCCTACCTGCCGGTGAAAGACACGGCTCCTCCGGGCGTGAAGAACGAAGCCTGGATCAAATCGCCGCTGGATCGGTACATTCTCGCCAAGCAGGAAGCCAACGGCTTGACGCCCGCGCCGCCAGACGACAAGCGGACGTTGATTCGCCGAGTGACGTTTGATCTCACCGGGTTGCCGCCATCGCCCGAAGAAATCGCAGCGTTCGTGAAGGACGATTCACCGCAGGCTTTCGAGAACGTCGTGAATCGGCTGCTCGATTCATCACACTACGGCGAACGCTGGGGTCGGCACTGGCTGGACGTCGTGCGGTATGCCGAGACCACCGCCAACGACGCCAACGCCGTGATGCGGTACTCGTGGCGCTACCGCAATTACGTGATCGACGCTTTCAACCGCGATCTGCCGTATGACCAATTCATCGTCGAGCAGCTCGCTGGCGACCTGTTGCCGCCCACGGACGATTTGAACGCTCGGATCCGCCGGATGACCGCGACGGGATATCTGATGATCGGCCCGAAGGCGCTCGCCGAGACGGATAAGGAACAATCGCGGCTCGACATTGTGGACGATCAGATCGACGTCACGGGCCGAGCGTTTCTCGGCCTCACCGTCGCGTGTGCTCGCTGCCACGACCACAAGTTCGACGCGATCCGAGCTGTGGATTACTACGCGCTCGCCGGCATCTTTCGCAGCACCGAGCCGTTTCAAGACGAAGTCCGCAATGCGTCGATGTGGTGGGAGTTCCCGCTCTTTCAAGCACCGGGCGAGAAGCCGTTCATCGTCATGGCTCCGAAGGAGACACTGCCGCGAAATCTGCGAGTGCATCTGCGCGGTAATCGCTTCACGCTGGGACAAGTTGTGCCGCGCGGATTCGTGCAAGTCGTCGATCAGGCAGAAGGCCAAGGGCAGACGGCAGAAGGGGACGTGACATTCTCGTCGAGCGGTCGATTGGAGTTGGCTCGCTGGATTGCGAACAAGAATAACCCGTTGACTGCGCGCGTGATGGTCAATCGGATTTGGCAGCATCACTTCGGCCACGGTTTGGTCGCGACCAGCGACAACTTCGGAGTGCGCGGCGAACGGCCGTCACATCCCGAACTGCTCGACTGGCTGGCCGCCCGCTTTGTCGAACAGGGCTGGAGCGTGAAAGCCATGCATCGGCGACTCGTGCTGTCGAATACGTACCAGCAGCAATGCCGAGCCGCGTCGTCGGCTCAGGCCGATCCCGACAATCGCTGGCTGTCGTTCTTCCCGCGTCGCCGGCTCTCGGCGGAAGAACTGCGCGACGCGGTGTTGGCGGTCAGCGGCAAGCTCGACCGTGAACCGGGCACGGACGAGGGATCGGCCATCATGTGGGAGAAAGCCGACCGCCTCGACGACAAACGTGGTTTTCGGACGAACAGCATGCAGGGCAACTATCCCTTCTACACCGACTTTCTCAAGCGGAGCATCTACTTGCCGGTGGTCCGAAACCTCTTGCCCGATGTGTTGGCCCTGTTTGATTCTGCCGACCCGAACGGAGTGACCGCCTTGCGAAATGACACGACCGTCCCGTCGCAGTCGCTGTTTCTGCTGAATAGCCGGCTCATCCGCGAGCAGTCCAAGCACTTCGCTCAGCGATTGTTGTCCGATGACAAGGCGACTGACGAACAACGAATTCAAACGGCTCACGAACTCGCGTTTGGCCGAACGCTCGCGGCGCACGAGTTGGCCCAAGCCCAGATGTTCCTCGATGCCTACCTCGTCGCACAGAAAGCTCAAACTCAGCCACCGCGTCCCGAAGCCGACTGGAGAATCTCGGCCTGGCAAAGTTACTGCCAGGCATTGTTCTGCCAGAACGAATTTCTGTACGTCGAGTAAAGTGAAGGCACCCCGCTCGAAGCCCGGAGCGCAACAATGAATCATCCTCCCGTTTCCGCCGTTTGCCGTTTACCATCTGCCTTCAGCCGCCGCGAAGCGCTTCGCCGTGCGGCTTGCGGATTCGGACATGTCGCGCTGCTGGGCTTGATGACGTCGCCAGCTCACGCGGATGCAGCCTCCTCGAATCCGCTTGTGCCAAAACAGCCGCATTTTCCCGCGAGGGCGAAGCGCGTCCTGTTCTTGTTCATGCACGGCGGTGTTTCGCACGTCGATACGTTCGACCCCAAGCCGAAGCTCGCCGAGATGAATGGCCAACCGTTGCCGATCGCGAAGCCGAAGTTTGAGTTCGCACCGACCGGCAATCTGCTGGCCTCGCCCTGGAAGTTTGCCAAGCACGGACAAAGCGGCGTCGAGGTCAGCGAGCTCTTCCCGGAGATCGCGTCGCGGATCGACGACATCTGCGTGATTCGTTCCATGAATGGCGCCGATCAGGTCTCGCACGGGCCGGCGTTGCTCAACATGAATACGGGCAGCGGAGTCTTCGCGCGGCCCAGTCTCGGCGCGTGGACGCTGTATGGACTCGGTACCGAGAACCAGAATCTGCCGGGCTTCATCAGCTTCAGTCCCTCGCTGTATCACGGTGGAGCACAGAACTACGGCTCGGCGTTTCTTCCGGCCAGCTATCAAGGGACGCGCATCGGCGACGGATCGACGCCGTTTCAGCAAGCCGCGTTGTCCAATCTGGAGCGAGCCGATTATCCGGATCTGCAACGGCTGCAACTCGACTTGATCGCGCAGCGAAATCGCGAGCACCTCGCTCGTGTCGGAGATGATCCGCGTTTGGAGGCTCGCATCGCAGCCTTCGAGATGAGCTTTCGGATGCAGATGGAAGCGCCACGAGTGCTGGACCTGTCGCAAGAGAGCGCGGCCACACAGAAGCTCTACGGCGTTGGAGAAGAGCCGACCGACGAGTATGCTCGCCAGTGCCTGCTGGCGCGACGTTTCATCGAAGCTGGCGTCCGCTTCGTGCAGGTCAATTACAGCTTCCCGCGCAACTATTGGGACGCACACGGCGACTTGCGAAACAATCACTCGTCGAACGCCAAGAAAGTCGACAAGCCCGTGGCCGCTTTGCTCGGAGACCTGAAATCGCGAGGCCTTCTCGACGACACGCTGGTCATCTTTGGGACGGAATTCGGCCGCACGCCGGCGGCTCAGGGGAATGATGGCCGCGATCATCATCCGCACGCCTTCAGCGTTTGGATGGCCGGTGGCGGAGTCCGCGGTGGAATGGCCTACGGTCAGACCGACGAATTCGGTTACTACGTGGCCGAGAACAAAGTCACGATGCCCGACTTTCACGCGACGATCTTGCACCTGCTCGGCTTCGAGCACACGCAACTCAGCTACCGCCACGCTGGCCGCGATCATCGCCTGACTGACGTGCATGGCGAGGTGATCTCAGAGATCCTGGTGTAACGACCTTGGGCCATCGCCGCTGTTCAGGGGCAGCCGCTCATTGAAGGCCGGCTAAATGGGCTTCGGCAGGTCAAGAAATTTCACGACAGTCGCATTTGTAAGATCATGCGCCGACGCCGCGCACGGCGTCGTTGATCATGCCAACGTACCAGAAGAAGAACCGGAAGATGAAAAACACGATGAAGCCGGCGACCCCGAGCCAGACTAGCCAACTGATCGCGGCGGTCAGTGCCTTCAAGCTTCGCTGAGCTTGATCCTGAAACTGCGGGCTGAGCCGATGCAGGCTTTCCGGCACTGTGCCGGACGTTTCGGCGACCGAGACCATGTGAATGAAATCCTCGGGGAACAGGCCGACCGCGGCGAGGGCTGTCGAGAGGTCTTGCCCCTCGCGCACTCGGCCGCACAGTTCCGGCGCGGCGTTCTGGAACGCGCCGTTGTTCGTCGCTTTCAAGCTGGCCGTCAGACTGTGATCGACCGGCATACCGGTTTGTTGGGTGAGGTAATACGCCCACGAAAACCGAGCAATCGCAAACGACCGCAGGCAGGTGCCGAGCACGGGAACTCGCAGCCAGATCGGATCGAGCACTCGCTTGGCCGCGAAGAGTCGTACCGCCACGAGATAGCCGATCCACGCCAGCAGCGCGCTGCCGAACGTGCAGGTCAGCCAAATCGCTGCGCCGCCGGCACCCGACAGGCCGAAGACCAGCGCCTTCAGAGTCGGACCTCCCGGCCCGCTGTCGATCATGCCCAAGAGCACGATCAACAGCGCGATGACCAGCACCGCCGCCACCAGTTGAAACATCGGCCAGGCGATCGACGACACAAACTCCCGGCGCAGTCGCGCGTTGTTTTCGTAGTGGTTGGCCAGATGCGTCAGCACTTCCGGCAACGCGCCGCTGGACTCGGCCA
>CAZPUJ010000699.1:0-2773 GCA_964589725.1 uncultured Planctomycetaceae bacterium
CGAAATTCTGCAAATCCTGAGTCTGACTTTGTTCGAGAAAACCCCGCTTTCTGAGGCTCTTTCGATCAAAAAAGAACAGGATTTGGAAAGTGATTGCCATACTCAGTTGACTCTATTCGACTTATAGCCGGACAGTTGTGACCGGAGATTTTAAATTTCGAAACCCGACAGGTGATATCAAGTTCGCACGCAAACTGTCAGCCCCAAGTTGATTAACCCGCAGCGCAAGCGAGGGCGAACGCTCCAGGAATCTAAAAATCGAGTCGCCGTGAAGCCTTCGTCCTCGCACACGCTTCAGGTTAATCTGGCTGCTGCTTGACGCTGTCGTCCGAGAGTTGAATCATCTCGCCATCTCGGACCTTGCCTCACCCCCAACCAGGAGCCTGCCATGCCTCTCTTGCTGCGCTGTTTTGTGTGCTTTGCCTTTTGCGTTGGTTTGTTCGCTGCGTGCGTTGCCGAGACCGACGCTCAAGAGAAGAAGGAAGCCCCGGTCGTCGCGCCGCGTGAGGGGAAGCGCGAGAAAGTCCAAATCTTCAATGGCAAAGACCTGACTGGGTGGATCGGGCATGAGAAGCATTGGTCGGTCGTGGATGGTGTGATCGTCGGCAAGAACACCGAGCCGGTGCCGGTCAGCACGTACTTGCTGACCGAACGAAAATTCTCTGACTTCCGGTTGGTCTTTGAGTCCAAGCTCGTGACGTCCGAGATGCACTCCGGGATCGCGATGTGGGGTCGGCTTGCACCGGAGAAAATGGACAAGTTCACCTACGCCGGGCATCTGGTGATGTATCCGTCGGGCTACGGATTCTACGACTTGTACGGCCGCCAAATGCTGCATCAGAACGCCGACAAGGCCAAACCGGTTGGCAAGCAGCACGACTGGAATAAGATGGAAATTTTGGCCCAAGGGAACCGCATTCGCTTCGTGCTCAACGGCATCCTGATTTCCGACTGGCGCGAGCCGGAACCGGATCGCATCAAGGAAGCTCCAATCGGCCTGCAATTACACTCGAACAAAGAACCACAAGAAGTGCAGTGGAAGGGACTGGAACTGGAAACCTTCCCGGAAGACAAGCTGCTGACCGTCAAGGAATGATGACCGCGAGTCGCGCTGTTGAGCAGTCCGTTGAAAATTACCCCATCCCGCTTGTCGGGGTGGCTTGCGGGACTCTGCACTACTCGATCAACGGAAGAGTCAAAGTAGTGCAGAGTCCCGCAAGCCACTGGGGCAAGCCCAGTGGGGTGAATTTCAACAGGCTGCTAGTCCTCACGAATTCGGAGATGGACCATGAAAACGTTGGCGTGCCGCTTTGCAGGACTCGGATTTCTGACAGTCGTTGTGCTGTGCGGTTCGCTGTCGACTGGTTTCGCGCAAGTCGCCGACGATGCGACTCGTCAGAAATTGGAGGCCGTGTTGGGCGCAGCCACGTCGGAGTAGCGGATCGGCCACTACTCGAGCACGACTGACGACTTCAAGCTGGTAGAATTGATCTGTCGGCCGGCGCTCATCGGGGGGCCGAACGCGGCGGTGTTGGCCAGCGTCAACAAGGTCTTGGCCGATTCGGAAGTGACGATTCGCCTGCGCCTCGGTGTGGCGGATGGGAAGCAAACGTCCGTCTATTTCTCGATTGGGGCGAAGACCGCCGATGATCTATCGCACGGTCCGCTGTTTCTCAACCTGTATGTCGCGCCCGGGGCCGAGCAAGTGACGGTCGGTAGCTGCGAATTGACTGTAGTCGTCTGGGCGCAGATCCTCGCGCCCGCTACAGTCCGCCTCCATTTCTCCGTCCGCAACCTTGCAATGGTGATTCAGTTGCGCCCTTCGCCATCCGTTCCAGGCTCCAGGAATTCCCTGGGATCCGAACCAATCACGCTGCCGCTGCCAGCTCGCAACAGGGAGCACTTCGTGCCGATCCGCACCACGGACCTGGTGGAGCTGCTTTGCAATCGCGCGGAGATGACGGCCGCCAACCGCGACGCGTTCTTGAATCTGGCGCGGTTACTGGCGGCGACGTTTCACTTTCAGTTTCATCATGAGTTGCAAGACCTGAAGAATGTCTATGCCCCCTTCGATCCCGACCGCGACACCGTTGGAACCTCGGGTGCCAGCGAGGTCGCGCGCGAGACACAGCTCGACGCTCTTTTCGACCGTTTCGGCTGGCTGCTGGAACGAGCCAATTTTCGACGGCTGAGTGAACAAGACCTGAATGTGGCACTCGCTAATCGCAGCGACTGGGGCCTGAATCTTGAAGTCGACTTCAAGCTCTTTGAGCGGCTGGAGCTGTATGCCCGCGGCGACACGACCGGCACGCGGTCGCGCCGCAACTGGCGGAACTGGTTTCGCTGGGAAGAAGTGCCGCTGCCGATCTATCAGCGGCTGGTCGTGATCCTGCGTTTGCGGAATGCCGGCAGTCGCGGGCCGCACCTCGACACGCAAGACGTCTTCATCAAGCTCTTCAAAGACATTCCCAAGATGGACCTGGAGATGCTGCTGCCCGGGACCAAGGTCCGCATGTCGTTGGTCGATCGCGCCAAAATCATCATGCCCACGCTCACCGGCGTGGGCATCACGGTCTGGAAGATCATCAAGGGGGCGATGCTGGTGGCGGCTGCGGGCGTTTCCAACGGCATCATGCTCTTGGGGCTGCTCGGCGGCACGCTTGGCTATGGAGCGCGCTCGCTGTTAGGCTATTTGCGGACCAAGGAAAAGTACCAGCTCAGCCTGACCAAGAGCTTGTACTTCCAGAATCTCGACAACAACGCCGGCGTGCTT
>CAZPUJ010000700.1:0-8321 GCA_964589725.1 uncultured Planctomycetaceae bacterium
CATGCGCCCGGCGACGAGCGCCAGGTACTCACGCTCCGGCGCACGGAGACGGAGTTGATCCTGCAAAGCTCCAGCGATCTCAGATTTCTTGGCGAAGACCAGCAACCCGGACGTCTCGCGATCCAGGCGATGCACAACCAACGCGCGATTGCGGCCCCCCAGATACTTCGAGACTTCGTCAACCAGCGTTCGGCCCTTCTTCAACTCCGTGGGAACGGTCAGGACGCCGGCCTGCTTGTCGACAACGATCAGGAATTCGTCTTCGTAAACGACTCGGAACGTTTTGCACTGGAATTTCTCGATCCAGTTTTCGCGGTACTTCCGTTGCGGATCGAAACGCACGTCGACAACGTCTCCTTCGGCCACGTTCGCGGACGGCTCGCTCGCTTTCTTGCCGTTGACCGTCACGCAGCCGTAAGCACACATCCCGCGCACGTGAGACCGCGACTTGCCCGTCAGTTCCTTGACGACGAGATCGACGCGACCGGCCTGTTCGGAGGTGACGGTGTGAGTCCGATGATCGAGCGTCATGAAAGTCGCATCCAAACGGCCTTAAGATAATCCGATTCAAGGTGGTTGGCCGCCACCGGATGATCGGGAGCGGCACCAGTTCGAAACAAGATCTGCATGTCGCGTGGGCCGCGCCGCGCGAAGCCGGTTTCGTCCGGATCGCCAATTGGCTCTCCGGCTTGCCGCGATGCGGACGTCAAGATCCGCAGGAAATCGGCTTCGGGCAGCAGGCCCGAACAACTGCAACTCAACAACAACCCCCCCGGTTTGACCAACTGCATCGCCAGCCGATTGAGGTCAAAGTGCTTCCGCGTCCCTTCGTCGATCTCCGCTCGATTGCGAATCAGCTTCGGTGGATCGAGCACGACGACATCGTATTGCCGTCCGATGCGGAGCATGTCTCGCATGTAGGCAAAGGCGTCCGCTTGCACGAAGTTCGCCTTGACACCGTTCAACTGCGCGTTGCTTCGAGCGGTTTTCAAGGGCTGCTCGTCAAGATCCACGCCCGTGACCTCGGCGGCCTGGCCCAGCCGCTTGGCCTGAACGGAGAATCCACCTGTGTAGCAACACAAGTCCAACACCGTTTTGCCGGCACAAAAGTCGGCGAGTCGCTTGCGGTTGTCCCGCTGGTCGCAAAAGAAGCCGGTTTTGTGTCCGCCGCTGAATTCCACTCGAAACTTCGTGCCAAATTCCTGCACAACTACTGACCGGAGCAGGCCTTCCGAGGCGAGCGTCTCGGCCGTGAATCCCTCTTGGCTTTCAGTGTACGGCCCCGGTCGCAGCACCCAATGCTTTGACCCGAAGAGCCGTGACAGCCGTTCGAGAATCGCTTGGCCGCGCTGAAATAGCCCAATCCCGAACGCCTCGGCCGACAGCGTGTCGCCGTAGCGATCCACGACGAGGCCCGAGAGTCCGTCCCCTTCCGCGTGGATCAGCCGGTACGCGTCCGTTACCTCGTCGAGTTTGAGCACCTCGCGCCGCAGTCGCCACGCACTGCCAAGCAACTCGTCCCAGAATCGGTCGTCCGGCGGTGCGGTCCCGAACCGGACGACTCGGACGGCGATTTCCGACTTGGGATTGAAATAGCCGTGGCCGAGAGTCTCTTGATCCTGATCGACCAGATTGACCAGTTCACCCGCGCGAAGTGGCTGAGCGGGAAGCTCGGCCACTCGCTTGCGATAAATGATGGGTGACAACCCCAGCGATCTGACGACCACTTCCGGACTGCCGCCTGTCGGCACATCCAAGGGACGTTGAGCAACGATCGCCGCCGCATTCCTGAAGCTCGACCGACCGGAACGGACATTCGTACGCATGCCCGCGATCGTAACGGCACTCGGAAGCAATTGCCAAAGCGAGGTGTGCTGAACTGGGGCTGGGGAATATTGGATTTGGTAAGCGATGCATCTTGAAGGTTTTTTCAAGGATCAGGGAAAAGCACGAAGCCAAGTCACGGGTTATTGTGACGGCGCGTTGAGGCGGTTAACTCGGCACACTGATCAGATCCCGACATCATCCGGCGAATTCGTGCAATGTTATTCCTTTCCCTCATTGTCGCGATCCAACCTGCCGTTAAAGTTATTATTGGAGATACTCAGAAATACCTCTTCAAGTTCAAGTCGCGGTCCTCGCGACGCGAACTTGGTGGCAATCTGAGGTCAAAATCACTGCAGCCTCGCACGTCTGAAGTTGATCCCCACATCCACCGCCGAAGTGGTCAGCGTCGGTCTCATTCCGGCGGTTCGTGCGCGTACCGAAACCGAACGGGGTTTGCCCCCGGGAGGTATGACATGCGAACCCACAATCCACTTCTAGCAGTTCATCACGAGCAAGGCTCAGCCCCGTGGCTAGCACACTACCCGGCGGGTGTGACGACGACTCTTCAATTCCCCGATTTTCCCGCGTGGGGCTTGTTAACGACGACCGCAGCCCGCTTTCCGGATCGCGTGGCCTGTCATTACTATAAGCAGCAACTAACGTACGCTAAGGTGGCTGAAGAAGCTCGCCGTGTGGCGTCGATGCTGGCTCGGTTCGGCGTTCGTCCCGGCGATCGAGTGGGACTGTTGTTGCCAAACACTCCCGAATACCTCACCGCGCTCAACGGAGTCTGGCTGGCTGGCGGCATTGTCGTGGCTTTGAGCCCGCTCAGCGTGCCGTCGGAGATTTCAGCGATCTTGTCGGCGACCGACTGCCGCGTCGTGATTACTCTGGACTTGCTGGCCCCGCTCGTCCTGAATGGAAGTTACCAGCCGCGGCACGTCATCTTCACGACTTTGCAAGATCGGCTGCCAGGCTGGATGCGGCTTGGATACGCATTTGCCCGGATGCGTCGGTTGGGTTTTTGGCCGCCCGTGGACGGTCCGAACCAGCACAACTTCAACGATGAACTGGCCACCAGCCGACCGCTTCTCCAACCGGTCGTGCCGTCGTCCCTCTCGGACCCCGCCTACATCCTGCCGACGGGAGGGACGACCGGTACGCCGAAGGCCGTCACGTTAAGCCACCGCAATCTGGTGGCTAACGCCTGGCAGTGTTTTCATTGGGCCGGGGGTCAAGTCGGGCAGCATTCGATGCTTTCGGTCTTGCCATTCTTTCACAGCTACGGATTGACGTCCAACCTGATGTGCGGCACGGCGATGGCCGCGACGCAGGTGCTGCTGCACCGATTCATTCCGCGTGTGATTGTGCGTCTGATCGAGCAGCATCAGCCGACGATTTTTAACGCGGTTCCGGCGATGCTGGCGTCCCTAAACGACGTTTTTCGACGGCACCCGTTACTCACTAAGTCGCTCAAGTACGTGCAAGTCGGCGGTGCGCCGCTTGATCAGCGTATCAGGGACGAGTTTCAACGGCACACTGGAGCTCAGGTGGTTGAAGGCTACGGGTTGTCCGAATGCAGTCCGTGCGTCGTCACCGGACCACTCGATGGCACAGCCCGTGGGGGAACAATCGGTCTACCGCTGCCGAATACTGACGTGCGGATCGTCGATGTCGAAACAGGCGAACGAACACTGCCCCCCGGCGAAGTCGGTGAGCTCGTTGTGCGGGGGCCTCAAGTCATGTTGGGATATTGGAACAATCCGACGACGACAGATCTGGTGCTGCGAGACGGCTGGCTGTTCACCGGGGATCTGGCGACGTGCGACAAAGATGGTTTCTTCAAGATCGTCGATCGCAAGAAAGATTTAATCATCACGTCGGGATTCAACGTGTATCCTTGCGATGTTGAAGATGTCTTGCGAGGTTATCCCGGAGTGAACGATGTTGCCGTCGTCGGAGTCCCCGACGTATCGTGTGGCGAACTGGTCAAAGCGATCCTGGTTCTCAAGCCGGAAACAATGCTCGACCGCCGAGCGTTCGATCGTTTCTGCGGCGAACAACTCGCAGCACACAAACGACCGAAACTTGTCGAACTCGCTGACGAGGACTTGCCGCGCAACTTCCTCGGCAAAGTGCAGCGGCGAAAGTTGCGCGAGCATGCGGACGAACAGCCCCTACAAACGACGATGCCCAGGACTACGTACAACAGCCAACGGCGCCAAGAAGCCTTTGTCGCCGCGCTTCGGGAGTAACCTGTCATGATTGCCCGAACTTCTCCATCCACCGTTAATCGAACCTCCGCAGAAGCCTCTCGCTGGCGAGATCGCGGTACGGGCGGACCGGACTCGTGGTCGGGATACTCGAAAAGCAGTGACGAAGACACGAGCGGCGAGCTGCATCGCAGCCTATCGGAGTTGTATGCCGGTCAAACCCGATGGCTGTTCACGACGGCACGAGACAAGATTTCGTTGCTCGAACGTTGTTTCGAATCGGTCGCTGGAGCTGCTCGCGATTGGGTGAACACCGCTTGTGAGATCAAACACATCCCATCGGACAGCGCTTGCCGCTCCGAGGAAATCCTCGCGGGGCCGGTCGTCGCGATGCGGTATCTGCGGCTGATGCTCCGCAACCTGCGATCGATCGAACGGTCCGGAGCGATGTCGCTTCCGGGGCGACTCACCCGAGCAAGTGACGGTCGCTGGCGCGTTCCGGTGTTGCCGGTGACCCGGGATTTGTTCGATCCGATTTGCTTCGTGAACTTCCAAGCGAACGTCTGGCTGAGGGCCGGACTGTGCGAAGATGAAGCGATCGCGGCCAGGCAGCCAGCCGAAACTCGCTTGCCGTCGACCAGCCTGATTTTGGGAGCTGGAAACGTCTCGGGCATCGTCGCCGCCGACACGTTGGGCAAATTGTTCCAAGATCAGCAGGTCGCGCTGCTCAAACTACATCCGCTGACGGAGACGTTGGAACCGGTCTTGCGTCAGGCGTTTGCTCCACTGATTGACGCCGGTTGTCTGCGAATCATCACTGGTGGCTCGGAGGTCGGCGAGCGTGCCTCGCGGCACCCGCTGGTCGACGACATTCACATGACGGGTTCGGAGGCCGCTCACAGTGCGTTGGTGTGGGGATCGCCTGGGCCTGATCGCGATGTTCGTTGCCGAGACAACGAACCGCTGCTCGACAAGCCGATCACCAGCGAACTGGGCAATGTCACGCCTTGGGTGATCGTGCCGGGACAATACACGTCAACGCAGCTTCAGGCCCAAGCGGACAATGTCGCGGCGTCGATCGTCAACAACGCCGGGTTCAATTGCGTGTCAACGCGCGTCCTGGTCACTTGGAAATACTGGCCGCAACGTGAGGAATTTCTCAGTCGGCTGCAAGTGATTCTCAGCCGCTTGCCGCGTCGCGTGGCGTATTACCCCGGCGCCGTCGAACGCTTTGAACGCTTCACCGGTTGCCGATTGTCCGGTTCGTCGTGGTCGATGGCTCGCGAGGGGGATGAATGGGACGAGCAAGCGGCCAAGGTTCGGCCGGAGCTTCCGCGACTTCCGTGGACTTTGTTTCGCGACGTCGATCCGAACGACTCGCCATTGTTCTGCCGCGAGGAATCGTTCATCCCGGTCTGCGCCGAGATGCCGCTCGACGCCACCGACGAATTTGAGTTCCTCGGCCAAGCCACCGATTTCCTCAACGAACAACTGTGGGGCACGTTGTGCGCGACGTTGTCGGTCCCGATGGATTTCCGCCGCTCCGCTCGTGGACGCCACGAGCTTCACGCGGCGCTGATTCGACTGCGGTACGGCACGGTCTGCATCAATCAGTGGCCGGGCATCGCCTTCGCGTTGCTGACGTCACCGTGGGGCGGACATCCCAGCAGCACGTTGCTCGATCCACAAAGTGGACTGGGCTGGGTTCACAACACGTTCGGGCTGCGGTCAATTGAGAAGACTGTGCTCGAAGGCCCATTGACCGTTGTTCCCAAACCGATCTGGACGCCGGGGCATCCGCACGCCGAAACAATCGCCTGGAAGTTGTTCGACCTGTATCACCGACCGTCGCTGTGGCAAGTAGCCGACTTGTCATATACGTCGTTCGTGGCGCACTTCTTGCCAAAAAAGAGTTCGTCCTCCAATCAGCACCTGCAACAGACAAATCACAACTGACAATACTCAACCGACAGGCCGACGGAGCGAAAACGTCCTTCGCGACATCCCGAAAGGGTTCACTCGGAACCAGCACCATGAGACACCTGAACAACAAACGCGTTCTGATCACAGGAGCCGGACACGGTCTGGGCCGAGAACTGGCCAAGAGTTTTGGCCGAGCCGGCTGTGAAGTCATCGTCACCGATCGCGATCCGGAGCGAGTTGCCGAGACTGCGAATTTGCTTCAAAAGGCCAACGTTCGAGCGTTTGGCTATGCGATGGACGTGACCAATTCCAGCGATGTGCTCGACGTTCACGACCACGTGCATTCCGAACACGGTCCGATCGATCTCCTGGTCAACAACGCCGGCATCGTCTGCGGCGGCACGTTTGAGAATGTGCCGCTGGAGCGACACGCGACCGTGTACCAGGTCAACAGCTTCGGACCCGTCGTCGTGACGCATACATTTCTGCCGGGCTTGATCGCTCGGCCCCAGTCACACATTGTCAATATCGCCAGCGCGTCGGCGTTGATGCCGCTGCCGTTCGCAACGACATACGCCGCCAGCAAGTGGGCTGTGCTCGGCTTTTCGGAATCGCTTCGGGAAGAGTTGCTTCTGACCGGCCACGATCACGTCCAGGTGACGTCCGTCTGTCCGGGCTACATTGCGACCGGCATGTTCACCGGCGTCAAAACGCCGTTCTTGATGCCCATGCTCACACCGCAGGTTCTCGCCGATCGAGTTGTCGACGCCGTTCGCTCCGACTGTGAGATTCTGCGGACGCCGTGGCAAGTCAAGTTGTTGCCGACGATCACCGCGCTACTGCCGCGCCGCCTGCAACGCTGGCTGGGCGGCAAGCTGGGTGTGCTCGACAGCATGCAAAACTGGAACGGTTACGCTCATCCTGCCACGTTGGCGAAAGAACCGTTCGCCCCACAGCCGTCTGACACGACGTCTCGCGTGTTGAGCAAGTAGGGTTGCTGGGAACCAACGGGGCAGAGAAATCGACGCTGATCAATTGCCTGCTCGGTCTGTTGCGGCCTTCGAGCGGGAAGGCGGTTTTCTTCGGTGAGGGCTCGTGGAACCTGAGCGGCGCGGCGAAGAGCCGGTGACGGCATCGGAGCCATATTCACCGCGACAGCGCGACGGCTACGTTCACATGTCGATCTCTTTCAGCAGGCCCTTGCTGTCGCCGAACGAGTCGGTCTTTGCCTCCATGCGGTCGAACATTGACAGGAACAAATTGTTCAGCGGCGTTTCCTTCTCGATGGCGATGTAGCGGCCGGGCTGGACGGTGCCGTTGCCTCGGCCGGCGAGGATGATCGGGAGGTTGTGGTGCGAGTGGGCGTTGCCGTCGCCCAACCCGCTGCCGAACAACACGAGACTGTGATCGAGCAGCGTTCCTTCGCCCTCCTTGACTGATTTCATCTGCTGCAAGAAGTACGCGAACTGCTCGATGAGAAACTTGTCGATCTTTTTCAGTTGGTTGATCTTGTCAGCTTCGTTGCGATGGTGAGACAGCTCGTGGTGTCCTTCGTTGACGCCGACCATCGGGTAGGTCTTGTTGCTGCCGGCGTTGCCCAGCATGAAGGTGGCGACGCGCGTGCTATCGGTGCGGAACGCCAGCGTCAGCAGGTCGTACATCAAGCGGATGTGCTCTTGGCCGTCCTTCGGAATGCCGGTTGGAGCCGGGATGTCCGGACGAGCGTTCTTGGCGGTGACCTCAGCTTGCTCGATGCGTTGCTCGATTTCGCGGACGCAGGTGAAGTATTCGTCGATCTTGCGTTGGTCGGTCTGACCGAGCTTCGCTTTCAACCGCGCCGCGTCGTTGGCGACGAGATCGAGGATGCTCTTGCGATAGGCCGCTCGTTTCGCGCGGGTTTCGGGGTTGAATTCCTCGCCGCCGAACAGACGTTCGAAGACCAAACGCGGATTGACCTCCTTGGCCATCGGAGTGGATTCCGTCTTCCACGAGATGGCGGAGGAATAGGCACAGCTATAACCGGAGTCGCAGCTTCCCGCAGTGCGGCCCGGCTCGATGCCGATCTCCAGCGATGGCAAGCGAGTGAGATGCCCGATCTTGCTGGCGACCCACTGATCCGCCGACATGCCGACCTTGATGTTGGCTCCCGCTGTTTTGACAGGATGAGCCCCCGTGAGAAACGTCGACGCCGCGCGGGCGTGATCGCCGGGACCGTCACCCTTCGCGCGGCCGTTGTCCTGCGCGAGGCCGGTGATCAAGAGCATTTCGTTTTTGTGTGGAGCCAGCGCTTCGAGCGAGTCGTTCAGCTCATACGCCGAGCCAGGATTCGTCGGAAACCACGCGGACCCGATCACGCCG
>CAZPUJ010000701.1:0-3396 GCA_964589725.1 uncultured Planctomycetaceae bacterium
CGTCAATTTCGTTTTTCCGACCGTGCGAGTCGCCATCCTTGGACCTCCCTAAATCAACACCCCTCGAAACCGAACTCCGTCGATTTCCACCAATCACCTTCTAATCCAACTGACCGCACGCGCAAAGTGCGTCGTGCGCCCGGACACCGGGTCGGCGAGATCGCTATTTCCGACCTCGCCTGCGTTCGGGTACAACGCCGCCCCTTTCCGAGTGCCGTGTCTCGTGCGATTTCCTTCTCATCGTCATCCCAAGTCGATCCCATGCGTCTCGCGTTGTTTGAGGATCAGGCGGCGGCCGGGTTTGTGCCAATCGCCTGGATGCGGCCGGTGTTTGAACTGCTCTGCGGGCAGTTTTCGCTGCGCGAGCGTTTGCTGCGCTGTCAGTGCGTGTCGGAATGGGGAGCGTTCCTGCGGCCGTTCTTGGCGGAGACATATGCAGAGGCTCTGCCCGAAGCGCGTGTCAACGATTTCATGTGGCTCGGTCAGGAGCCGACGTTGCTCATCAACGGGCGTTGGTTGCCAGATGTTGACGGCGTGCAGCGGTTGGAGCATGTCGAGGACAACGAAGCGGGAATCATCGATCAAACTGTCGTCTGGCTGCGGCTCGACCCTACCGAGGCGCGGTTGCTGACTCGGGAGAATTGGGACGACACGCTGCATTGGATCGCGCGGACGCGGCGACCGGTCGAGGTCACCGGCCGACTGGCGGCACGGCCCTGGGATCTGGTGCGGCACAATCCGGGGCAGCTCCGCATCGACTTCCACTTACGGCGGCTAGGCACGTCGCGCCAACCGCCGCAATCCGCGAAACACACGCTCGGCGCACAAGTCGCCGTCGTCGGAGACATCGCTCAGGTACAAGTCGATCCGACGGCGCAGATCGATCCATTCGTCGTGCTGGATGCGCGGATGGGACCGGTCACGGTCGAGGCCGGTGCCGTGATTCAGCCGTTTACGCGGTTGGAGGGCCCGTGTCATATCGGTCATGGATCGCAACTGTTTCGAGCGAACATTCGTGAGGGAACAACCATCGGTCCGCTCTGTCGCGTCGGTGGCGAGGTCGAAGCGTCGATCCTGCACGGATTCGTCAACAAGTACCACGACGGCTTCCTGGGCCACAGTTACGTTTGCCCGTGGGTCAACCTGGGAGCATTGACGACCAACAGCGATCTGAAGAACGACTACTCGAACGTGAGCGTGCCGCTGGAAGGATTCTCGATCAATACCGGCTCGACGAAAATCGGCAGCTTCATTGGCGATCACACGAAAGCCGCGCTGGCGACTTTGTTCAACACAGGAAGTTCGATCGGCGTGATGTGTATGCTCTTGCCCAGCGGCGAACTGCTGCCGAAACATGTGCCGTCGTTCTGCCGCATCTGGCACGGAGTACTCGACGACCAAATCGACTTCGACGCCGGACTCAAGACCGCTCGTTCCGCGGTGGAACGCCGCAACCAAGAATTCACGCCGGCTCAAGAACGTCTGTTACGGCACGTTTTCAAGCTGACGCAAGCCGAACGTGAAACAGCGTTACACCGCTACCATGAGAGGCATCGCCACTTCCTGTCGCGAGCCACCGCGTAGTTGTTGCAATTTCTCGGTTGATGCGGTGAAGTAGCGCCCCGTTGCAATTCCCGTGTCCCGTCCCGCCCGAATTTCAGATGGGCCCGGTGACGCCATGACAATCATCACCTCAGTCGCAATTGTGCTCGCCCTGCACGTGGCCGGAACGGTGTTGTTGATCGTATCCGGCGCGTCCATGTTGCGTCTTCGAGAGCGTCGCGCGTTGCAGTGGAGCCACGTCATCACGCGGCTGTTTTCGGTGGCGCTGCTGGCAATCACATTGCTGTTCATGGCCCCGCGTGTGAAAGCGTTGCTACTCGGCTTTGGTACGCCATTGCCGCATTTCGGCGAGTTGGTGTTTAAGCTCAGCGACTTGGCAAGCGTTTTTTTTCCGTATCTGTTGCTGTTTGGCCTCGTCGCGGCCGGAGCGGAAATGATGTTCTTCGAGAGTTGCCTGCGGCGCGACGAAGATTCACAGGTCGAGTTCGCAAGACTGTGCTCGTTCCTGGTGACGATTGGCCTGGGGCTGACGCTGCTATTCTGCGAGTTCGGCGCCGCCATGTCGTTGATCAAGTTGGCTAACGATCTTTCCTGATCTTCCACCGTTAATCGCCTGATTGACGCCACAACACGAAAGGGCTGATCGCCGTGTGCCGAACATTCGTCGTGGGTTCCGTGCTCTTGATCATTCTGTTCACGGCCGGTGTCGCCGCGCGAGGGGACAATCCCGCCGCGCCGCCGAACGGGACTGCTCCGAAAAGCCCGCTCTCGCCGGAAGAGTCGCTCAGGCACTTCGTCCTCGCCGACGCGAACTTGCAAATCGAAATCGTCGCCGCTGAACCGGAAGTGATTGACCCGGTCGCAATCCAATTTGACGAGCACGGCCGGCTGTGGGTGGTCGAGATGCGTGATTACCCGACCGGGCCGAAGGAAGTTCCGCCGCCGCTCGGTGGTCCAGATGCCAAACCCTTGTCGCGGATCAAGCTGTTGGAAGATAAAGATGGCGACGGCCGATTCGAGACGGCTCACCTGTTCGCCGACAACTTGCTGTTCGCGACCGGGGTGCAACCGTGGGATGGTGGAGTCATCGTGACGCTGGCGGGCGAGGTCGCGTACTTCAGGGACACCAACGGCGACCACAAGGCCGACGTGCGCGAGACATGGTTCACCGGCTTCAAGCAAGACAACCCGCAGCTTCGAGCCAATCATCCCACGTTCGGCCCCGACGGCTGGATCTACGTCGCCAACGGCCTCCGCGGCGGCGACGTGATTGCGGTAAAAAAAGACTGGCCCAGGCGAACGGGGGACCTCAGCCCTCTGATGCCTCCTACTTCGGACGGCACAGATTCCGAGCGCATCAGGGGGCTGACGCCCCCCGCTCGCCAGGATGGGCACGATCCCGCGAATCCAAAACCCATCAGCCTCGCCGGGCGAGACTTCAAGTTCGATCCGCTCACTGGACAGTACGAGGCGATCTCTGGGAACGGACAATTCGGGCTGACGTTTGATGCGTGGGGGAATCGGTTCGTGTGCGACAACCGGCATCCCTGCCGGCATGTGATCTTCGAGGAGGATTTCATTCGGCGTTGTCCGCACGTCGCGTTTCCAGCGGTAGTGCATGACGTGATTCCGCCGGAGGACAAGAACCAAGTCTTTCCACTGACGTCGGCGTGGACGACGAGCAACCTGCATGCGGGGACGTTCACGGCCGCGTGCGGCGTGTGCATCTACACCGGCGACTGGCTGCCGCAGGAATTTCGCGGCAACGTCTTCGTCTGCGAGCCGACCGGCAACCTGGTTCAGCGAGCGATCCTGGAACCCGACGGCGTGACG
>CAZPUJ010000702.1:0-11479 GCA_964589725.1 uncultured Planctomycetaceae bacterium
ACAACTCTTCCGCGATGTGCGGAGCAAACGGACTGAGCAACAGCACGAACGGCTTCATGATCGAGACCGGACGCACGTCCCAGCCGCTGACTTCGTTGATGAACTCCATCATCCGACTGATCGCCGTGTTGAAGCCGAGCGACTCCAGGTCATTCGTGACCGCGCGAGTCGCTTTGTGCAACAGCCGCCGTTGTTCCGTCGTCGGCTCGATGTCTTGCACGGCGGAATTCAAACGCACGTCATCGGCCTTCTCGTCGGTGACTGTCCGCCACACGCGTGCCAAGAATCGAAAGACCCCTTCGACCCCTTGCATACTCCACGGCTTCACCGCTTCCAACGGCCCCATGAACATCTCGAAAAGGCGCAGCGAGTCGGCTCCGTAGTCGTCCACGACGATGTCCGGGTTGATGACGTTACCCCGCGACTTCGACATCTTGTATGCGCGGCTTTCGACCGCGATGTCCGGGTTCGCCTTCAGGATGAAGCCGTCTGCCTTCTTTTCGACCTGATCGACCGACAGTTTGACCGGCTTCACTGGCTGACCGGTTTTCAGGTCAATGCGGATCGTCTGCCCTTCGTCGTCGATTGCCTCGTTCACTTGCTTGGCCGAGACCCAGCGCAGCGTGTCCTCGTCCTGGACCTCATCCAGCTTGAAACCGGTGTACTCGACCTCACCCAAGATCATGCCTTGGTTGACGAGCCGCTGGAACGGCTCGGCGGTGTGAACGTAGCCGCGGTCGAACAGCACCTTGTGCCAGAACCGCGAGTACAGAAGATGCAGCACGGCATGCTCGGCTCCGCCGACATACAAGTCGATCGGTAACCATTGCTTTTCCAATTGCGGGTCGATGAACCGCTGGCTGTTTTTGTTGTCCACAAACCGCAAGTAATACCAGCACGAGCCGGCCCATTGCGGCATCGTGTTCGTCTCGCGCTTTAGCTTCGTGCCGTCCGACGCGGTCTTGAACAGCCACGACTCTGGAGCTTTGGACAACATCGGCTCCGGCGTGCCGGTTGGCTTGAAGTCCGCCATCTCCGGCAACGTGATCGGCAAGTCGGAGTCAGCATCGACACGCAGGAGTCCCGTGGGCTGACCGTTGGCATCCAGCTCATGCCAAATCGGAAATGGCTCCCCCCAATACCGCTGACGACTGAAGAGCCAGTCTCGCAGGCGATAGTTGACGGCCTTGCGACCGAGTCCGGCCGCAGCGAGATCGGCGGTGATCTTCGATTTGAATTCGAGCGTCGGCAGACCGGTGTATTCGCCGGAGTTGATCGCCGTGCCGAGGCCAGAGAAGGGGCAAACGACGTCAGCAAGACCATTCTCCCCCCCCACTGGGCTGGTCCCAGTGGTTCCAGGATTTTGCACTACTCGATTGGAGTCATGTTGGTCGGAGTAGTGCAAAATCCCGCGAGCCACCGGGGCAAGCCCGGTGGGGTTGGCAGCTAGCGTGCTGCGGGGCGCGGCGAGATCACGTTCCACTTTCGATGGTTCGTATCCGACTGGCGGTTGTACGACGGGAATGATCGGGATGCCAAACTTCACCGCGAATTCCCAGTCGCGCAGATCGTGTGCCGGCACGGCCATGATGGCTCCGGTGCCGTAGCTGATGAGGACGTAGTCGGCGATCCAGACGGGAACCTTCTCGCCGTTGACCGGGTTGATCGCATATCCGCCGGTGAAGACGCCGCTCTTGGTCTTTGCGAGATCCGTGCGGTCGAGGTCGCTCTTTTGCGTGGCTTGCGTACGGTACTCATCGACCGCCGCACGCTGCTCCAGAGTCGTCAGCCGATCGACGGCCGGATGCTCCGGCGCGAGGACCATGTACGTCGCGCCAAACAACGTGTCTGGCCGAGTCGTGTAAATGCGGAGCACGTCATCGCCGGGGTCGCGTGGGAGGCCGGATCGTTTGCGAGTGGCGTACCAGTCCGCAAATGGCGAGCGGGGGGCGTCAGCCCCCTGATGCGCGGTTGCTGCCATCGACGCGGTTGGAACATCGGACCCATCAGGGGGCTGACGCCCCCCGCTCGCCATTGGACCGATCCAGAAATCCACCTCCGCCCCTTCGCTTCTGCCAATCCAGTTGCGTTGCAGCAGCTTGATCGACTCCGGCCAGTTGAGATTGTCGAGCTCGGTTGCCAGCCGGTCGGCGTAGGCGGTGATGCGGAGCATCCATTGGCGGAGCGGCAGGCGTTCGACGGGGTGACCACCACGTTCGCTCTTGCCGTCGATGACTTCTTCGTTGGCGAGCACCGTGCCGAGCGCGGGGCACCAGTTGACCGGCGCTTCGTGCTGATAAGCCAAACGATGCTTGTCTTGATGCCATCGCACGGCCGCTTGCCCGAGAGACGTCACATCGGCCGGAATTGGTAACTCGGAGATTGGGCGGCCTCGGCCGGTGCGCGGCTGGCCGTCAGGGCCAGTCCACGAGCATTCGGTGTCGTACCACGTGTCGAAGAGTTGCAGGAAAATCCACTGCGTCCAACGAAAATAGTCCGGGTCGGTCGTGGCCAGCTCGCGCGACCAGTCGTAGCTGAAGCCGAGCATTTTGAGTTGCCGCTTAAACGTCTCGATGTTCCTCGCGGTCGTGATCGCCGGATGTGTGCCGGTCTTGATCGCGTACTCTTCGGCGGGCAGGCCGAAGGCATCCCAGCCCATCGGGTGCAACACCTGCTTGCCGTGCATGCGGCTGTAACGGCAGAAAATGTCGGTCGCCGTGTAACCTTCCGGATGCCCGACGTGCAAGCCGGCTCCCGACGGATACGGGAACATGTCGAGCACATACAGCTTCGACTTCGTCGGATCGAACGCTCCGGTTTTGAACGTCTGGTGCTGATCCCAATAGGTTTGCCACTTGGCTTCGATCGGTTTGGCGTCGTAACGAGGCATGGCGAGGGAAATCCGAAATCCAAAATCTAAAATCCGAAACGGGGCGAGAGTGTATGCGCGATGTCTGGCAGTGACGAGGGACGCTGTTGACCTCGTTCCCAAGCTCCGCCAGGGAATGACTCCACGAAGCTCCGCTTCGTGAATTGTGCTGCGAAACGGAACACATGTCGGCACCTTCACAACACTCAGAGTGGTGCCGCCAGAACTCCCACAGGGGAACAGCGACGTGAAGCCGAGCTTCCGGGAGGCATTCCCAAGCGGAGCTTGGGAACGAGCGTGCGCGGAGCTGGGCACTCGTTGAGTTTGATGAGTGCCAGACTTACACTCGCGCTGTGTCAGGGAAATGATTCGGGAGTTCGAGAGAGGTGATTTCGTGTCAGGAGCCATGCAAGACAAGCCGCTCGTTTTGGGCAAGCACGTGTTGCAGTCGCGGCTGATTGTCGGGACGGGGAAGTATCCGACCTACGAGCTGATGCAGCAGTGCCTGGAAGCCAGCGGCTCGGAAGTCATCACGGTCGCGGTGCGGCGCGAGCGGTTGGTCGACGCGGCCGGCAGAAACATTCTCGATTTCATCGACCTGTCCAAGTACACGATCCTGCCCAACACGGCCGGATGCTTCACGTCGGAAGACGCAGTGCGAGTCGCCCGGCTGGGGCGTGAGATTCTGGAGGGTCTCGAAAACCCCGGCGCGGACTGGGTCAAACTGGAAGTGCTTGGCGACAAGAAGACGTTGCTACCCGATCCGATCGCGACGCTGCAAGCCACCGAGCAACTCGTGGCTGACGGGTTTCAAGTGCTTGTCTACGCGACCGACGACCCGATCACGGCTCGGCGATTGAAATCCGCCGGAGCGACGTCGGTTATGCCGGCCGGCAGTCCGATCGGCAGCGGACAAGGAGTGCTCAATCCGAACAACATTCGCATTTGTCTCGAATACTTGAAAGAGAATGACCCCGAGTATCCCGTGATCATCGACGCCGGTGTCGGAACGGCGAGCGACGTCGCGTTCGGAATGGAACTCGGCTGCGACGGCGTGCTGCTCAACACGGGCATCGCGGGAGCGGCCGATGCGCGGCGCATGGCTTATGCGATGAAGCTCGCCTGTATCGCGGGACGGCAAGCGTTCTTGTCAGGCCGCATTCCGAAGAAGCTGTACGCGACGGCATCGAGTCCGGAATTGGGCGTGATCTCGCGGGGTGGTAGGTGAGCGATGCATACCTTGCACGGCCCTCGATGAGACATTCTCGCGAGCGGGGCGGCGTCAGCCCCCAGGTGCTGCGGCGAATACACCGGGGGGCTGACGCCGCCCCGCTCGCCTGTCTCATTCCCGGCCGCGCGAGGAATAGAACGCGCTTCCGCTTGTTCGTTCCACGCAAACGAAAGCACGCTCACGAGCCGGTTGGTTCAGCGACTCGGCCCATCGCTTTGAACGTGATCGGTTGTGGCCGGCCGGCCACGGGGACGGTGAACTCTTCTTGAATCATGCCGGACTTATCGGGCGCGGTAATCGTCATCGGCAACACGTGGACTTGGCTGGCGCTCGTCGGCAGACGGACTTTGAAGATGCCCGTATCCGAGTCGCATTCGATCTTTTCAATTTCGATTGGCTGCTTGCCTTTGATGACGATGTTGAATTGCTTCGCCTCGCCCGGCTTGAGCAGGCCCAGCGACACGATGGCGGGAGTGATTATCACATCGGCTTCGACATTCGCCTCGACCAGCAGCGGGACTTGCGGGCTGCTTGGGTCATCGGTGACCACAGTCAGTTGTTCGCGAATTGCACCGATAGGCGAGTTCGCGGGGAGCGTCACCACGATGTCGTAATCGACTCGTCCGCTGCCGCGAGCTGTCTCGACGGCTTTGGCCAGCACCGATTCACTGCGGGAGCGAATCTCTTTGATCTGCCAATTTCCGCGGCCCGCGTACCGCAGTTTGATCTTGCGAGTCGCCTCTTTGCCGTACTCGACCGCGCCGAAATTGACCGAACCGGGATCAAACACTACATCGGTGCGGATGTAGGCGGTGATGGGAATCGTGACCTTGGCGTAAACCGGCGCGTCGATCGTGATGATCAGGTTCGAATCCTTCCGCCGATCGAATTTGTGCGTGTTCATGGTGACTTCGACGAACCCTTCCTCCAGGCTTTCGAGAGTCGTCTTGCTGGGCTTGCCGGCCGAGCAGCCACAGGTGGTGGTCACTTCGGCGATGTGAACCTGTTGCTTGTAGAAGTTGGTGATCTTCACGCGGGCGACGGCGTCCGAGCCTTTGGCCACAACCCCGAAGTCGATGTTCCGCTGATCGAACATCTTCTCAGCCCAGGTCTGTTCTTGAGCCGACGCGGTGGCGGAGACGGTGCAGAACACACCCAGGAACCAGGCAAAACAAACACGCTGCGGACAAAAAACGCTCAACATGATGGTCACTCGCTAGGAGAGGGGCGTGTGGTGTGAGGTGGTCCCGCCACGCTCACATTCGCGTGAAAAAAGCTCACTCGTCCTCCAGGTGAGCCGCCCAGGCGGTTGCTGCGGTAGATCAATTCCGCCACGGAGAGTGGCAAGATCGACGACCGCGATGGCCTGCGATTCAGCCAGCGGACGTTGGATCAATGCCTGTCCCCATCGGCAAAATCTGCGAGTTGACGTTAGTCCTGGGTCTCGAAAATGTCAACGACCTATTACCGAACCGACGCAGGGTTTGTGCAAACCCTACAACCGAGCTAACGTGACTCGGCACGGCGTGCTCGATTCCTGCCACCGGAAAAAGGACCAGGGGAGCAACGGCGATCCGGAGAATCGGCGGCAAAGAGGACAACGCGACTCACCGAACAGCTTGCTGTCGCCGCGACTGTGTCCGGCCGATTTCCTTAATTTTGTCGTCCGGCCATTTTTCGAGCGGCGTGTAACGCGGATGCCGCGAGTCTTTGTACGGGTTGTTGTGGCGAGCGTTGTAACAACAGATGAACGCCCACCGCGGATTGTCACTGTGGTTCTGATCGGACCGGTGCAGCAAATTGCTGTCAAAGAAAACTGCCGAGCCGGGATCAAGCTCGCAGTAAACCAACTCGAACCGTTCGAGTGCCGCCTGGACTCGTTCGAGGTCTGCGCCGGTTTGGTCTCCCACTTTGCCGTGGTCGATGCGTCCCATCCGGTGCGAGCCGCGCAGCACCTGCAGGCAGCCGTTCGCTTGCGTGGCCTTGTCGAGCGCGATCATGCAACTGGCCAGGTGCGGAAACAAACAACCGTTGTGATACCAGTAGCCATAATCCTGATGCCAAGCCCACGCGCCGCCGATGCGCGGTTCCTTCAAAATCATCTTGTGGTGATAGTGATAGACCTCGTCTGCCAGGAGCGTTTCCATCGCGTGAACAATTCGCTCGCTGCGGACGATCGCGCCGTAAATCGAGTCGGTTGGCAAGTCATTGCTGACCACCAAGTCGATCGTGCCTCCCTCGCCATCCGCGCGGCGAGCGACTTTCTGTTTCAACTCGTGATCCGCGCGGGCGATCTCACTCAACAACGTCACTTCCTCGCCATCAAGCAAGTTGGGGACGATGAAGAAGCCGTCCTCTGCAAAATGGTTAATCTGGTCGGAGTTGATGCGGAAGACACTCATGGTTGGGTCCATCGCATAGTCGTGGCCATTTCAAACGAGCGACTCGACTGTAGCACTCGAGGTCAGAACAATGTACCCGGCCATCCGGCCGCATTGTGTTGAGGAGCATCGTTCATGCGAAACTTGTGGCGATTCGTTGGGATTTTGTCGCTCGTGCTGAGCGGTTGTTCGGGCTCTGCCGAAACGTCTTCGACAAGTCCGCCGGAAGGCTCCGCCGCAGCGACTTCGTCCACGGCTCCGGTGGTCAAAGCGGACGAAGCCGTGCGCCGAGTGCTTGATGGACTGCGGCAGGGCCAGGCCCGAGCCGTTTGGGACTTTTTTCCGCCATCGTATCGCGAGGACATTCAGCGCACGATTCATGACATGGCGCTCCGGTTGGACGAAAAGAACTGGCGGCAATTCGTGGCCATCGTGAACAAGGCTCGTCGAGTGCTGTCAGAAAAAAAGACCGTGTTGTTCGCTGCGGACGTCCAAGTGGACCGTCCGTCGAGATCGGCGATCGTCCTGGAATTAGAGTCACTCATCCGAATTCTGGATGTCGTTGTAGAAAGTGAGCTCTCGGACTTGCCGCGACTCCAGACAATCGACGTCGGACGATTCCTGGACACGTCCGGCGACAAATTCTTACTAGCGTTGGTGAACTTGTCCGCCGAGACATCCGCCTCCGATGCCGGCATCAAACATAGTCATCTGGCTCCCGCCGATCCGTTCGCCGCGTTGGCCAACGTGAAGGTCACGTTGGTCTCCGCCACGGCCGATCAGGCCATCGTTCAATTCTTTTTTGAGGGCCAGCTCGCCACCGAATACGCGTTCGTGTGCGTCGAAGGGCACTGGCTGCCGAAGTCGCTGGCGGATGGTTGGGAATCCAGTTTGGCTGAAACGCGGAGACAATGCCTGGCGTGGGCGGATGGCTTGCGCGAGCATCCTGAATCGTGGCAGGCTCGCATCGCTGCCGTCGATGATCTGCTCAACGACTTGGCCAGCGCGACTAACGCTGAAGAATCAGAGCAACGTTGGCAGGTTCGACTGAAAAAACTCGTCGCCGAGTGGCTGGGATCGCCGCCACTAACGAGTGACTCGCCCAGCGTCGAAGCGGCGGAGACTTCCCGCAAACCTTCGGCATCGGGCGAAAAGGACGTGACGTCGCCTCGCAAAATCAAGCGGCCGGACACGGAAGTGCTCTTGCCCGACGAGCCTTAAAACCACAATGTCCTTGGGGCGGGGAACCGCAACCAAACTAACCCGAAGCGTCAGCGAGGGCGGGCGCTCCGATTGACGGAGATTTCTCAATCCCAACTTTGTGAAACGCCCGCCCTCGCTGACGCTTCGGGTTAGTGTGTCGGCTCAAATTCTTTGCGTGCCACAAAGATTTCAAACGTTTGCAGTGCATATCGCCAAACCTCGGACGCAACGTGTTGTTCACTTCTTGGATTCAGAAAGTCCAATGATGTCCTCACTACGATTCGAAGACTCTTCCGACGTGGTCGTCATCGGCGGTGGGCCCGCAGGCTCCACCGTCTCGACGCTGATTGCCCAGAAGGGCCATCGCGTGACGCTGTTCGAGCGCGAGCACTTTCCGCGATTCCACATCGGCGAGTCGCTGATCCCGGAGACCTACTGGGTGCTCCAGCGGCTGAACATGTTGGAGAAGATGAAGCACAGCCCCTTCGTCAAGAAGCACAGCGTCCAATTCGTCAGCGCGAGCGGGAAGTTGTCGGCGCCGTTTTATTTTTGGGACAACAAGCCGCACGAGTGTTCGCAGACCTGGCAGGTCGTCCGCAGCGAATTCGATTTGATGATGCTCAACAACGCGCGCGAGCACGGCGTGCAAGCTCACGAAGGCGTGCGCGTGCTGGATTTGCTATTCGACAACGGCCGAGCTGCGGGCGTGAAGATTCAGACGGAAGACGGCACTCAGCGAGAAGTGCGGGCCTCGGTGGTTGTCGACGCCAGCGGACAGAGCACCATGTTGCAGAATCGCTTCAAACTGCGGCAGTGGGATCCGGTGTTGAACAAAGGAGCGATCTGGACGTATTGGGAGGGAGCCTATCGAGACACCGGCCGCGATGAAGGAGCCACGATCGTCCTGCAAACGGCCGATAAGCAGGGATGGTTTTGGAACATCCCGCTGCACCGGAACGTCGTCAGCCTCGGAGTCGTGGCGCCCTTTAATTATCTCTTCAAAGGTCGCGGCAGCCACGAGCAAACTTATCAGGAAGAAGTGGATCGCTGCCCAGCCGTCAAAGAGCGAGTGGCGAACGCTCGCCGCGTGACCGGCTACTTCGCCACCAAAGATTATTCGTATCGCTCGAAGCAAGTCGCCGGCGATGGCTGGGTGCTGATCGGTGACGCGTTCGGATTTCTCGACCCGTTGTATTCGTCGGGCGTGTTGCTGGCCTTGAAGTCGGGAGAACTTGCCGCCGACGCCATCGTGGCGGGACTGGCGGCCAACGACCTCTCCGCCGCACGGCTCGGTCATTGGGGTCCGATGTTCAATCAAGGCGTGGACCGTATGCGCCGCTTGGTCTGCGAGTACTACGAAGGCTTCAGCTTCGGCCGATTCGTGAAACAGTTTCCGCATTTCACCGGGACGATCACGGACCTGCTGATCGGTGACCTGTTCACCGACAAAGTGGACTGCGTGTGGGGACCGATGGAATCGCTGTATGCCCAAGAGAAGCGTCCGCCGGTCGGGTGGGATTCCGGTACGCCGCCGGAAATCGCCGAGACCAAAGTCAACGAGTTGTTTCTGCCGGCGGGACCGCGTCCATAGCGTTCCGGTCAGTCGCGCGAGCGGCGAGTTTTCGAGGGACTTTTGGTTGGCTCCCGTTTGACCTCGCGCGGCGAGTCGTCTTTGGTTGAGTCGGACTTCTTGCCGACCGACATCGCCGCCAGCAGCAACAGTACGCCGATGACGCAGATCGCCGCGATCGCGGAGGCCAGCCACCACGATGGTTGAGTTTTCGCTCGCGCCGAGACAGACTTCGACGAGCCGCCGTCGGATGAACTGCCGTCGGGCGACTGCGTGCTGAGTTGACCGAGAAACGCACTGAGCGTGTCGTCCGTGCCGTACAGAACCACGGTTTCCAGGCCCTCGTCCGCAGTTTCCTCGGCCGGCTCCTGAGTCGCGGCGGACGCTTCCAGGTCGAGCGTGGCGAGCCAATCGGCTAATTCGCCAGGCGTCTGAAAACGTTCGCGCGGTTCACGCTTGAGCAACTTCGCGACGAGCTCATCCAACGCGGCAGGCACCTCCGAACGCAACGAACTGACTCGCGGCGGCTCGACTGTCGCACGCGACATCAGCTTTTCCATCACGCTGTTGCCGGGAAACGGCACTTGCCCTGTGAGCATATGAAACAGCGTGCAACCCAAGCTGAACAAGTCCGCGCGGATGTCGGCGTCTTTGGCGCTAATTGCTTGTTCGGGAGCGATGTAATCCGGCGAGCCCATGATGATTCCCGTGCGAGTCAGCGTGCCGTCATTGCTGTTCTCGCTGACGACTCGCGACAAACCGAAATCCATGATCTTCACGTGCGGGTCACCGGTGTCGAGATTGACCGAAACGATAAGGTTCGACGGCTTGATGTCGCGATGGACCATGCCACGCTCGTGAGCGTGTTGCAGACCCAGCGCCACTTGCCGAACAACCTCGCACGACCAACTGATCGGCAGCGGACCGTGTTTGAGCAGCCACTTCTTCAAATCGCGACCTTGCACGAACTCCATCACCAGGAAATACCGATCGCCGATGAGGCCTGCGTCCAACGCGGCCACGATATTCGGGTGATTCAGCGACGCCGCCAATTGAATTTCACGCTGGAAACGGCTGATGGCGTTCTCGTCGCTGAGTAATTCCTTGGCCATCACTTTCAACGCGACAAACCGCTTGACCGGCGACTGCTCGGCCTTCAGCACCGCTCCCATGCCACCTTGGCCGATGATCTCCAGCAATTTGTACTTGCCCAGAATCAGTCGATGGTGCCCGGTGAGCAGTTGCTGAGTTTGCCAGTCCGTCAGCCAGCCACGTTTCACCAGCCACTTCGCCAACCCGCGCGGCTCCGCGTAGTTTTGCACGGCGTCGCGTGCCTGAATAAGCTGCTCCTTCGAGAGCAAATTGCTCTTGTTGAGCAGTTCAAAGTACGCCTTGATGGAGGTGGGAGGTGGCATAGCGAGTGGCGATGGCAGCGGAGGGAATCAACGGCGATATGCCAAACCTAAGCTCACCGCCGAAACTCCACCGAGATGAATGCGGTGGCGAATCATAGTCGCCCGCGCGGCTGACGGAAGTCCTGTCGGAATGTTTGGCCGTCCGTTTCCGCAAGCCACACTCTCGTCTGTTCCTCATCGAAAGTGCTCACGCACCAGACGCCGAAACGCGGCGAGATCCTTCACGCCGTGAATCGACTGCTTGAACGCGGCAAATGTCGGTAAGAACTTCGCAAAGTAACAACTCGTCCGCGCGAGTCGTCGCAGCGCGACCGTCGTGCCGTAATATCGAAACTCGCCTTCAACCAATGGCAGCAACGCTCGACCACGCTCGACCGGCGCGGGGTCGCGACCGACGACGCCCGTCTGCAACAGCTCGCGCGCTTGCTTGAAAATCCACGGATTTCCCAGGCACCCGCGCCCGATGGCGACCCCGTCGGCACCCGTCTCGTTCAGAAACCGCATCGCGTCCGCGGGAGTTCTCACGCCGCCGCTGCCCAGCACCGGAATCCGCATCGCCTGCTTCAGCCGCGCGATCGCCGACCAGTCTGCTCCGCCCACGTACCCTTGCCGCACGCTGCGGGCATGCAAATCGACCGCTGCGGCTCCGGCCTCTTCCGCCGCGCGAGCCACCTCCAAAAAGGTTTCTCGATCCGAATCTGGTCCGGTCCGAATCTTCAACGTTACCGGAATCGACACCACTCGCGCGACCGCCGCCACGATGCGACCAATCGCCGCCGGATCGGCCAACAACGCGCCTCCCTCGCCACG
>CAZPUJ010000703.1:0-28114 GCA_964589725.1 uncultured Planctomycetaceae bacterium
TACACAACCCTGCCGGTCAGCAAGTAGTACAACGAACAACCCAGCGAATAGATGTCGCTCCGCGCATCCGCGTGCTTGGTGTCCAGCGCCTGTTCGGGGGACATGTAATCCACCGTCCCCATGATCGTCCCGGTGCTCGTCAGCCCCGCACCTTCCGAGCCTCCACCGACGGCACCCTCAATCCGAGCCAACCCCATGTCGAGGATCCTCAAGGTGCCTTCATTGTCCAGCAGCATGTTCGACGGCTTGATGTCCCGATGAATCACGCCGCGCTTGTGAGCGAACTCCAACCCCCGCGCTGCCTGAATGATGCACTGCACCCCCTGCTCGACCGGCAACGGCCCGTGCTTCTTCACCAGCGCCGATAGGTCACTCCCCTCGACATACTCCATCACCAGGAAGTGCGTCCCTTTGGCCTCATCAGCGTCGTGAGCCGTCACGATGTTTGGATGTGTGAGTTTCGCCGCCGCCTGCACCTCGCGATGAAACCGCTTGAGCGACTCCGGATCTTTGACCGCCTGCGGATTCATCACCTTGAGCGCCACCAGACGATCCATCCGTTTGTGTCGAGCCTTCAGCACCATTCCCATCCCACCCTGCCCCAGCTTGTCGAGGATCACATAGTTACCGAGAACCAGCGACTTCTCTTTGCCGGCAAAGATTTGCTCGGCCTGGAACTTGGTCAGCTTCTTCTGGCTGACCAGTTCGCGAGCCAACGCCTCACCGTCCTGGGGACGCTTGTCTTCCGGCAGCGCAGCGATCAGCGCCTGAACGTCGTCTTTCGACAACCACTCGCTGGTCGTGAGGTGGTTGAGAAACTGCTCGGTCGACAAAGCCATAATCGAATTCCGCAGCGCCAGGGAAGAACATCGTATCGAGTCCGCGCGGGAAATCATCGCGGCGGCCCATGTCCGCCACGGCTGGCTAATTCTTGAATCTACCGAACCTGTAGCTCAGGCCCTTGTGGCCTGCGTGATGAGACTTCTGCTTGTTTTCCGACGAATTCAAGTCAAACCGGCCACAAGGGCCGGGGCTACAGATTGCCCAAGACAACGAATCAGCCGGCCGTGCCATGTGCTGGCAGTGCTTGAAATCTCGCGCGACAGTCTGCATCTTTTCCGCCCCCGGCCACGCAACCACTCTTTCGTGGCGACGACTTTCCACCGCTTGCCGAACTTTGGCGGCGTTGACAAACACGATCAGAGTTTTCCATCGAGGAACCAGCCATGACCTCCGAAACCGCCTCTCAACAATTCACGTTTCAGGCCGAGATTAAGCAACTGCTGCATTTGCTCTCGCACTCGCTGTATCAGAACCGCGAGATCGCGATCCGCGAACTGATCTCGAACGCATCGGATGCGCTGGACAAGTTCCGGCATATCGCGTTGGTCGACAGTTCGGTGAAGAACGACGAGCCGCTGGAAATCACACTCGAAACAATCGAAGCCGACCGTACGCTGGTCATTCGTGACAACGGCATCGGCATGAATCGCGACGAACTGATTCGCAATCTGGGAACGATCGCTCACAGCGGGTCGCTGGAGTTTCTGAAGAACGTTGCGGCGCGAAGCGAAACCCTCACCCCCGATCCCTCTCGCACGGAGCGAGGGGAGACAGGCGGAGCGAGCAATCTTTCGCTGATTGGTCAGTTCGGCGTCGGGTTCTATTCGTCCTTCATGCTGGCGGACAAAGTCGAGGTCTTGAGCCGCAGCTATCAAGAGGACTCCGGCTGGAAGTGGCAATCGGACGGTAGCGGGCAGTTCACCGTCGAGCCGCACGACGGGCTGACTCGCGGTACGCAAGTTCGTTTGCATCTCAAGGCCGATCAGGACGAGTTCGCCAAGGCGTGGCGATTAAAGGGCGTGCTCAAACAGTATTCCACGTTTGTGCCGCATCCGATCAAGATCGCCAACGAATTGGTCAACGACCAGAAGCCGATCTGGGTCGAGCCGAAAAGCAGTGTGACCGACGAACAGTATCAGGCGTTCTACGATTACTTGAGTCACGGAGCCGGCGACAAGCCGCTGTGGCATTTGCACCTGACCAGCGACTCGCCGTTCCAGTTCCACGCGATTCTGTATTGTCCGGAGACCAACCTGGAACGTCTCGGCTTCGGCCGCGTTCAGCATGGGCTGCAACTGTGTGCCAAACGCATCTTGGTGCAGCACGACTGCCGCGAACTGCTGCCGGACTATCTGCGGTTTCTGCACGGCCTGGTCGACTCGGCCGACTTGCCGCTGAACGTGTCTCGCGAGGCGCTGCAGGACAACACCGTCTTCCGCAAGATCAAAAAAGTGCTGACGAAGAAAGTCCTCGCGCACTTGCAGTCGGTCGCGACGGAACAGCCGGACGAGTACCTGAAGTATTATCGCCAGTTCGGCATCACGCTGCGTGAGGGCTTGCACTCGGACTTCGAGCACCGCGAAGAAATCTCGAAGCTGCTCCGTTTCGCAACGTCCGCGTTCGTCCCCGAAAAAGCTGACGACCCGGACCCACTGACCGGGTTCGAGGAATACCTGAAACGCGCCGTCGAGGGTCAAAAGCAAATCTATTTCCTCGCCGGCCCGGATCGGAAGACGTTGGAGAAGAACCCCAATCTTGACCTCTTTCGTCGCAAGAAGCTGGAAGTGCTCTTCGTCACTGATCCAATCGACGAGTACGTGCTGGCTCACCTGCGAAACTTTGACGGCAAGGAACTGATCGCGATCGATTCATCGCACGTCGAATTCCCGCCGGCCAGTGAAGCCGACAAGGCTGAAGATGCCAAAGTCGAAGAAAGTCAGACGTCCGCTGCCGCCTCCGCCGGCTTCCAACGAGTGCTGGAACTGTTCCGCGAAGAATTGGGTGACGAAGTCGCGGAGATTCGCGCGTCGAAGCGCCTGACTGATAGCGTCTGTTGCCTCGTGAATGCGGAAGGCTCGATGAGCGCGCAGCTCCAAAAGGTTCTCGCGATGGGGGATAAGGAATTCACTCTGTCGAAAAAGAACTTCGAGCTGAACCCGCAAGCTTCGCTGATCGCGCGGCTGAGTTCGCTGGCCGACGAGTCGAGCAACGCTCCGTTCATCAAAAAATGCGGCCGGCAATTGTTCGCGAATTCGCTGCTGCTGGAGGGCTTGCCGCTCGATCCGGGAGAACTCGTGTCGCGCGTTCAAGACTTCATGTTCGATGCGGCGGAGAAGCGCGCGCCCGTCGCCAGTTGAGGACTTCCGCCCAGTCCTTTGACGAACACTCAACCAATACCTCTAATCCCGCATCTCTGACTCCCGACCTCTGACCTCTGACCTCTGACCTCTGAATCATGACTGATCGCGACTTGGTGCTGGTGACGGGAGCCACGGGACTGGTCGGTAGTCACGTGGCCGAGCAAGCTCGCAAACGAGGCTATCGAGTGCGCGCCTTGGTACGGCAACCGAATCAAGCCAGCGACTTGTCTCGCTGGGGCGTCGAACTCGTTGAAGGGGACATGACCCACCGCGATTCGCTGACTCGCGCCACAAGCGGCGCGACCGTCATTGTTCATTGCGCGGCTAAGGTCGGTGACTGGGGACCGACGTCGGACTATCGAATCGTCAATGTCGACGGTTTGCGGCACCTGCTGGAAGCCGCCGAGACGAGCGCCACGCTACGCCGGTTTGTGCATATCAGTTCGATGGGCGTGTATCCCGCGCGCGATCACTACGGCACCGATGAGTTCGAACCAGTGAGCACCACCGGCATCGACGGCTACACGCTCACGAAGGTCGAGGCGGAAAACCTGGTGCGCGATCACATCCGCGACCACCGCCTGCCGGCGGTGATCTTGCGGCCCGGCTTCATCTACGGCCCACGCGACCGAACGATCCTGCCGCGACTACTGGTTCGACTGAAGAACGGAGGTTTCAAGTTCTTGGGCTCAGGACGGCAACTGCTCAACAACACCTTCGTCGGCAACCTGGTCGAAGCGATCTTCCTGGCGATCGAGAAGGATGCTCTCGTCGGCGAAGCCTTCAACATCACGGACGATCGCTTGGTGTCGCGTCGCGAGTTCATCGGCACAATCTGCCAAAACGCCGGCCTCCCGACGCCGACGAAAGCCGTCCCGCTACCCGTCGCCAAGATCTTGGCCAGTTTGATGGAAGGCGTGTACCGCGTGCTCGGTAAACAGGAAGCCCCGCTACTCTCCAGTGCCCGCATCAAGTTCCTGGGCCTGAATCTCGATTACAGCATCGAAAAAGCCCGCCGCGAGCTGGGTTATCAGCCCGCTACCGACTTCAAAGACGGCATGCGCACCACCATCGCCTGGTGCCGCGAAGCCGGTTTGGTCTGAGCCGCACACTTTGAGTCAACCGATTTCGTCAGCTCACACAGCCGCGAACTGGTCACCGAGGCAACTGCTCGTTTGGGCAACAAAGAGCACATGCTGACATTTGGAGTCAGCCAACGATGTGGCGTCTTGATGGAACGTCACCATCGGCATTTAGCGGGACACATCAGAGCGGGACACATCAGAAACAAGCCCGGCGGCGGATTCTGGTTTGAATGCTCGTGGAAGCTGATATGAGATACGGATGGGGCTGTCTGTGATCTCGATTCCGCCGAGCTCTGGTATCCAGACCCACGTCCAGTGACGCATTTCCGATTTTGCGGATAGCACGCGATCGACGACTTTGGTCTTGCGCTCTTTGACCCAGCCGCCGGTGCGGTTGGTGTATTGCCAGAACTCGTGTCGCAACGTTGCGACGGGTGCCCCGAAGTCGGCGTCGAAGCTGGTGGCATCGTCGCGTAGCAGTTGCATGAAGACGCGCACTTGTTTGCGGTCTCCGGTCATGAACAGCGGCGTCACTTTGTTTTCGTAGTGCCGAGCATTGGCGATGTCCTTGCGAATCCAGTCGCGGACCTCGTCTGGTGGAGACGGTGAGTTGCTTGGCAGAGCGGGATCGAACTCGGCAATGGGTGGAAAATGAAAACCTTCGATACGGACTCGATCCTTCGCCAACAGGACCAGGTCATACCGACCCGGAGATAATTTGCGGAGCGTCCACACGCCGTCGCCATTTGACTCGGCCTGTGCATCGACTTCCGGCGTCTCGATCTTGGCTTTCGGATTGACCGGCTTGAGTGGATTTCCGTCGGCATCCCAGCGGCGAAACGCTCCGACGAATGTGACACGCTCGGCGTTTGTCAGTCGAAGTTGCAGCTCGCCGCAGTAGGTGGCCTCTGAGACAAAGAACGCCATGACAATCGACAGCGTGGCGCGAAGGACATCAACGCGCCGTAGCGGAAGTCGTGAGACTTCCGAACCACTCGCGATGAACCGAACTCTCAAGAGTTCGGCTACTCTCTTGAGTTCGGCGACCTGGATTGGGTTCGTCATGTTACTTGGGCTTCTTAGAACGATTGGTCGAGGCGTCACCCGCTTCGAGACGCGCGAGTTCATTTTTGACGGCATCGACCAACGGGCTGCCGGGGTAATCGGTGAGCAGTGAGCGATACGTGGCGACGGCTCGTTCGGGATGTCCGAGTTGCTGTTCGCACTGAGCGGCCAAATGCACAAGCTGGTCGGCATAGGGCGAGGCGGCGTTGACGGTCAGAAGATCGCTGGCGACTGCCGTCGCCGGCGCCCAGGCTTTTCTCGCGACCCAGTATCGAGCTTGCAGTAGCGACAGATATCCTTCGACTTTGTCGGCCGGAAACTCGGCCAGCCAGAGGTCGAGTTCTTGACGAGCCGCGTCCAGGGCCTCGTCGCGGAGGTGAGCTTCCACAGACCGGCTATGTGCTCCGCGCCAGGCGTTCTGAGCGATCTCGTTTCGCCGATCTTGGAGCGAACGTGCCGCCAACTCGTAGGCCGCGCGTGCTCCCTTTCCGTCGCCTTGCCGAGCCAGCACGTCGCCGCGCACACGATGCAACCGGGCCAGCAACTCCGGAGCGGCTCCGTTTCTCAATTGTCGCGTGGCGATGTCGATGAGCTTCTTCGCCTCGGCGGTCTGCAAGAGTTCATTGATCAGCAGGTCCGCCGCTTCGATCTCGCAACGAGCACGCCACTCGGACTTCAGTAACACCCGCGCGGCCGCGGACCAAGTGTCAGCGGCTGCCACCGAATCCAAGAGACGCTCGCGCTGAATCTGACCAATCCGCTGGGCCAACTCGTAGCGGGATCCGTCATCGAACTGCGGGGTATCGGGCTTGAGCGCCGCCTTTCCCGCAGTCACGCCAGAGGCCCAGCGTTCTTGCTGCTCGTAGGCTCGAACAAGCTGCAGCAGCGACGGTCCATCGCAGCGTGTCGGAGCATAGGAATCCAAGATCGGCAGGTAAGCCGCCAACTCGTCGAGAGGTTGCTTGGGATCAGGCAGAATCAGCGGCCGCTCGACGTGGATGGCATTGACGACTTCCGCATCGCGGCCGTCATGCCGTCGAGTGAGTTTGACCGAGTAGCCGCCCGCGCGGAGATATACGTGAGGCGGATCGTGCTGGTCGGAGGTTTGACCATCGCCGAAGTCCCAACGGACTTTCGTGCCTGGCTGCTTGCGCGGGAAGGAGAGGTCCTCAAACTGCACGCGGATCAAAGGCACTTCGTTATCCGCCAAGGCAACCTCGCCGAGACTCTGAAAGGCGAAGTCCGGCAGCAGAACTCCCGATCGCTTCCGCACCTCGGTTGTTGAGAGAAGAGTCTGACTCGTCGAACTGAACGCCGAATCGGGGATGACCTCTGGCTTCTCGGTTCCCGGTGGCTGCCATGCGGCGACCATGCAGGCCGAACTGCCGCTAGCCGCGTGCCAGTAGTCAAAGCGATGAGTTCCCGCCTTGAGCGTCACCTGCCCTTTAATGCGTGCCTGCCCGCTCGGCCCGTGGCGTCCGGGTGCGGCCACGACTTCTCGCTCATCAATGAGCAAGAAGCTGGCGTCTTCGCTCGACGTGAAGAAGAGGTAGTTCCCCACTTTCGGGGTCTGAAGCGTCCCCGTGTAGTGACTGAGAAACGGATGCGGTGCTGACGTGATTGGGTTCCAGCGATGAAAGACGTTGTCGACGAAGTTGCTGCCAAGCGGTTCGGCCGCGTCGAACGCGGACTTCACCGAAGTCAGCGAGTTCAGATTGCACTCCTTCCATTGCCGAGTTTCGAGCAGCAGCGGGTTCGGCCCAGACCACGCGGGCGATTGTTCCGTCTCTGTGCCGCCGTAGTAAATCTGATACACGGCGCTCTTGGGCGACGTCTGAAACGCCACGCGGCAGAAATCACCGGGGCCAGTTTGCAGGACTTTCCACGGCACCTGCCCGTCGTGATCGAAGACGGCCACATTCACCGCGTGGGCTTTGAGTTGTCCATGTCCGAGAAACTCGACCACGACGATGGGAGGAACCTGGCGCGAGCCAGCCTCGAACCGCACCAAGCGTCGTACCTCGAAGCGGTCATTCAGACGCCAAACCGGATCGACGGCCCACCCATCTCGGCACAACACCAGCGACCCGATGATCGCCACCAGTCCGCTCAAAATCCGTCGCATCGAAGGACAGAATTGCAATTCCCGAATCCTGTAGCCCAGGCCCTTGTGGCTTGGATGAATCGAGGAACGAAGCATTGGCATCACGGTTGCTCCTGTCGCAGGCCGGACAGCGAAGGCCCCTTGAGGAGTTGCAACTGCGATGCCGAATCTCGAAGCACCGAACAAGCTGGACGCCGACGAACAGAAGCTCAGCCCTGAAGAGGCCGTCAAGCGGATCGCTCGCGCGCGGGAGATGCTGCTTCGCGAAGTTCACAAGGTCATCATTGGCCAGGAGGAAATGATCGAGCACATGCTCATTTGCCTGTTCGCTCGCGGGCACTGCCTAACGATTGGTGCGCCGGGCTTGGCCAAAACGCTGACGGTTTCCACCTTGGCCAGAGCGTTGCACATGAAGTTCAGCCGCGTGCAATTCACGCCGGACCTCATGCCCAGCGACATCACCGGCACCGACGTGATCGAAGAAGACCCGGCCAGCGGTCGCCGCGAGTTTCGGTTCGTGCGCGGCCCCATCTTCGCCAACATTGTGCTGGCCGACGAAATCAATCGTGCTCCCCCGAAGACGCAGTCGGCTTTGCTGCAAGCCATGCAGGAGTACCAAGTCACGGCACTCGGCTCGACCTACGAACTGGATCAGCCTTTTCTGGTCATGGCGACGCAAAACCCGATCGAACAGGAAGGGACGTATCCGCTTCCGAAGCGCAGCTTGACCGTTTTATGCTCTCTATCAACGTCGGCTATCCGTCACGCGATGAAGAACGAGCGATCGTGCAAGCCACCACGCAGACTCTGCACGCGGATGTGCATCCAGTGCTGCGCGGTCGCGACGTGCTGCGAATTCAGCAACTCGTCCGGCAGGTAGCGGTCAGCGAGCACGTGGTCGATTATGCCGTCGACATCGCCCGTGCCACTCGCCCGAAAGAAGATGGCTCTCCGGAGTTTGTGCGGAACTGGCTGGCATGGGGAGCCGGCCCGCGAGCCGCTCAGAATCTGATTCTCGGAGCCAAGGCGCGGGCCATCTTGCACGGTCGTTACGCCGCCACGGCTGACGATGTGCGAGCCTTGGCTCTGCCCGTGCTGCGGCATCGCATCTTCACCAATTTCAACGCCGACGCCGAGGGGATCGAGACCGACGAAGTCATTCGCCGGCTGCTGACAACGGTTCCCGAGCCGGTGTACGGCAAGTCGAAGTGAGCGGCTTGGAGCGCGCGGTTTCGAGTCGCAAGCGGTCGGTTTCGCACGCTGGCGCGCTGTTAGGCGAACGGCAAAAGAGAGTAGACCGGTCACTTCGTGACCGGAAACTTCGAGCCACGGAGTGACTCGTCTACTTTGTGGTACGTTACCTCCTACCGTTGGCCTTAGCGGTTCGCGCGTAGCCACTCGAATTCTGGCCTTGAGGGGACGGTCGGTTCCTCCACGGAGTGGGAAGTACTCGCGAGTGGACGTGAGGATGGTGAAGATTCCGGAGCCGAACTCAACCGGTTCGCGATCAGCGTTTCGAGCACCAGTCCGATCAGGACCAAGGTCAGAAACAGCTCCCCAAGGCTATGCCCCTCGCGCAGTCGTTGAATCGTCGAGCCGAGGTCGTTGAGGTCCGAGCAGAATTCGACAGGTTGCAATCCGAATCGCGTGCGGAGTTCCGCTTCGCTCAATCGCACGGGGTCCGCTTCGAGCGGGTCGGTGTTGACCGCTTGGATCAGCTCGCGCGACCGCGCGGCGGTCACCGTTCTGAGTCGGTACACGCCCAACTCATGCGTCTCGGAATAGCGGACGGTCTGAATCTGCTGGCCTTCACTGGAGATTCGGAAGGTCTGGCCGTCGGGGCGAGTGATCTCGACATCGACGGGTTGACGTTCGCCCTGCAGGAGCACCGTCCACGGCGTCCCGGCGATCAGTTGCGAAGTCGCCGAGTCGGCCCCAGCAAAGTGAAACGTCAGTCGCGCCAGGAGCGGCAGGAACAACGGTCGGATCGGCAAGTTGGTCCAGTCGATGTGTGCTCCCGTACCGAGCATCATCACCGAGCCCGATCCCACCGCGCGTTCGATGAGCAGCGGCTCGCCATCGTTCAGTCGAGCCAGCACGCGGGCTGACGACTGCGCCACGTCGTGAAACCGAACGTGTTTGTAAACGAGCACCGATTGGTACAACGAAGCCGGCTCGGCCAGTCCCTTCAGCGCCGGGTGCTCGGTGTCGAGCCAAGTGATGTTCCAACCGTCGGGTTTCTCTGGCGGTGGTGAACGCACACTGTCGAGCAGCCCAGGGAGCAGTTGCTCATTCAATTGGGCATGCAACGCGTTGTAATCGGCGGGGTCGACGTTGGTTCCACTGACCCACACCAGATGGCCGCCGCTCAACGCGTAGTCTCGCAGTCGTGACGCCGCCGCCAACTCCTGAGCGGGCAAGTTCACGCAGAAGATGACCGCGTACTCCGCGAGTGGTTCACTAGCCAGCGCGTCGGGAGTCAAGGCTGATGCTTGAATCGCCCAGCCAGCGCGCGGGTCCAGACCCAGAGCTTGTTCCAAGTAGAACGATTCATCCAACGACGCAATCTCGTGCCGTCGCGGCTTCACGATGGCCACTCGGATCTTGGGATCGACGACCAGCCCAAACGATCGTTGATCGTCGGCCGCCAGTCCGTCCGAGCCGGACAGCTTCACTTCGCCCTGATGCACTCCCGCGCGGCGCAACGTGACGGTGAATGTGTGCCGAGCGATGCCGTTGGGTTCGAGCGACAACGCCGGACTGATGGCCTCGCGAACGCCGTCGATCATCAACTCAACGTGTTTCTGTTGTGCGACGCTGGCGGCATTGAAGACCTCGACATTGACCTGCAACGGCAGGCCCGCGACGGGAACGACGGCGTGCAGATCGACCGAGCGAATCGCGACGTTGGGCACTTCGGCTTGATGAACGTCGATCAGCACGACGGGGATCGGCGTTGCCGGCGCGTCCTTCGATTCGGGAGTCGGCTTGAGACCTTCCCAGCCGACCGCCTGCATGTCGCTGACGACGTAAATCTCTTTGTTCGGAACCTCGGCCTTTTCGAGAAGTTCGTGCGCACGGCGCAATCGAGCGGCCAGATCGGCTCGTTCCCCGCTGAGCCGGCATTCGGCGAGGGCTTGTCGCACGACCTCTTGCTGATGATAGAGTTGCTCTTGAGCAGGACTGAGCGGACCGCTGGTCGGCAACAGCGCCACTTCATCGCCGTCACGGAGTCGGTTCAGCAGTTGCTCGACGGCATGTGTGGCCGCGTCGTACCGCGTCCGGCCTTGCACCAGAGTCCCCATGCTCATCGAGTTGTCGAGCACCACGACGACAGCGGTGTTCGCTCGCGACAGAAAGCTCTCCAGGCTGGTGACCGCCGGCCGCGCGAGTCCCACGGCGACCAGCACCAATACGGCCATTCGCACCAGCAGCAGCAACAAATCGTGCAGCCGCTTTCGCCGCCGAGTCCGTTGCACGCTGACACGCAGGAATCTCAGCGTGCTGAACGGCATGGTCACCGCCTTTTGGCGGTTGATCATGTGAATCAGCACCGGAATGACTCCGGCAAGAGTTGCGATCAGAAATAAGGGAAGGCCGAAGGTCATGGTGGTTGGGGGAGCGGAAGTCGGAAGCTGAGGTAGCTGAAGTCACCAGACTTCAGCCAATCTGAACTCTTGCGAGTTCAGCTACAGGCGCATTCGTTTTGACAAATACCGGGACAGCATGAAGTCGTACGGGACCGAAGTGTCGGTCATGACGTATTCGATGTTCCAATCGGCGCAGCTTCGGCGATATCCGCCGATCATCTCGGTCATCTGCCGGCAGTAGTCGTCGCGCACGTAGCTGGGATCAATCTGCAACCGCTCGCCCGTTTCCATATCGAGAAACGTGGTGGTGTCGCGAAACGGAAATTCGATCTCCGCCTTGTCGAAGACATGGAACACAACCACCTCGTGCTTCCGGTAGCGGAAGTGCCCAAGGGCTTGCATCACCGCTTGAGGATCGTCGTACAAGTCGCTGATGAGCACGATCAGGCAGCGACGTTGAAATCGCTCCGCCAGTCGATGCAGCGTCTTGGCAATGTTCGTGCCTTGTCCGACTTGGCTTGATGTCGAAGCTCCATTCTGAGTGAAGTCCTCCAGGCGTCGGAGCATGTCACCCAAATGCCGGGCCGAGCTGCGTGCTGGCATATCCAGCCGGATGTCGGTGTCAAAGGTGGTCAGTCCGACCGCGTCCTGTTGTCGTGTCATCAAGTAGGTGAGCACCGCGACCAAATAGGCCGAGTACTCCAGCTTGGTCAGTCCTTCACCCGATCTGTACGCCATCGAGCCACTGACGTCGAGCAGGATTTGTGCTCGGAGATTGGTCTCTTCTTCGTACTGCTTAATGTACAGTCGATCGGTCCGAGCCAAGGCGCGCCAGTCGAGATGTCGTGGGTTGTCGCCTGGCGAGTACTCCCGATGATCTGCGAACTCGGAGCTGAACCCTTTGTACGGGCTGGAGTGCAATCCGCTGACAAAACCTTCGACGACACCACGGGCGATAAGCGACAGGTTCTTCACCCGCGCCAGCGCGGCTGGTTCGAGGAAGCGATAGCCGAAGGTTCGTTTCATCGGGCTGAGCTTTCAGCTCTGTGGTGCGTAGTCGAAGTCGTAAGACTTCGGTTGTTCGACTTCTCATTTTCCATTTTCAACCGAACTCTCACGAGTTCGGCTACGTCGTGTTCGGCTACATCCTGTTCACTTCAGTTGATATTTTCGCCGCAGAGTCCACTCGCTGGTCAGAGCCACCACGAACGCCAACCAAAATGCGGGTGGCCAGAACAGCGGAACCTCCAGTTCGACGTGGCGTTTCTGCTGTTTGCGTTCCAGTCCGTCGATCAGGTGATCGGCGGTCGTGATGTGGGCATAACGTCCGCCGCTCTCCGTCGCGATGGCGGTCAACAGCGAGTCGTTCAGTTCCAAGCGATCGAACTCCAGGTTTGGCCGTCCGACTTCAATGACGATCGGTTCCGATTTGAGTTCCTGATCTCCCAGACGCGCGGTCACGGCGATTTCGTATTGGCCGGGAGGGAGTGGTTCGAGTTCCGTTCGATAGTGCCCCGCCGGACCAGGCACGATGGCGAGCGTCACTGCGGAACCATTCTCGACCTGATTCTTCCCCGTCACTCTGGTGGTCACTTGCGCTTGATGGCTTGCCTCCCCTTCTTTGTCGCGCACGAGCGCCGTCAGCACGATGGCTGAGTCCGGTTCGTAGTACGCACGATCCGTGTTGGCGACGACACTCGCTTCCGGTGCGACATCCTCGGCTCGACCGGCGAGCCAGCGGACAAGTTGTCCCCAAAAGCGGACAAACGGCGATTGCTGGTCCAGCGCTCGCAGAGTTTGCTGCCAGTTGCGAGTGGTGTCTCCAGTGAAGACCGCCGCGCGGCCCTTGCCGAATGGTTGAACGGCCAACACCGGCAACTTCGCATCCCCGACCGATTCCGTGGGATGTGCAGCCAAGACCGTGGCGGCGGGACGCGGCCGATCGACGCGGACGCAGCCTTCCAAAGCCGGCAAGCCCGCGATCTCAACGGCTCCGGCTTCATTTGGGAAGAACCCGGCAATGCCCGAAAAGATCGGATGCCTGCGACCGTCCGGCGTCAGCAGCGGCAAGAACGGTTCGGTGACTTGCCCGATCTCACGACCGCCGACTTGCACCGGCAACACGTCTTCCAACGGCGTCCCCGCGTAACCGCCCGGACCCAAGCTGTGATAGCCGCCCATCATGAGCAGCCCCGCTCCGTCGCTGACTCGCTGGCGAATGAGTTCCATCTGCTGCGGTTTGAGGTAGCCGCTGTCGATGTCGCCCAGCAGGAAGACATTGAACTGATTGAGCGTCTGGGCGTCGCTGGGGATTGTCGTCAGTGCCAGCCGGTCGATGTTGCTGCGCTGAGCGAACACGTTGGGGCGAGTCTGCACCAAGGCGCAGAATTCGACGTTCGGATCTTTCGACAAGAACATGCCGACGAGCGCCCCGTACTCGGCTCGCAGCGTCCCTTCAACGTAGAGCACGCGAATGCGAGCATCGGACACCAAGGCGGTCGTTGTGCGATGATTGTTCTCGCGAATCTTCTCGTCCGTGACGACCTGCACGCGGGCCGAGTACGAATGCAATCCCTTCTGCTCAGGCGTGAACTCCAACGCCACCTCTTGGGCTCCCTCGGTCGCATCGAGCACCAGCTCCGTCTCGGCGACTTGCTGTCTGTCCTCTTCGAGCGTCACTTTCACGAGCCGATCGGCGCAACCGAGCGCATCGACGTAGGCGGTCAGTCGCGCGCGGTTCTTCAACGTGAGCTGCTCTGGGCAGGCGAGGTCAGTCAAGCGGACATCGCGCCAAGACGAGCCGTCACGCAGGCTGCTCCCGACACCTACGCAATGCACGACTGTCCCCAACGAACTGGCAACCTTCAGCGGTTTTCCAGCCGCGTTGTGTTGTCCGTCGGACAGGAGGATCACGGCTTCGGTCTTTCCCCCGCGAATCTGCTTGGTGGCGGCTTGCAGCGCGCGGGACAACGACGTGGCTTGGCCTTTGGGTTCGACGGCGGCCAACTCATCCGGGCTTTTCAGCGGATGTGCCGTGTCGGAAAACTCGACGAGGCTTAGATCGAAGTCATTCCTCAGCCTCGTCCACCAATCGAGGACGCGATGCCGAGCCTGTTCGAAGCGTGTCGTTCCACTCGCATCATCCGCCACGCTCATCGACGCCGACGAATCCACCACGAACACGATCGAGCGTTTCTCGACGACCTCACGTTCCCAGCTAAAGACTGGCCGAAACAACAGCAGCACGACAATCACGATCGCCGTCGCGCGAGCCGCAAACAGGCACCACCATTGGCGGCCCGTCAACCAGTGAAATGTGCGGCGATAGAAGTACCAGACGACGGCCAGCGTCAGCGCGGCGACGCCCAGCATCGTGCTCAGCGCGTGACCTTGTTGCAGCGTGACATGAAACATCGCGAGGCCACCCATCGTCAGTCAATCATTTCAAACTACACAGCCTCAGAGTGATCTTTGCGCGAAGTAACCCGAAGCATCAGCGAGGGCGTGCGCTCCAGAACGCGATGAATTCAGAATCTTGTGAAGCGTTCGCCCTCGCTGATGCTTCGGGTTACTTCGCGACAAGCGCAACTCCTGCGGAATAACTGCATGGACTTCAGAGTAACGCAAATGCTCAACCGTCGAACTTGGAACTCTTGGATTTCTGTATCGGTTCTTTCTGCTTCGCCTGCTCTTCCGCGCGCTTCTTTCCCTCAGCCAAGGCTTCGTCGCCAAGTTCAATCTTCCGGACGTAGAGCAGCGCCTTCAGCGGTTGATCGAGTTCGCCTTTGTCCCGCTTGTGGAGCAGGAATCGTTCGGCGTCGTGGTCCGCGTCGGCTTGGACATACACAATCGCCGCCAGCGGACCTTTGATGGTTCGCCCGTCGGTCAGCGTGATCGTGTGCTGGTACTCGCGCGACGGATAACTGCGGCCGGTGTAAACCTTTTCGTCATTGGCGGCTTCCTTGAACCGCCACTCCTTCTCCAGCCATTCCTTCTCGACTGAGCATTCGATCTTGCGAATGGCCGGCAACGGCACGTCGCGTTGACGCTTCAGAGTTTCATCGTAGATCCGCAGCCGAGCCTCGCGCGTGAGGAAGAGATTCCCCGGAACAACGGCCCCATCCGAGAGTTCGAGATAGCCCGGCCGCGCATCCTCACGCAGCTTGACCCGCTTCCCGAAAGGGTTGACCGGTTCCGGCTCGTCAGCTCTCCCCGCAAACCCCAACGCGATCGCAGAGAGGGCTGCCGCCAGGCTAAGCCAGACTCGATGACGGCGATGGTGTTGATTCATGATGTTCGTCCTCGATTCGTTTCATTCCCGGTCGTGAAGCAACTGGTATGCCACCTGTTCTGTCGCGGCACATGGCTTGCTCTTCTGGAGGCATCGTTGATCGCAGGCGACTTGTTCTGGGCTGATCTGTGCGCGTGTGACAAACGCGGCGCGCCCGAACGCACAGAGCGCGCGACTGGGTGCAGTTCCGGGAGGACGTGAGATGACGCATCGGAACGAGGCGATGACCGGCTGTGGATCCGTCACGCGCCGCGAGTTCGTGACCAAAGTGGTTGGCGGAGTTGCGGCCGCAGGTCTTTCGGCAACGCTTCCCGAAACCGCATCGGCTTGGGCTGACGAGGCTCAAGGTCCAGTCACTTGCGGCCCACCGCCGCCGGCGAAGCCGCAGAGCCGGACTGGCGGCGAATCTTTCCCCCCGCTCCCGCTTCCGGCGACACCGCTGCGACGCACAGAAAAGAAACGTCCGCCGGCACCACCAGCACTTATCGGGAAGATGGCTTTGGGCGAAGTGCGCTGGGTGACTCGCGACAACAAAAGAATTCCATATCGCGATTGGATGACCGATCCGTCGGACATCCAAAGTCTGCTGAATTGGACGAACGAAAAACTCGGCATCCACTACCGCTCGGTTGAAACCGACTTCGAGCATTTTTCGTTTGATCCCCGCGAGTTGCCGGCTTTGCTGTTTTCCGGCCACAACAAGTTTGAGATCGGCGAACCGGTTCGTGCTCAGTTGGCTCGCTATGTCTTGGACGGCGGCACGATCATTGGAGACGCCTGTTGCGGTTGGAAGGACTTCGATGAGTCGTACCGCGCGGTGCTCGCACAACTCTTTCCCGAACGACCGCTGCGCAAGCTCAACCCGGAAGACCCGTTATTCGCGGCTTACTACAAGCTCGGCGGCTTCACGTATCAAAAGGCGGACGGCACGCGATACACGGAGGAGCCTTGCCTGGAAGGGATCACGCTCGGCTGTCGGCTAGGGGTGATTTATTCGCCGGTGGACCTGACCTGCGGTTGGGATGGGCACGACCATCCGCGCGGACTGCGCGTGGTGATCGATCAGGCTCGGCAGATCGGAGCCAACTACGTGACGTACTTGCTGGGGAGCTTCCAACTCGCGCGGTTCCTGAGCACGACCAAGGTCTATCACGAGGCTCAGGCTCCGACACGCGACGACTTCGTATTCGCTCAACTCATGCACGAAGGGGACTGGGATCCCGATCCGTCGAGCGTTCACAACTTGCTCAAGTACGCGAAGGAGAACTCGACGCTGGAAGTGAAATTCAAACGAGCCAACGTGCGTCTGACTGATCCGCGCACGGCCGGCTACCCGTTGCTCTACATGACCGGGCACGATGAGTTTCACTGGTCAGACGAAGAGGTCACTCGGCTCAAGAATTACTTGCGAGCCGGCGGCATGTTATTGGCCGACGCTTGTTGCGGGCGGTTGTCGTTCGATTCCGCCTTCCGTCGTGAGATCGCACGCGTCTTTCCAGAGAATCGGCTGGCCGCGCTGCCGTTGGATCATCCGCTGTACCGCTCGCATGCGGATGTCGAACAGGTGCAGTACACGCCGCGCGTGGCCGAAGACTTTGGCTCGATTCCAGGCCCGATGTTGGAGGGGATTTCGCTGGATGGCCGGCTGGCGGTGGTCTACAGCCGCTTCGATCTCGGCAACGGCTGGGAACAATTTCCGCACCCCTATGCCTACGGCTACAGCGACAAGGATGCGTTGGACATCGGCACCAACGTCTTGGTTTACGCGGTCACTCATTGAAAACCTTCTGTAGCTGAAGTCGCCAGACTTCAGACGGTCTGAACTCTGGTGAGTTCAGCTACGAGACAACCTTAACACGGCACCTCAAACGAATCAGTCATGCTCGCCACTGCACAGCGCACACTGTCCGACATCGCCGAGCCGATCTTTGAACGGCTTGCGCGCACGAGCGAGCGGTGGTGGTTGGTGTCGTTCGCGTGCCGGATGGCGCTGCTGCTGGCAATGGCGTTGACGACATTCTTCGCCTGCGTCCTGTTGGATGTCTGGCTGCAATTCGGACAGCGAGGTTTGTTGGGGCTGTCGCTGACTTGGTTGGGAGTGACCATCGCTCTGGCCGCGTGGTTGATCGTCGGCATTGTTCGTCGAGTGTGGAATCCGGAAGCCACGGCCCGCCACTTCGAGGTCGCTTACCCGGAGTTGGGCAACGATATCATCAACGTCGTGCAACTGGCGGCCGCCTCTGAACCGGACTCAACGGGATTCCGCGCGGCGGCGGTGGCTGACGCGATGCGGAGGCTCGATGCCATTCTCTTTGAAACGCGAGCCGTTGCGCGATCGCGCTGGCAGCGGCTGGTGCGGGTGGTGCAAGTTCCGCGCGATCTGCTGGAGCACTTGGGACTGCTGTTCGCGGTCTGTCTGTTCGGCGTCGCGCTGATGGAGTTGGCTCCCGCCGGCAATTCGGTGACTCGGCGGTTGATGAAGCCTTGGGAGTTCGTGCCGCAAGAAGGTGCAGTAAAGATTCTCGACGTGACGCCGGGGAACACCGAGGTGCTCGCCGGGACAAGCTTGGAAATCTCCGCTCGCATCGAAAACCCGAATCACCGGGCGTATCCGGCCACTCTGGTGGTGATCCCGGCGGAGGGGTCGCCCTCAAAGCAAGGTCTGCTGGCCAACGACATGAACGATCGTTTCGTCACTGCGATTCCGCCCGTACTTCAGCCGATGCAGTACCGTGTCGAGATCGGTGATTCGCAATCGCCGCAGTTCACCGTGCGTGTCTTCGAGAAACCGACGGTCGAGTCGGTGGACGTGACCTATGAGTTTCCGCCGTACATGGGGCGAGCGAATGAAGCGGCTCATCAAAAACATTCCGACCTGAAGGCCCCGCAGTTCGCGACGGCCGACTTGCAACTCCATGCGAACACGACAATCACACGCGGATTTCTGATGGTGGATGACCGCAAGATTCACGGCGAAGTGCTCGCCGACGGACGTACGTTGCGGGTGAAGAAGCTGCTCGACAAGTCCACGAGCTACACGGTGCATCTCTTCAATCAGGCCGGCTACACCGACCCGGAGCCGCGTCCCAATCGCATCGAAGTGATCAGCGATCGGCCGCCGTCGATCCAACTGCACAAGCCCGCGGCGGACAGCACAGCCGCTGCCGACCAATCGCTGGCGATCGCACTGCGTGCCGCCGACGACTACGGCTTGGCCGCCGTGCGGTTGGAGACGAAGGTCGTCGAGGAGAACGGCACCGAACAAGCGGTCTCGATGCCGCAACGTTGGGATCGCTTGGACAACCTCACCGAAACGACGCTGAGCCATGCGTTGATGTTGTCCGCGTCGCTGGTCAAGCCGGGGCAATCGTTGTTCGTGCGCGCGATCGCCACCGACGGGCGTGCCGTGCAGGTGCTCGGTGCAACGCTCACTCCGCAGGAAACCGCGTCAGCGTGGCATCGCGTGCGGTTGGTCTCTGTCGAAGCTCGCGCTGCCGAGCGGCTGACGCAACTCGATGCCGTGCGTGCTCAGATTTGGCGGATTCTGCAACTCCAGGTGCGTGCTCGTGTCGCCACCGCTGGCTTAGACGACCTGCGAAACCAAGCCGCCTACGCTCGCGCGAGCACCCACATCCGAACTCAACAAATCGACGTGCAGACCACGACGACCGAGCTTGTCCAGGCCATTGATCCAGGTGACGACGAAGAGCGACGAGTGGTACGACGAGTCCTCAGCAACTTGTCCAACGGCCCGATGCTCGCCGCCGTTCGTCAGGCTGAAGCCTTCGCTCAAGTGGGTCTGTCGACTGATGGAGCTGGGATTAGCCGGAACGCGCTAGTGTCCGGTTCTCGTTCGGATTCGACCTCCGAACCGGGGGCTAGCGCCCCGCGGCTGATGGAATCGTCTGAAGGGGCCGAATCCAAATTGCCGCAGCTCCTGGCGACTCAGGATCAGATCATCGAAACGCTGCGTCGTCTGCTGGATGTCGTGCGTGCCGCGACGGCGGAATCGCTCGCGGAAATGAAAGATCGAGCTGGCGGCGACTTGCCGGACGACACGCAGCAGAAACTCCGCAACCTCAAAGACAAGCTGGCGGAATTCCTGGAACAGCAAAAGAAAGTCATCGAGGCCAGCGAGAACCTGGCGAAAATTCCGGTCGAGGACTTCACAGAAAAGGAGGAGCAGATTCTCAAGGAGTTGGCGAAGGCCGAAGATGATTGGTCGCGATTCATGGCCGAGGCTCACGCGGACCTCAGCAAACTTCCGGAACAGGACTTCGCCAATCCGAGTCTGATGCAGGAGTTGGTTGAGATTCAGAACGAGTTGAAGATGGCGGCCGATGCGCTCACCAAGAAGACCGCCGACATCGCCGTTCCGCTGGAACAGCTGGGGGCGGAGATGGCTGAGGAGATGACGACCAACATCGAGAAGTGGCTACCTGACACCCCTGACCGCGAACGCTGGAGCCAGGAGGAACCGCTCACCGACGAGATGAAGGAAGCGCCGATGGCCGAATTGCCCGGCGAGTTGGAAGACCTCGTCGGCGAGTTGATGGAAGAGGAAGAAGACCTGTTCGACGAGATGGAAGATGCCTCCAGCAGTTGGGCCGATTCGATCGACAAGGGAGCTGGCTGGGACGCGATGGACGGCCCGATCTCGAACATGAGTGCTCGCGGCGTCACCGGCAATCGTCTGCCCAACACCAGCGAGATCGGCGGTCGCAGCGGCGAAGGCCGGCAAGGAAAATCGAGCGGCGAGTTCGTCGGCGATACGGCCGTCGGCAAAGGAGGACGCAAGACGCCGAGCCGACTGACGCCAGATCCTTATGTCAAAGGGCAAGTCAAAGACCTCAGTAAAGATCCCACCGGCGGAGCGACCGGCGGCGGCAAAGAGAGTGGCCAAGGTGGCGAGGGTCTCGAAGGCCCCGCTCCGAATCGGCCGCCGCGCGATCTCGAACGCCTGGCCGGCAAGCAAGCTGAACTCCGCAACAAGGCCGAGGGAGTCGATCTGCAATTCCAAGTCATGCACCACCAACACACGGACCTCAAGAAACTGATCGAGCAAATGCGAGCCGTCGAAGACGACTTGCGAAGTGGTCGCTACCAAAGTGCTCAGCGGCGGCGCGACGTGCTCCTCGACGGACTGGGCGCGATCAAGACGCATCTGGCCGGCGAGTTCGAACTGCGGCAGGACGTGACCAACAACGTCCCGTCGGAAATCCAGAAAGACATTCTGGGCAGCATGCAGGACAGCTCGCCCAGCGGCTGGGAAGACCTGAATCGGCACTACTTCGAACGCCTGGCGACCGGCAAGGGCGCGACCAAAGCACAACCCGCGGAGGCTCGCGATGAGAAGAAGTAAGCGGGACTTTCAAACTAACCCGAAGCGTAAGCGAGGGCGAACGCTCCACATGACGATGAGCTTCGAGTTCGAAACGCCGTGGAACGCCCGCCCTCGTTTACGCTTCGGGTTACTCTTGTTAGTTCGTGTGCTCGTCATGGCGATCATTGTCCTTCCCTCCAGCCTTGCCGACGAGCCGAAACCAAAGCCGGCTCCGCAACGAGTTGTGATCCCCTTCGATTTTGAGTCCCGCTTCGACGACGGCCGCTACGGCCAATTGGTCGGCGACATGCTCTGGAAGAAACTGGAACGCGAGGGAGGTTTCGTCATCCCCGAATCCATGCAGGACGTGCGGGCGTGGGCCGAGCGGAAGAAGACGAATCCGCACCCCGCGATGCCGTTGGCGCAGATGAAGAAGATCGTCCGTGACGACTTCGGTGCCGACATCGCCATTTGGGGCAAGGTCGAGCGGGTCGAAGGAAACGCGACCGACGTCTATGATTTCACGATCCTGGTGACGGACTTCTCGGCCGATCCGCCGCGCACGATTCACGAAGCGAAAGCTCGCACCAAAACGGTCAGCGAGATCCCGCACGTCTATGTCAAAGCCGCGTTGGACGCGCTCTACGGTCGCGTCGAACCTGTCCAATCATCCGTCAGCGATCCCGACATCGAGAAGCGTTGGCTTGACGGTCCCAACTTGGTTCAAGGCGATTTCGAGCAAGGCCGCCAAGCTCCGCAGGGCTGGGATCCGCTGTCGCAGCACGTGCGCTGGATCGTCGATTCGGACGATGCCGGGTCGGTGGGCAAGAACCACGTTCTCCGTTTCGAATTCCCTTCCAGCGTGGCCGAGACTTCCGGCGTGCTGTTCTACAGCGATTACTTCCCGGTCGAAGAAGGCGCGACCTACCGCTTCCAATGCCGCTGGCGCTCCAGTGGCTCGGCGGTGAAGGTCTTCATCAAGTGCTACGACGAAGGCGAGACCAAGTTCTCCGAGCGTGGCACTCCGGAGAGAGCAGGTGCGTCGAGCAGCACGTCCACATCACGCAGCCGTTCCGAAACGGTCGAACGACGCGAGGTCTATCGCAGCCAGCAAAACCTCATGGGCTCGGCGAAGACCTGGAACACGCACACCGAAGACTTCACGCCCAAGCACACGCAGTTCACTCCCCGCTGGGGCCGAGTGATGTTGTATGCCTACTACCCTGCCGGAACCGTCGATTGGGACGATGTGATCGTGAAGCCAATTCGGCCGGCTCCCCTATCGAAAGACAAAACAAAACGTCCGTCGTTGGAAACCAAAGTGCTGACCGAGGAGGTCGAGCGATCGAAGAAGAAGGCGAAGTAGTGCTTGGTCAAAGCTCAGAAATTGGGTTCGACGAATGAGCCGGAGGGCGATAGCCCCCCGGTTCGAACCGGACGCTAGCGCGTTCCGGCTCATCAACTCAACCCGAAAACCCAGTCGTGACAGACCAGTAATTGGGATCGTGATTCATTCTTGAAGGGGGATTGAAATGGAACGCTACATCATGTTGTTCAAGTTCACGGACAAAGGGATCGCCAATGTGCAGGACTCGCCGAACCGGGCGGAAGGCTTCAAGGCGATCGCCGCTCAAGTCGGCGCGAAGGTGGAGTTCCAGTATTGGACGTTCGGCGAATTCGACGGGGCGTTGGTGCTGACTGCTCCCGATGACACCGCCATTGGCGCGCTGGCGATCGGCCTGGGACGCCTGGGCAACGTCCGCACCACCATGCTGCGAGCCTTCGACATCAACGAATTCCGGACGATGCTCGAAAAGATGCCGAAGTTTTAGAAGAGCCTGCGATAAAATAGCCCGCCGCGCCGAATACGGAACGGTCTGCGTCCTGAGGAACAGACACTTGCCGGCGCGTCGTGTGTTTTTATCCATTCAGGGGTGTGATCTCGATTCTTGACGTTTCATGTGACCACGCATCAAGGATGCAACGGCGTGGCGAAGTGTAATTCATCGGACACAAAGAACCTTACTTTGACAAAACAGGTTGTCATGAAAAAACGAAAGCAACTCACAACTTCAAAGGTAACCAAGAACTTGATGGCCAGCCGCGCAACCAAGCACAACTCGTCTGAAAACGGAGTTGTTCAGAGCACGGAATTGGTACGACTGGTCTCGAAAGGTGATATCTCACCATCCCACACGGACACAGGAGTTGAGAAATTCGTTATCGATCAAGCGACCGCCGCCGCTCAGGAAGCAAAAATTGCTGCGGTGAGAGACATCCTGAATTCGGTGCCGCCGCACGATATAGGCACGCTCGCCAAAGTCCTTGAATCCATTGTCATGCGAGCTTCCGCCGATGATGCGGCCGTTCTGCGCGACGCGCTGCTTGGCAAACGCGACCTCGACGCGCCCGCACAAATGCAAGCGGATGGCGAACTGTCGCCTGATTGGCGAACGGGTGGCTATCCCTATCGAAACCTGATGTCTCGCAGGAACTACGAGAAGCAAAAATATCGCCTGCAAGTCGAATTATTGAAACTGCAATCCTGGGTCAAGAAGAAGGGCCAGAAAATCATCATCCTCTTCGAAGGACGAGATGCGGCTGGTAAGGGAGGCACCATCAAACGGGTGATGGAACACCTGAATCCGCGCGGTGCTCGCGTCGTCGCGTTGGAAACGCCCAGCGATGTCGAGCGAGGCCAATGGTATTTTCAACGGTATGTCGAGCACCTGCCGACCGCCGGCGAAATCGTCTTGTTCGATCGCTCCTGGTACAACCGGGCTGGCGTTGAGAGAGTTATGGGCTTTTGCGCACCCGACGAATACGCAGAGTTCATGCGGCAAGCTCCCGAATTCGAGAGAAATCTCGTTCGGAGCGGAACACACTTGGTCAAACTCTGGTTTTCGGTAAGTCGCGAAGAGCAACGCAGACGCTTCACGGAACGCGAAACGCATCCGCTCAAACAATGGAAACTATCACCGATCGACATGGCTTCGCTCGACAAATGGGAGGAATACACGAGGGCTAAGGAGGCGATGTTCCTTCACACTGACACGATTGATGTGCCTTGGACGGTGATCAAATCCGACTGCAAGAAGCGAGCACGCCTCAATGCGATACGATATGTGCTTCACAACATGCCATACGATGGTAAGAACCTAGACAGGATTGGTCCGCTTGATCCATTGATTGTGGGGCGAGCCAATGTCGTCTACGAACGCGGTGAACGTCACGACGGTGTGGTAACTTTGTAGCTTACAGGGGACCAACCGATGCTCTTCGATCTCGACGTTTCCGAACTGAGCCTGAGCGACGATCAGGCCGACGCTGTGCCGTTTGAGGTGCGGCCGGGCTGCCATTTAGTGGGCCGTCGGAATGCTGCGTCGTTGTTGCAATGCAACACCTACGTTCGCAGTTTCGAGACCGGTCGCTCGCCCGTGCATGTCTGCATTGATCCCGGTTCGCGAACGGACTGGCCGGTCGTCGCGGCCAACATCAACCGCCTGATTGGCGATGTGGGCGAGTTGCAGTCATTCACCTGCAACCACCAAGACCCCGACGTCATCGGCAATGCTTCGTTTCTGTGCGAAGCCAATCCCAACATCAGCGCGCTAATGACGGAAGAAGTCTGGCGCCTGGCGCAGCACCTCGACTTTCAGCCGCGCCGAGTGCATTTCGCGAATTCCATTCGCTCTCCCTTCGTGATGCTGGCGGACCGGCATCGCTGGCAGTTCGTGCCGACTCCCTTTTGCCACTTTCGCGGCGCGATGGCCTTCTATGACCCAGACCTCCGTACGCTCTTCAGCGGCGACTTGTTCGGCGGCTTGAACCGTCCCGGCCGAGTGCAGATGTTGGCCGAAGAATCCGACTGGGCCGGCATCGCGCAATTCCATCAGATCTACATGCCGACTCGCGAGGCCTTGCGCTATGCCGTGCGCCAGATTCGATCGCTGACCCCAGCCGTCGAAGTTATCGCTCCACAACACGGGTTCGTGATCACGGCAGAACTTGTGCCGCTGTTTCTGGAGCGGTTGGAGAACTTGCTGGTCGGGCTTGATCTGTTGTTGGTCGAGAACGATGCCACGTTCATCGACGGCTACCGCAATGTGCTGGACCGCCTCATCATCGCTGCTCACCAAACGCTCGGACGCGAGGAAGTGCAGAGACGACTTCGCAGCACGGATGCCGGCGATGGTTTGGAGCGGTTGGTGTCGCTGCGTGGAGAAGACTTGCAATTGGATCGTGATGGCTTTGCCGCGGTCGTCAAAGTCTTCTCGCGCCTGGCACGCGGAGAAGCGGCCGACTTCGCCAACTCGCTGCGCAGCGATGTGCTGGCCGCGTGCTTTGAACGCAACCTCCCGCTGCCTCCCGTGGGAGCCGGCTTGGAAGAAGGGGAACTCAATGCCGGCATCGGCAGCGATGGCATTCGGACATAGTTGTTCGTTCGAATATCAGTTTTTCTCGATCGGCATCGCGTGCGTTTGATCGGCATTGACGACATCGGTGAATGTTTGGGACTCTACATGAAGATTGGTTAATTCAAATTCAATTCTCTCTGCCCAGATTTATGGAGAACTCACGATGAAACACTTGGCATGGATCGCCCCGCTCCTGTTGATCACTCTCGGGGTACTTTCAGCGTCGGATAAGCCTCCAATTCGGAAGGCGGCTCCCGTTGCCGTCTTGATGCGCAGCAAATTAGGGAGTTCGCAGAAGATCGTCGAAGGACTGGTCGCCAAAGATTTTGGATTGGTTCAAAAAGGGGCCAAAGAGCTGCTCAAGGTGTGCGACGCTGAGGAATGGCGCTCTTCCGACGATCAAGTTTACGCGCACTTCAAAACCGAACTTCGCCGCCAAACGGAGAAATTGGACGCTCTCGGCGACGTGCAAAACCTCGAAGGAACAACCTTCGCCTATCTCAGCCTGATCACGACCTGCGTGGATTGCCATTCCCATTGCCGTGATGTGCTGCGCATCGCTGCAGAACCGCCGGAACTCAAACCGGTGCCGGACCCCGGCAGTGCCATCATCCCGGAAGAGCGGCGGCCGGTGCGACGGTGACTCCAGGACTTGCGTCGGAAAATTCGGCCCGAGTGAAATTGGTCCGTTTGCGTCAAACCAACTTCAACAAAGGGTGATGTCGTCGTGAGCAAGACTGGTCTTCGCCGCCCGCCGAAGTGCCCCTTATCAGGTCGAATCTGTTGGCAGTGCATTCTTCTCGCCGCTTTTGCCGTCGCCATTCTTGTGGTCAATTCGTCCGATGCCGATGAGCTTGGAAGAGTGCACGGCAGCGTGCGCTTTGAGGGGGCAGTTCTCAAAGCTGAGGTGGCGGACGAAACGGGGCGAAAACGCGATTTATTCGAGGTGCATCCGAAAACTCGCGGGTTGCGAGACGCGGTCGTATATTGGATCGACGGCTCGGCTGAGGCATCATCCGACGATGTCAAGGAGTTGCCGGTTGTGGTGGTCGATCAGAAAGACTTCACATTCTTGCCGCATGTGGTTTCGGTGCGGAGCAGGCAGCCGGTGAAGTTCACGAATTCGGACAGTGCGAATCACAACGTGCGAACGGCGGCGTTTGAGGCGAAGAATCAATTCAACGTCTTCACCGGCACGGGTAACGAGTACTTGCATCGCTTTGTCGCGGACAAGAAGCAGCGTCCGACTCGGCTGGGTTGCGACATTCATGCCTGGATGAGCGGCTGGGTCTATGCCTTCGACCATCCGTACCATGCTGTCACCGACGCGGAAGGCCGGTTTGAACTTCCACAGCTTCCGGTGGGAAAACAGCGGCTCGCGATTCGTCAACCGGACAGCAACCTGCGCCGCGACGTCACGGTCGAGATCCTCGCCGGAAAAACCACAACGCTCGAAGTTGGCTTTCGCGACGCGGATTTGATGCGTTAATTCGGATTGGAACAAGCCGAACACAACAACAGCATCATGAGCGATGGTCTTCGCGAAATAGTCGCTCTTCCTGATTTCACGGCAGCGCGATCGGCAGCGCGATGACCAGCCCAGGTTCTGCGAGAGATCTTGGCCAAATCAGCCTGAACCACGCTCACTCATCGTTGACGGGAATGCGGATGACCAGCCCGGCAAAGCGCGGCGACGCGGAGGTAGATGTCGAGGGCGATGAAAAAAGTTTGGTGTGGCAGCCGACACACCCGCTGCCCAGAGCGATACGGCCAGCACGCTGGTAATACCCTTTCTCGACGAGTTCGAATTGGGCTTTGCCGCCGGAGATCTCCTTGGCAGCCAGTTTCTCAAACTCGGTCTCTGGCTCGTGGTGAATGCTCATGGCTTTGGTATTCACTGAAATCCATCGTGCTTGAACACTCGACTGCTTGGCCATCTCGGCGAAAACATCCTCCATCGCGCGGGCTGGCAGGACGGACCGATCGCTGCGGAAAAAGTGACGATGCATCACGTCCAACGTGGCGTCGTAGATGTCGTGCATCAGCTTGGCTCGCTCACGCGCCGTCGCAACGGACACGCGATGCTCGCGATCCGGTGGCTTGTCGGAAGCGGCCTTCTGGTTGTCCTTGGGTCGATCGATCACGTCTCCCGCAGGTTCCGCGCACAAGGCGAACGTGACACACAGCACACCGGTTACGACCGCAACCGCACACAGGCTGGCACAGAATCGTGAATTCATCATGCAACTCCTGGACTCATCGGGAATATTCATTGATCGTCGAATTGTCGTGAAATCCCTATACCGTCATCGAAGCAATTCCGAAGTTTCGGCGAAGCAAAAGTCTCTGCCAGCTGTCGCGGCCGTAAACGTCGCCGGACGCGTATTCCGATGAGCGAATACCACGCCGCAGTTTGCTCAGAGTTCTGCGAAAGGCGAACCAAGTTGTCAGCCAAGCTCGAAGTCACATCAGTCTGCGTGCGGAGCAGTGTGCGTCAGTGACCAATGTGCGCCTCTTTCGCACATGGGTGCCAGAGTTGGTGAAGTCGTACGCGGTTTCCGACTTCCGCGAATTTGACGCGACTCGCAGTAAGTCTCGACTCCGCAGTTGGGGTGCGGCACGCGAGTTGCCTCAACCACGACACGGACTTTGCCTCCGGAGGATCGACTCCGGGCCGAGATCTGCGAATGTCGTGGCTGAAGTTCGAGATCAAGGGATGAAACTCGCTCAACATGATGCAGCACTATCGGGTGGAAGTACCGACCGACGACTATTGGCGTCGGCAGATCAAGTGCCAGGAGGCTTGCCCCGTGCATACGGATGCGCGCGGTTATGTGCGAGCCATCGCGGAGGGACGATTTGAAGATGCGTACCTGATCGCTCGCGGGCCGAACCCGCTCGCTTCGATCTGCGGGCGAGTGTGCGGTGCGCCGTGCGAGGCTGCCTGTCGGCGGAAAGAGATCGATCAAGCGGTGTCGATCCGGGCACTCAAGCGGTTTGTCACCGATCGCTTCGGTGGTCATGCGGATCAAGAG
>CAZPUJ010000704.1:0-4645 GCA_964589725.1 uncultured Planctomycetaceae bacterium
CGCTCGCCAAATCAGGTCGCTGGCGAGCGCGCTGCCACCAGGGCTGTCGGCTCGCAGGACAATCGCCTTCACCGTCGCGTCGGACGATGCCGTCTTGATCGCTTTGACGAGCGTGTCGCTGCCGAGCGTGCTGTCGCCGAACAGATCGCTGCTGCTGGCTCCGGGCATGATCATGCCGCTGGCGTGAATCACGGCGATTTTGGGACCGAGGCTGCGTCGCTGCGTCGGTTCCATGCCCATCAGCAGGTTCATCATCTTCATCATGCCGGCGAAGCCGCTGAAGTCGGTGTCAGTTTTCTTCTTGCCGTAGCGCTTCACCATTTTGACCGCCGCGTCGGGTTGAGCTTGCTTGAGGATCGCCGATAGTTCGTCTTCGTAGGCGACGTGAGTGATCAGACCGAGTTCCTTCGCGGTGGCGGCTGTGTGCGGCCCATTGTCAATCGCGTCTTTGACCTTGTCGGGATCAAGTCCTCGCCCCTTCGCGACCATCTCCACCATTTGGTCATAGAAGTCACCCAGGACGCTTTCGAGTTCCTCGCGGAACTCCTTGCTCATTTCCGTGCGCGTGTATGGTTCGGCGGCCGACTTGTACTCGCCGACACGCAACATTTCGGCCTTGATGTTCAGGAAGTCGAAGAGGTTTTTGTAGAAGCTGACTTCGGATCGCACGCCCAACAGCATCAACACGCCCGACTCGGGCATGACGACTTCATCGCACCCTGACGCCAGCAGGTAATCACCGGAGCCAGCCGAATCGAGATAGGCGACAACCTTTTTGCCGCCGGCGCGCACTCGCGCGATGGCCTGACGGAACTCGTTCAACTTCCCTCGACCGATTTCGGGGCTGTTGAGTTTCAGCACGACACCCTGAATCGAGTCATCCTTGGCCGCTTTGTCCAAGCGCGCGATCGTGTCGGACAAGCTTTCGCTGATGTCGCCAAACAGGCTGAGCATTTGCGGACCTTCGGGATAACTTCCTTTCAATTCGATGTGAGCCCAGGTGGAGCTATTCGCCGCAGGAGTTTTTTCGGCTCCATCGGGCGCGTTGGCGAACGCGATCGTTCCAGCCATGGCTAGGCAGACCGACAGACTTCTCCAGCACACGACAAAACACGCGTGGATAGACGACATCCGAAACGAGCGGCAGTTCCTCATGGCATATTCTCGCAAACAGGAATGGCTAATCATTGGCCTCAGCACAGGCCGGTAGTTTAGTCTCTCGCCAAGGCGGTGTCAGTGGCCTCTGCGTCGCCAAGCTCTACAATAGGGACGTTGATGGCGAAACATATCTTGTCGTCTCTGTGTCGTGAGAGGTCCAATGTCCGAGAATGCTCATCCCTTTCCGATCGAAGTGTCCTGTGCCCAAGTGAAAGCTCGACTGGATGCCGGTCCAAAGTTCGTCTTCATCGACTGCCGCGAGCGCGACGAACATCAGCAAGTCAACATCGCGCAAGCGACGTTGATTCCGATGAGCGAGTTGGGGAATCGCGCCGGTGAGTTGGAAGCGTACAAGCAGGACGACATCATCGTGCATTGCCATCACGGCGGCCGAAGCTTGAAAGTCGCCAATTGGCTGCGGCAGCAAGGCTTTTTCAAAGCACAAAGCCTGGCGGGCGGCATCGATCAGTGGGCGGTCGAGATCAATCCCAGCTTGTCGCGGTATTAATGTTGAATCCCGGTAGCTCCAGCCCTTGTGGCTGGCGTTTGGTGGTGATTGATTCCCTTGCCTCGAACAACGGAAACACGGCCATGCGGTCACGAATGATTGTTGCGATCGGCGTCGTTTTGGTGGCGCTTTTCCCGAACCGCGGTTGGACGCAAACGTCAGCTTCCCCTGGTCCGACCGAGGAACTGATCGTTCAGGCTCGGCAGAAGGGAATCGCGTTTCTGAAGTCGAAGCAACTCGACGAAGGGAACTGGGAATTTCCTGCGCACGAGGTCGGCATCACGGCGCTCTGCACATTGGCACTGTTGGAGAACGGCATTCCGCAGTCCGACCCAGCCATCGAAAAGGGACAGCGGTACGTCAAGAAAAGCGTCAAAGAGTTGGGATCGACCTACGACATCACGTTGGCAATCGTGATCTTGTCCCGCTTGGACGAGCACGGCAACAAGTCGACCATTCGCGATTTGGGTGCTCGTTTGATCGCCGGCCAAAACACGGGAGGCGGCTGGAGCTATTCGTGTCCGGCGAAAGTGACGGCGCTCAGCCTGAGCAATCCCGATAGTCGACCAAAACCGCCGGAAGGGCCGGGCGACAACAGTTGCACTCAGTTTGGAGTGCTCGGCTTGTGGACCGCGTCGCGATCGGGCGTCGATATTGATTCCGCGATGAACGCCGTCGCGCGGCGCTTCAAGTCGACGCAAAACGCGGATGGCGGATGGCCGTACACAACGGTCGTGGCCAAGTCGGGTGAGACCGTGAAGACAAATCCGTCCAGCTCGGCAATGACGTTTGCTGGCTTGTTCAGCCTGACGGTCGCGCGTGCCAACAAGCTCCGGAAGCAGCTTGAAGAACGCGAACTCGGTGGGGATGACAAGTCGAAGGCGGGGGCATCCGGCGCCAAGAAGTCGACGACGGAGGCATCCAAGAAACCGACGACCGAGAAAACAGCGACTGGAGACAAACCGGTTGACGCGGACGCAGCGAAGGCGGAAGCGACAGGCAAACCAGACGAAGGCAGTGAATTGATGAAAGACACGATCTTCGCGAAAGGCCTGGAGATGGCCGGCAAATTCGTGCAGAGCGGCGATCAATCGCGATATTTTCTGTGGTCGACCGAACGTCTGGGCGTGCTGTTGGGTGTCGACAAGTTTGGCGGTGTCGATTGGTTCGCTCAGGGCGCCGACAACCTCGTCAAGACTCAGCAGATGGATGGCTCGTGGCCGGAAGCTCACAACGACAAGGGCTTGTCGCAGACAGCGTTCGCGATCTTGTTCTTGCGGAAGGCGAATTTAGGCAGCGACATCTCTCGGATGCTGGAAGGCGAACCGGAGAAATCGTTCGTCATCGTCAACCGCGCCGACAAACCTCGCTTCGGAAGTCTGGAAGAGGCGCTCAAGGCGGCTCAAGCGGGCGACACGCTGCGAGTCGACGGGGACGGCCCGTTCAAGCTGCCGCACGTCGTCGTGGACAAGAACCTGACGATCGTGGCGGGTTTCGGTTATTTGCCGACGTTCATTTACGAAGTCGGCTTCGACGCGCGCGGAATCCGCTCGCGACCAGACAAAGATCCCGAGGCGCGATACCTCCTGAAAGTCTCGAATACGACGCTCACGCTCGAAGGACTGAAGTTCGACTTCAACCCACCGGAGTCGGCCCAGAACATTTCGTGGTCGGTGATTCGCGTCGCGGGCGGCGAGCTGCGCATGTTGAATTGCTCGATCACCGAAGAAGGACGCAAAGGAACCGCGCTGGTCGAGGTGACGGACCCGTCTCGGGTGCAGATGCGGAACTGTCTGCTGGGCGGCGGCCGAGCGGCGGTGGAACTCGCGGCGAACGGCCAGCAATCGGTCGAGGCCGACAACTGTTTACTGTTCAGCGATAATTGCCTCGCCGTCGTCAAGCACTCGACGGCGAAAGAGGCCGAGACCTCGCTGGCGATTCGCACCTGCACAGTGCAAGGGACGAGCGCCGTCCACGCGCCGATCACGACGCCGTTGAAGATCACGGCGGAAGGGAACCTCTTCAAAACAGATTGGATCGGCAACGTGCTGCTTGTTGCCGACAACAGCAAGAAAGACCGCTCCTGGGAAGGATCGGACAACGTTTACGGCGTCTCCAAATGGCTGGGAACGAACGGCCGTGCGAGCACCGCGGTCTCCGACGTCAAGAGCTTCGCCAAGTTTTGGGGAGTGAACGAGAAAGGCTCGACCGCCAAGCCAATCATCTTCGAAGGCAAACGCGCGAACAAATCGGCGAGCCACCGCATGCGCGCGACCGAGTTCGCTCTCGCCGCACAATCCGAATTGGGGCTGACCGCGTCGAAGGCCGGCATGCAGTTCCTGATCGTCGGTGCCGGTCGAGCCTTCAGCCGCTACCGCGAAAGCAGCTTGTACAACGATTGGAAGAACAGCCTGGCGGCGAAGTAGCGACTTCTCCACTGGATAACGTTTGAAGTGCTTGGTTTGCGCGAGGGTCATAGCCACGGATGAATCACAGATGAAACACGGATTTGGGATCACGTCCCGAGGGTGTGCGATGGCCGACGCCTCTCGCTTCTCGTTCGTCTAGTTTATTTGATCCGTGTTCCATCAGTGTTTCACTTGTGGCCAGAATCTCCTGGGTTGCGGGCGTCAGCCCGCGCCAACTCGAACTCGGAGGGATCCATGTCCGCGCCCGAATCCAGCTTCAAAGACCACGAGGCCGAGGCATCCAAGATCCGCTCCCTGGGCTTCGCCGTGATCACGATGTCCGATACGCGATCCGAAGACACGGACGTCAGCGGGGCGTTCATCAAGACGATCTTGCAGGAGGCCGGACACAGTGTCCCGTTCTACCGAGTCCTGAAGGACGACCGCGAAAAAATCAAAACGACGGTGCAAGACTGCCTGATCGACCCGCACATCGCCGTGATCATCACCAACGGCGGCACCGGCATCGCCGCGCGCGACACGACGTTCGACGTCGTGTCTTCGCTGCTGG
>CAZPUJ010000705.1:0-5677 GCA_964589725.1 uncultured Planctomycetaceae bacterium
GGCTGCCTCGCGCCGACCTCGTCGCCGAGTTGGGCGAACAGCAAGCGTTGGCTGGCGAACTGGCGGACGTGTGGACGCTGGAGCCGTTCTATCTGCGTCGCAGCGCGGCGGAGGAAAAGGCCGGCGTTTCGTGACGCGGTCAGGCTGCCGCGGTGGTGAGCCTCGCGAGTCTTTTCCGAACAGCTATAATCCGCCCGCGACAATTTCGAGTCGATGGCGCGTCCCGCTGGCGGGGCGATGTTCACGGAATGCGGCCTTGTCCGACGGCCGCCGAGCCACGTTCAAAGGAGTTAGGGTCATGGCCTTGTACGAGATTGAAACCTACGCACACATCATGATTGGCTGGGCCGAGTCCCAGGAGCAGGCGGCTCAGATCGCCAAGGAACATTATCCCGGCGAGGACGTGGTCCGCTTGACGAAGCGACCGCGCGACATTTGGGTCATCTCGAAGCGACTGCTAGGCATCGCCGGAAATGCCGAACCGTGCGACATCGCGCGCGACTGCCTCTCGCGGGCTCATGGCGACAAGGTCCACGCCATTCGGCTGTACATGCTCGACACCGGCTCGGACTTGCACGAGGCCCAAAAGGCGATCGAGACCAACATGTCGCTCGGTTGGTGACGTGATCACGGCGATTCGGCCTTCGTCGCGCTTGTTGAGTTCACGTTCGGAGGTCTCGTCATCAGGAGGACCAACGCGATCAAGCCGGCGATCGTGAACGATTTGTATGAGAGAACCAGATCTGCCAGTTGCTCACCCAAGATTCCGCGGGCCGAGAGTGACACGATCGCGGCGAACGCTCCGATGGCCCAGGTGCGCCAACGAATTTGATGGCTCGTCGCCAGTTGTTCGCGTCCGATCAGGAACAACGCCGGCAAACACACCACCAGATGTTGCTTCCAACAGAACGGCGAAAGCAACGTTGCGAGGACGATCACAGCGCCCCATTCCGATGGCAAGTGTCTAGCGCCTTCAGTTCCCGCGGGTCGGCGGGTCATCCAGGCGAGAGCTGCTAGCAGCGCAAGAATCGTTCCTTTGACAACGCGCCGAGCACTGTCGACATCCAAGTCCAAGAATTGCACAAAGCCCAGATGCTCGATGTACAAAGAATGGCCTGCCGGATAGGTCTGCACCAGTCGCGCGAGTGCCAGCGCGAGTGATTGATTAAGGTGCCGCGGTGGCTCGAGAAAATTGGCGGATGGATCGCGAATCGTCGCGCTTTTGACGGCGGAATCCCACCAGCGTTGGTGGTACACAATCGTCTCATTCCATGAGAACATCACCGTCGGCAAGAGATTCAGGATTGCCGTGAATGCCATCGCCCAGCCGGCGGCCTTCCATTCCCGTTTCCAGCACAAGAACGGCACGAAGAGCAGAGGCGTCGTCTTGAATGTGATGGCCGCCGCCGTCCAAAGTCCGCACGCCATCTTGCGACCTTCGGTCAATGCGGCAACGGCGGCGGTGAGAAAGAACAGCAGTAGGAGTTGCAGACCGCACTCGTCCAGGTCGCGTTGCACCACGGTGAACGCAGCCAAGAATGAAAACACCGCCGCCGCGATCGACAACTCCAGCGATCCCGGCATCCGGCTTTGAGCCATCTTGTGCCAGATCCGGAAGGTGGTCACCGCTGCCGCGATTGACAAAGAAAAACAGACCAGTTTGCCGCCGATCGGACCAAACAGCGAGAGAATGGCGTTGAAGACCATGCGGCCGAATGGATACCAACACCACGTTGGCGCGAGTGGCCCGTCACGCAGCAACATCTTTCCCTGCTCGATGTGACCACCGATGTCGTTGAACCGAAAAAAAAGCGACACAATGCCCTGAACAGCAATGAAGACGCCAATTGTCAGGAGTGAAACGATTCGGAACCGCGGTGTCAGATACCAAGCGTGCGGCAGACTCTCCGGCTTAGAGATGGGCGGTTCCGACGGATTGGCGGACATGGAGAATTGCTCCCAAGATCTTTTTCGTCACCGCGCAGCGGACGAGACCCGAGGAAGAAAACGACTTGAACCAATCCCCTCACGGAGGAAGCCGACTATCGCCCGTCGTTACAGATTCTTCTTCCAGATCACGAGGTAATGGCCATACCACAAACGATCGAGGCGCGCTTCTTCGGAAACCTCGCCAGAGTGCTGACGGAGCCAATCAGCGACCGCATGCTCGCCTCGATAGTTCACCCACTGCCGAGCCATGACCAAGTCGTGCAACCGATTCATCAGCGCCTTCCACCGAGGCCGGGGCGAGATGTCCTTGAACAACAACAGGCCACCCGGCTGCACTCGTTGGCAGACCAGCTCCAGAAACCGCCACTGTTCGGCCGGCGGCACGTGATGCAGGACATCGACGCACAAGACGACATCAAAAGTATCGGCGGGAAATCCGAATGCCGGCAGGCATTCGAATCGCAGGTCCGCGAATTCGCACACTCGGCTGGTTCGAGCTTTCTCGATCGCTTGCTGCGACACGTCGATGCCGAACACTTGTCGCGGCGCGCGGCACACAGCCAGTAAGCTACTCAACAGTCCGATGCCGCAACCCACATCCAGCACGCGGGCACCACGCGGCACGCGAGCTAAGATTTCTTCAAAGGGACAAATGAACGGACGCCAGCGAACAATTCGTGCCTCCACGCCCCGCAACCGATCGTACATTGACTGAATCAGGTGTGAGATCGTCACTGGTCGCGCCGGCCACGGAAGCATGGTTGACATCAGACGCGTTCCTCTGCAAGGACGAGCTTGAATATTCTCTTAATGATGCCCAACGCTCCCTGATGTCACAGCCACGGCATCACCGACATCGCCAGCAATCCGATCACGCACGCAGCGATCAGCAGGCTGACTCTATCGCTCGTCGCGAAAACGACCGGGTCTTCACAGAGTTCGCCCCTTTTAGCCAGTAACCACAGGCGGCTGATCCAATACTGTAACAACGGACAAATGAGCCATAATAGCCAGACATTTCGATAAAGATTGCTGATAATGTCACTCTTGAGGTACAGCGCCATGATGAGCACGGCAAGGTATCCGCTTGACGTGCCCATCGCTTCAATGACACTCAGGTCCGCAATCAGATAGCCGCGACCCCGCGCGGTGGTAATCCCTTCACGAGTCAGCCGCGTCAACTCGGCATACCGCTTCACGAATGCGAGTGATGTGAAGAGGAACATCGAGAACATCAGCAACCATTCCGAGACCACCACGTCGGTCGCCAGTCCGCCGGCAAACAGCCGCAGCGTGTACAGTCCCGACAGCGCGATGACGTCGAGCATCAATCGCCGCTTGAGCGCAAACGAGTATGCCGTCGTGAGACACAAATATCCGATGAGTGCTCCGACGAATGGCCCTGGCAGCGCGAGATTCGCGATCACGAGACCGGCCGCTGCCAGTGAGGCGGTGAGCGGCGCTCCCCAACTCAGGGGCAAGTCGCCGCTCGCGAACGGCCGAAATCGTTTCTTCGGGTGATGCCGATCGTCCTCGATATCAAACAAGTCGTTGAGCACATACACCGACGACGCACACAGACTGAACGCGACAAACGCCAAGATGGTGGCGATCAGCTTCGGTAGCTCAAAAACTTGGTGAGCCAGCACGACCGGCGCGAATAACAACAAGTTCTTGGCCCATTGATGCGGTCGCATGGCCGTCAGGACCGCTCGCCCGCGAGCCGCGCGCGCGGTCAATATCTGATTGGGCACACGATCGCGTCGCCGGATGGCGTCTAGCAATCCCATTGACGGCGCGACGCAGTAAACCTCAGCCGCCTTCCGCCAGACCGGCAAATCAGCTCGCGAGTCACCCAAATACGCGTATTCGGAAAGCTGATGCTCCTGACAATACTGCTCGATCGCTTGCCGTTTGCGACGTCCGGTCAGGTTTGTGACTCCGTCGCTCGCCAGCACGTCGTCGAAAAGGCCCAGGTGCGTCGCCACACGCTCAGCGCACGCAGCATCCGCGCCCGTCGCCAAGATGACTCGCCGTCCTGCCGTCTTTTCGTGGGTGATGAACCGCAAGACGTTTTCGCGATACGGCAAATGACGGGGATCAGGCATGACTCGTTCGGCCAAGACGCGCTTGAAGAACGCCCTTCCGCGCCGCAGCCAACCAAGCGATTGCCACAGGATTCTCGGCTGATGCTTGACCGCCAAGACCAGTGACTCCCCCAGCAAGTCGGTCTTGATCAGCGTCCCGTCCAAGTCGACAAAGAGCGCCGTCAGCAACGACCCACGCCTGGGGTCAGTCAAAGGATCGGCACGTAACTCAGCCATGAGGTTGTCTGCCGCGACGGTTTTTCCGATCAATCCCTGATCGGGCGACAGATCATCCAGCGAATCGACGATTCAAAGCAAGATGAGTTTGCGTGGATCACACGCCCAACGATTCAGCGGTGCATCAGCGGTGGTGGAGGCAATGAACTTTGAACGGATTCGCGCGGCACGAACTTGTACGAGTCGATGAACTCCATCGCGACGAGCGTGCGTTCGTTCTTCGCATAGCGTGGGAAGGGAAAACTCTCGCGAGCGAGCAGTTCGTAGTGCGGTCGCATGCCGGTCAGCCAGCGTTCGAGCGCGACCTCGTCGAACGGGAACCGCGAGTCGCGATACAGCACGCATCGCAACGGTCGTTCGGGTGAGATGCGATTCCAATCAGACGGCGGCAGACGGTTCCGACTGACTTCGATCGCTCGGTTGCACAGGTACTGAGCCGACCAGCTCAACTCGCTGTGTTGCGCGGGGACGAAGTCGAGACCAAGATCGCTCTTCAGGCAAATGACCTCCTCTCCCTGGGCCAGGCTGAACCAAAAGCTTTGTGCGAACGCTCGTGCTCGAAAGTCGGAGCGCGTCTTGTACGGCGAGGCCACGTCGCGCGCGATCGCTCCGAACCCGATCGCCGCGAGCAAGACACAATCCAACGCTAACGCTCGTCGCGCCGAGAAGCCGCGATGCGACCACCACTCCAACACTTGCACGACGCCAACTGCAGTGAGGCAACAGATCAGCGGGGCAAGGTACTGCGAAAATTTCACGTGTCCGCCGTACGGATAACGCTGCATTGCGGCCGCAAGAAAATGCAGCCCGACCGGCGCGAGGCACAGCCCCAGAAATGTCGTGGGATGGATTTTGAATCCGTCCCACGATGCTGGCGCATCACGTGCTAATGGCGGATCGACTGAGGACGGATTGGCAATCCGTCCTACGGCAGCGTCAGCCGCGTTCCCTGCGGCTTGTCGACGTTGCCACAACCGCCACAGTCCGGCCACGACAAGCATCAGCGTCAGACTACTCGCCCAATTCGGGCCGCCGATCGGATACGCCAGGAAGTCGCTGGCGTGAGTCCACAGCAGCCAGAACGGCAACTTCCAAGGTTCTCGCAGCGGCGGGAAGTGCAATCTCCAAAAGTCACCCATGAATCCGGCTTCGGCTCCGTTCTGCGCCTGGCCCGCGAGCCAGAACCAGAACGCGAAGCTCGCGACCAACGTCAGGTTCCAAACGCACCATGCTCGCCATTCGGACCATGTTCCGTCGCACCGCCAAAGACGCGCACCGACAATAAGGCTGAACCCGCCCGCGGCGAAGGCGGCCGGATATGACACTCCCATGGCAAACGGCATCAGGAGTGTCAGCCACCACAGCCAGCATGCCTCACGGCGTTGCAGCCACTCGACGGTCAG
>CAZPUJ010000706.1:0-13196 GCA_964589725.1 uncultured Planctomycetaceae bacterium
GCGTCGTACTTGGCTCGGGCCAAGCGTCGCGTGAATCCAACCTGACCCCACCGAACCGAGAAACTATGGAAGCGATTGGACCGAATCCGTTGTTGTTCGTGGGAGCCGTGCTGTTTGTCTGCGGCGTCGTCTGCATGACGACCAAACGGAACGGCATCGGAGTGCTCATGGGCGTGGAATTGGTGCTCAACGGGGCCAATGTCAACTTCGTCACCTTTTCGCGATTCACGCCGTTGGGCCTCGACGGCCAAGTCTTTTCGCTGTTCGTGATCGTGCTGGCGGCGGCCGAGGCCGCCGTGGCATTGGCAATCGCACTGAACTTTTATAACAACCACCTGACGATCGACGTCGATCGGGGTGACGACCTTCACGGATAACCATGGGCGAACACCTCGGCTCGACACTGGCGATTCTGCTGGGCATCGCGTGGTTGCTCCCGCTGCTAGGCTTTGTCGTCGAAGTCTTCGGTGGTTCTTGGGACACGCGTCAGAGCAAGACGGCGGCTTATTTCGCGGTCTTTTGCATCGCGACGGGATTCGTGTGCAGTTGCGCCGCACTGTTTACGTGGGGCGAGGGGACCGGCTGGTCCGCATTCAAGGCGGTCGAGCATCACGGCTCAGGCCAAGGTGTCGCGCACAGCGAGCTGGGCGGCCGCGAGCATGCGGATCACGGACAACCTGCGGAAGACGCAACGAAGACAGTTTTTTCGGGCACGATGTACAACCTCGCGCAATTCGGCAACCTTAACGTTTCGCTCGACTACTACATCGACAGTCTGACGCTGACGATGTTCGTGATGGTCACGCTGTGTGCGACCTGTATCCACATCTTCGCGATTGGCTACATGGCTGACGAACTGACCGACGATCACGTCGATCATCAGGTTCACACGCACGATGGCGGGCACTTCCATCGCCCCGGCCGGTTCTACCAGTTCTTCTCGTACATGTCGCTGTTCTGCTTCGCGATGCTGGGTTTGGTGCTCGCCGGGAACATCTTTCAGGTCTTCATCTTTTGGGAACTGGTTGGCATCTGCAGCTACTTGCTGATCGGCTTCTACGTCGAGCGTCACAGCGCCAGCACCGCCGCGAACAAGGCGTTCATCGTCAATCGCGTCGGTGACTTTGGCTTCATCATCGGCTTGATGATCTTGTGGACGTCGTTTGGGACATTCCGCTTCGATGATTCTGTCGGGCTTGCTGGAAAGACCGAGGCCGGCTTGTTCCATCTGGCTCGCGGCAACGACGGCGAGTTGGCGAAGACGCCGGATGGCAAGGACGTCGTGCTGAAGAATCACCAGGACGAGCACAAACATTGGCAAGCTCGGGGTGAGTCGGATCCGCTTCGCAAGACCATCACGTATTCGCTGCTGGTCGTGGCCGGCTTAGGAGTCTTCGGCGGCTGCGTGGGGAAGAGTGCTCAGTTCCCGCTGCAAACGTGGTTGCCGGATGCGATGGAAGGCCCGACGCCCGTGTCGGCTCTCGTGCATTCGGCGACGATGGTCGCAGCCGGTGTGTATCTGGCGGGCCGCTTCTATCCCATGTTCGTGCCCGAGGTCTTGCTGACCATCGCGTATGTCGGCTGTATCACGCTGTTCGTGGCGGCGACGATCGCCATCGTGGCGACCGACCTCAAGAAAGTTCTCGCGTATTCGACCATCAGTCAGCTTGGCTACATGATGCTCGGCCTGGGTGTCGGCGGTTGGGCGGCCGGTCTGTTCCATCTGATCACGCATGCGTTCTTCAAGTCGCTAATGTTCTTGTGCTCCGGAAGCGTGATCGCCGGTTGTCATCACGAGCAAGAGATGCCCCGCATGGGAGGGTTGCTCCGCAAGATGCCGATCACCGCACTGACGATGCTTGCGGGAGTGATCGCGATTGCCGGCCTGGCGATTCCGGGGACGTCGATCGCGTTCTCCGGCTATCACTCGAAAGATGCGATCCTGGCGACGGCGTTGGCCTATACGAAGCTCAATCCGGTCCACTTCCTGCTGTTCTTGGTGCCGCTGCTGACTGCCGGCATTACGGCGTTCTACATGTTCCGACTGTGGTTCTACACGTTCCTCGGCAAGCCGCGCGATCAGCACTTGCATGAGCATGTGCATGAATCGCCGTTGGTCATGACAGGGCCGCTGCTGATGCTGGCCGTGCTGGCCGCCGGCTGCGCGATGGGAGGTGAAAGCGGCGTGCTATTCCAGATGCTCAGCCACAGCGAGCCGACTGGCATCGGCGCGGGACTGGTCGGAGCCGGAACCACCGTTTCATTGCCAGGACACGCAGCGGTGCATGACGTGCATTCGACAGCCGGCTTGGTGGCTCTGCTCGCCGCGTTCATCGGGATGACGATCGCCTATCTGGTTTACGGAGTCGGTGTCGTGAATCCCGACGAGATCAAGAAGCAGGCGAGAGCCGTGCATGCCTTTCTCGTGAACAAGTGGGGCTTCGACGACCTGTACGACACGATGTTCGTTCGTCCGGCGCATGTGGTGGCTCGGTTCGCGGCGGCCATCGACAAGTTCGTGTTCGACGAAATCCTGCACACGCTGGTGCGCTGGGGAATCGCCGTGTCCACGTGGGATCGCAAGTTCGACGAAGGTGTCGTGGACGGCTTCGTCAATCTGATGGGAAATTCGACGTACTCACTGGGCATCAGCCTGCGAAGTTTCCAAACCGGCCACATCCGCCAATACGTGACCTTCATCGCAATCAGCGTCGTCACGCTGTTTTTGTTGCTGTTCGCGCTGTACCCGAAAGGTTGATTGGGAAAGAGAAACCATGTCTCCTGAGACCTTACAAACATTGATCATCTTCGCGCCGACAGTCGTGGCGCTGCTTCTGGTCTTTGCGGACCCGAAGGCGACGGAATACATGCGGATCGCGACGCTCGGCGGCACCATCGCGACGTTCTTCCTGACGCTGGCGCTGTGGGGGCAGTTCCAGTACGGCGTGGAGGGTATTCAAGGAGGTGTCAGAGTTCCGTGGATCGCCAGTTGGAACATCAATTATCAACTTGGTTTTGATGGCATCAGTTTGCCGCTGGTGTTGTTGACTAGCTTTGTCAGCATGTTGGCAGCGGCCGCGTCGTGGAGCATTCAAAAGCAGGTCAAAGGCTACTGCATTCTGTTCCTGATTCTGGAAACCGGCATGTTGGGCGTGTTCTTGTCGCTCGACTTCTTCCTGTTCTACGTGTTCTGGGAAGTTATGCTCTTGCCGATGTATTTTCTCATCGGCGTCTGGGGTGGTCCGCGGCGCGAGTACGCCGCGATGAAGTTCTTCCTGTACACGCTGGCCGGCAGCGTGCTGATGCTGATCGCGATCTTGATGTTCTACTTCGGCAGCGCGCCGAAGGGCGACATCGGCTCGTTCGATTTGGTGAAGCTGACCGAACTCGCTCAGAAAGGTGATGTCTTCAGCCCCGGGTTGCAGATCGCGGCGTTCATCCTGCTGTTCATCGGATTCGCCATCAAGGTGCCGACGTTTCCGTTTCATACTTGGTTGCCTGACGCTCACGTCGAAGCTCCCACGCCGATCTCGATGATTCTGGCTGGCGTGCTGCTGAAGATGGGCGGATACGGCATCATTCGAATCGCGTTTCCGCTGTGCCCTTATGGTGCTCAATACGCCGCGTATGCCTTAGTGGCTATCGGCGTCATCAGCATTGTCTATGGAGCGTTCGCCGCGTTGGCTCAGACTGACTTTAAACGGTTGGTGGCGTACAGTTCTGTCAGCCACATGGGCTACGTGTTGTTGGGCATCGCCGTGTGGAAGATCACCGAAGGCACCGGTGTCGCCGTCGGCCGTGACTTCTGGCTGATGGGCATGAACGGCGCGATGTTTCAGATGATCGCTCACGGCATCTCATCCCCGGCGATGTTCTTTATGGTTGGCGTGATTTACGACCGCGTGCATCATCGCGACCTGAATCAGTTCGGCGGCTTAGCTGGCTTGATGCCGCGTTACGCGGCCATGGCGGCGGTGATTTTCTTCGCCGGCTTAGGTCTGCCTGGCCTGTGCGGCTTCATCGGCGAAGTGTTCGTCGTGCTCAGCGCGTGGAATTACTCCAAGACGCTGGCGATTGTCTCGGCCAGTGGCGTGATTTTGACGGCGGGCTACATCTTGTGGACTTTGCAACGGGTATATCTTGGTCCCGAATACAAGGGGCCGCACCCTGAAGCCATCACGCCGATGAATAGCCGCGAAGAAGCCATCGGCTGGGCATTCATCGTCCCCGCGATCGCGCTGGGCGTTTTGCCGAGCTTGGTGTTCGACATCACGAACCATTCCATGTCCAAACTTGTTCGCGGCCTGGACGCGGGCTATCAGAACACAGTCAAGCTGGCCGCCCCCGTGCAGACCACGCAGATCCTGCCGACGACACAGAATTGACCCATGAACGAAATCGGAACTCTGGTTTCTCGGCTGTTGGACGAAACGACGCAAACGTCGATCGGCCTATTCGCGCCGGAACTGGTGCTGAGCGGCACGATCGTGCTGATGCTTTTGCTGCGAGTGTTCCCGCTGCTGGATCGCATTCCTGCGCAGTGGATCGCCTTGCTAGGAGCGTTCGGCTCGTTTGCGTTAACCAGTGGGCAGTTCCTTGTGCTGGGAGGCGGACCGCCACAAACGGGGTGGGAAACGCTGGATCAATGTCTGCGGATGTTGTTCAGTCTGTTCACGTCCGAGCGCCCGAGCGAGTTTTTCACCGGCATGCTGATGTTCGATCAGTTCGCTGTCTTCTTCCGTATGTTTCTGAGCCTGTTCGTGATCTTGACGATTACGCTGACGGTCCTCAGCGGCATCCCCGATCGCGAGGATGGTGCGGACTTTTACACGCTGCTTTTGGGGTCGGCGATTGGCATGATGCTGATGGCGTCGGCCAATCATCTGCTGATGGTTTTCCTGGGCGTCGAGATGGCCAGCGTGCCGAGCTACGCGATGGTCGGCTTCTTGAAGGGCCGCAAGCAAAGCAGCGAAGCGGCCCTGAAGTTCGCCGTGTACGGAGCCGGTGCGGCCGGTGTCATGCTGTATGGCATCAGTCTGCTGGCTGGATTGACTGGAACCGGTTCGTTGCCCGAGTTGGCCAATCGCTTGGGAATGATCCTGGGGCCAAACGCGGGCATGAGTGACGCGGCGGTCCGCACGACGGTACTCGCGGGCATGATGATCTTGGTCGGATTGGCGTTCAAGCTGTCGGTCTTCCCGTTCCACTTCTGGTGCCCGGACGCTTTTGATGGCGCTTCCGCCGAGGTGGCCGGTTACTTGTCGGTCGCGTCAAAGGCCGGAGCGTTTGCGCTTTTGGTTCGAATCGGACTGGCCTTCTCGGGGAGTGCGGCCGCCGTTTCGGACGTGGCTTTCTCGTTGGGTATCGGGTTGGGTGTGCTGGCGGCGGCGACCGCGACGTTTGGCAACTTGGCGGCCTACGGCCAGACCAACATCAAACGGATGCTGGCTTATTCGACGATCGCGCATGCCGGTTACATGTTGATGTCCGTCTCCGCGCTGCTGATTTTGCAGAATGGACGCTCTATCGGTGTCGACGTGCCGACCGAATCCCGACGCTGCTTGGAAGGTCTGATTTTCTACCTGTTCGTTTATTTGTTCATGAACCTGGGAGCCTTCGCGATCGCCGCGCTGATTCGCAATCAAATCTTCAGCGAGCAGATCGACGACTACAACGGTTTGTCCTCGCAATGCCCGGTGCTGTGCTTCGGCATGGCCTTGTGCATGTTCAGCCTGATTGGCCTGCCTCCGATGGGAGGTTTCTACGCCAAGCTGGTGATCTTCGCGTCAGTTTTCAAGGCCACCGATGTGCATTGGTCGATGTGGGTTGTGCTGGGTGCCGCAGCGATCAACACGGTTTTCAGCCTCTTCTATTACGTCCGTGTGCTCAAGGCGATGTATCTCAGGCCGCGACCGGACGGAGCGCGCTCGGTGCGTTACGACCTGTTCCCGGTGGGCGTGTACGTGCTGTTGCTCACGGTACCTGCCTTCCTGCTGGGCATCTTGCCGCAAGGCTTCACCGTCACGGCCAACAATGTCGCCTCGATGCTGTTGAGCCACTTGGGCCGGTAGGGTGAGACTCCCGATCTGAAATCTGAGATTTGAAATCTGAATTCATGGCGATCTCGACGGACCTCGAAATTCTGAATCGCGTGCTCCGCGAACTGTCGAGCAACTTTTTGCAGTACCTCGGCGAGTGCTGGCCCTGGACGTCGGTCGGGACGAACGGCGAGCAGTTGCGAACGGCAGCAAACCAATGTGTCAGTCGCCAGCGAAAGTCGATCGAATTGATCGCCGAATACCTCGCGCCGCGCCAGGCACGTGTCGAGTTCGGAAAGTTTTCGACCGAATTCACCGATCTGCACTTCGTGTCGTTACAGTTTTTGCTGAAGCAATTGATCAGCAATCAAACTCGGCTGGTCGAATCCGTGGATCGGAGTGTCACGCTGTTGCCCAGCGGTGATCCGAGCCGCGACATCCTGGAGGCCGTCAGCCGCAACGAGCATGACAACTTGTCGGCTCTGCAACAGTTGTCGGCTAAGTAGTGCCCATGCAACTCGTCGACACCCACGCGCACTTGGATGAAGCGGCGTTCGAGCAGGATCTGGGCGAAGTCATTGCTCGCGCGGTGGAATCGGGCGTGGTGTCGCTGATCGCGGTGGCTACGACGGCCGACAGCAGCCGAGCCACGATCGACCTTGCCACACGACTGCCACAAGTCTTCGCGGCGGTCGGCATTCATCCGAACTACGCGGCTCAAGCGCGGCCGGGTGATTGGGAAATCGTCGAGGAACTCGTCGCGTCACCAAGAGTCGTCGCGATTGGCGAGACCGGTTTGGATCGGTACTGGGACCACACGCCCTTCGACGTGCAACTCGACTACTTTCGCCGGCAGATCGAACTCGGTCGTCGAACGGGATTGCCGTTCATCGTGCATTGCCGCGAGGCCGAAGCGGACGTGATCGCCGTCCTACGCGAAGCGGCCGCGGCGGGACCGCTGTGCGGCGTGATGCACTCGTTTTGCGGCAGTCAGGAAACTCTCGACATTTGCCTGGCGTTGGGGCTGCACATCTCGTTCGCAGGCATGTTGACGTTCAAGAAGAACGAACCGCTGCGACAGATCGCCGCCAAGGTGCCGCTCGATCGGCTGCTGGTGGAAACCGACTCGCCCTACTTGGCTCCGCTGCCGCATCGCGGCAAGCGGAACGAGCCGGCATTCGTGCGACACACGGCTGAATGCTTGGCGGAAGTCCACGGCCTGACGCCGGACGACATGGCGGCGTTCACGACGGCGAACGCACGACGGCTGTTCCGGCTGGATGTATCGGCCCCGCGGCCGTAGCTGAATTCGCAAGAATTCAGACGTGACGCGCGTCAGCAATCTGCATTCTTGCGAATTCAGCGACGAGACACGGTATCACGCGGCCTTCGCCGCATTCTTTGCCGAGCGTGGTTGCTGAGGCTGACTCTTCCAGCGCCGATGGACCCAAAAGTATTGCTCGGGCGCGCGGCGGACGAGGCGTTCGAGCGCAGTCGTGTAGCGACGCGTGATCTCTTCGACGGCATTGGAACCTTCGAATTCCAGCGGATCGATGACATCCTCGGAACAAAGTTGGAAGCGGACCCAGGGGGGACCGACGAAGTCCTCGTGGTGAGTTTCGTGCGGCAATCGGAGCGCTCCACCGACCACGATGATGGCTCGGTATTCGATCGCCAACAGGGCAATCGATTTGAACGTCGAGGCGGGCTTGCCGAAAAAGTCGACGAACACTCCGCGTGGACCGGCGTCCTGATCGCACAACAGCGCGAGATGCCCGCGCCGTTCGAGCAACGGCGGCATCGCGGCGGAGGCGCCGTTCTTCGAAATCAACCAGTGGCCGCTGAGAGCGCGAAAGCGTTGAAACCAATCGTCGAGATACGGGTTGTCCAGATCGCGAGCAACGACTCCCAGCGGCGTGCCAAACAGACCGAACACGGCGTTCACGACCTCCCAGTTGCCGAAGTGCCCACCCACGAGCATCACTGGGCGGCCGGTATTGAACGCCTGCCAACTGGCCCGGCGGCCGCCGTCATAAACAATGACGTCCAGCAAGTTTTCGTGCCGCAGCTTGCGCGGTAACTGAGCGACCTCGATCACGAAGCGGAATAGATGCACCCACATCCGGCGAATGTGTTCGTCGATTTCCGCATCGGAGACGTCCGGCCCCAGCGCCTGCCGCAGATTGTCCCGTGCGACTCCGTACCGCGTCAGCTTTCGCGGCAACGCTCGATGCATGACAAAGGCGAATGCTTCGGCGAACTCGCGACTTCGCGCCGCCGACAGCATCTGCACGACGCAAATCAGCAGGCGAAAGACGAGGTACTCCAGCCGATGTCGCCAACGCAGCCAATTCATGCGGCACTCCATTGCCTCGAGGCGGCGGCAGTCTGTCGGGCCGCGGCAAGGCCGTCAATGCGAGACCGATTGAGCCACGGTCATGCGAAAACATCCAATCCGATTTGGAGTGATCAGCCTGCGCGAGCCGGGGTCAACTGTTCTGATTCCTGTTTTGGCCGTTGAATAGCCGTTGATTTCCATCGCAAGTCAAACTCCAAACCACGTTTGACTCCATTTGTGCCGCCAAAGCAGAAATCAGAACACCTGACCCCTCGCCCGATCGTGACTCTCGCAGCTTTCAGACGTCCGCGCCGTCTGCTAGAAAGCGAGCATGCTAAACCGCCGTATTTGCCTCGTTTTGGCGATCATTTTGCTCGCACTGCTCGCAAAGAGTTCACTCGCCGAGGAGCCGGCTAAAGAGAACCGCGGCACGGCGCGAGGTTCGACGCTGTCCGTCGAATCGTTTCGTCGAGATGCTTTGTTGAGCCGATTTGATGTCGACAAGGATGGAGCTTTGGACGATCGGGAGCGGGCCGCCCTGCGCGAGGCGTTCGGTGGCGTCGACGTGCCGATGCTGCCGCAGCGATCGGATGACTACACGTCGGTCCGACTGCCCAAGCACATCGATGCGGCTGAGTTCGCACAGGGCGATAACTCGACCGAGCAAAACGTGATGACCAACGAAGGCGCGACGTTGGGCAGGGTGTTGTTCTACGACACGCAGCTCTCACGCAACAACACCGTGTCCTGCGCTGCGTGTCATGAGCAGCGGGCGGGCTTCTCCGATCCGAAACCGTTCAGCGTGGGATTCGAAGGGGGTCGAACCTCCCGCAATGCGATGGGGTTGGCAAACTTGCGGTATACGAATCTCAAAGGAGCACGGCCTGGATTCTTCTGGGACGAACGGGCCGCGACGCTGGAAGCGCAGGTGCTCATGCCGATCCAGGACCGCATCGAAATGGGCCTGGAAATGAGCGAGCTGGAAGCCAAGCTCCAGAAGCTTCCGTATTACCCGCCGTTGTTTGCAGCAGCGTTTGGCACGCCCGAGGTGACAAGCGGCCGGCTCGCCAAAGCTGTCGCGCAATTCCTGCGCAGTATGGTGGCGTTGAATGCCAAGTTCGATCGCGCCGCGGATGCCGCCGGTGGCAATTACTCGGCGCCGTTTGACAACTTCACGGACCAGGAAAACCTGGGCAAGTCACTGTTCATCGACGGCATCGGCGGGGTCGCGGAGATGGGCTGCGCGCATTGCCACTTGCCGCCGACGTTCGGCATGCCAAAAGCGTTCAACAACGGACTCGACTTGAAATCCAAGGATCGAGGCCTGGGAGAGTTGGCCAGACCGTCGAACGACCCGTTCACGCCGTCCAACGATGGCAAGTTCAAAGCATCGTCGTTAAGGAACATCGCGCTCACCGCGCCGTACATGCACGACGGACGTTTCAAAACGTTGGACGACGTGGTTGAACACTACAGCCGCGGCGTTCATCCTCACGAGAATCTCGGCTTGGTGATCGGCGAAGGGCAGGGCGAGGGTTCCACTTCCGGCTTCCAACTGACCGGGGAACAGAGGGGGGCTGTGGTGGCCTTTTTGAAGACGCTGACTGACGAAACGCTGATCTCCCACCCGAAGTTTTCCGATCCGTTTGTGCGACTAACCCGAAGCGTTAGCGAGGGCGAGCGCTCCAAGAAACGATGAAGTCAGCGATCCGTGAAGCGCTCGCCCTCGCTAACGCTTCGGGTTAGTGTGTCCACCGCGTCGCGCACCCACGCTGATAGGATAAGTCATGTCATCCAAGATCATTTGCGGCTTGAGCCTGATGCTGATTTTTGCCAGCGCCTCCGGGGCGAATGCGTCGCAGGAAAATGGGCAATCGCCCGCTGCTCAGTACCAGCGACTGCTGGACGCATACGAAGGGAGCGCGAAGGCGCCAGAGCTGGCCTCGCAATTCCTCGAACTTGCCGAGCAACACGCCAGCGATCCTGTCGCCGTCGACGCGTTGGTCTGGGTGCTTACCAAACTTCGCAGCCGGTCCGAAGCTACTCGCGCCCTGGAATTGCTCGAACGCGATCACCTCCACAACGAAAAATTCGCCGCGGCTTGTCGGCACGTCGCGCGGGCTCCCGCTCTTGCTGCCGAGAAACTGCTGCGTACGGCATTGGAAAAGAGTCGGTACGAAACGGTACGCAGCCAGGCGTGTCAGCAGTTGGCCTATCTGCTCGAACAACAGGCGATGGTCGTTGACCAATTGAAAAAAGAACCGGAACTGGCCGACCGCGTGCTGCAGTACTACGGCGCGGAGTACGGCAAGCACCTGAAATCGCTCGATCGCAAGCAGTTGGATCACAAACGCGAGCAACACTACGAGCTGATGCTCAAGTCGTTTGCCGACGTGCCAACCTCCGACGGCACGTTGGGTGAGATCGCCGAGAAAGCTCTCTTCCGAATCCGCCACTTGTCGATCGGCCGAGTCGCTCCGGAGATCGTTGGGGAAGATATCTTCGGGACAACGTTCAAGCTCAGCGACTATCGCGGTAAGGTCGTCGTACTCAGTTTCTGGGGTCATTGGTGAGGCCCCTGCCGGGAGATGTACCCTCACGAGCGGTCGCTCGTGAAACGTCTGCAAGAGCAAGAAAAACGGTTCGTCTTCCTCGGGATCAACAGCGACAAGGACCGGGAGCAGTTGAAGAAGACGCTCGAAAAGGAACAAATCACGTGGCGAAGTTGGTGGGACAAGGGGAGCGTGGACGGGCCGATCCACACGAAATGGGACGTCACCCAGCGACCCGCCATCTATGTCCTCGATGCTGGTGGCGTGATCCGGTACAAAGACTTGAAAGGCGATGAACTCGACAGTGCGGTCGACACGCTGCTCGAGGAATGCCCCGCCACAAGGTAGCAGGTACACTGCATGGCGCTATCGCTCGCCAAGAATCACTATCATCTGCCGTTCGATCACATGGCCCGCAAACTTCCGAAGTTGGTTCCGGTGATTTCGCATGCATGACTCGCGACCCATTGTGGCTCTGACTCTTGGTGATGTCGCCGGCATCGGCCCCGAAGTCGTCGCACGTGCGTGCGTCGACCGCCGAGTCCGCGCGGCGTGTCGCCCCGTCGCCGTCGGGCATCCGGACATTCTGCGCCGAGCGATCCGTCACGCCGGACTGATGACGGAAGTCGTCGAACTCTCAACGCCGGACGAACGGCCGCCACAAGACAACATCTGCTGCTGGCATCCACCGGAGGCTCCGCCAGACGTCGTTGATGTGCTGCCGGGAAGGAACGATGCTCGCGCCGGGCGAGCGGCATATGACTACTTAGTCGCGGCCGCGCGGCAGACACTCATCGGGACGTTCGATGCGATCACGACGGCACCGCTCAGCAAAGCGGCGTTACATCTGGCCGGACGGACATACCCTGGCCACACGGAAATCCTGGCCGAAGTCTGCGGCGTGAAGGACTTCGGCATGATGCTTTACCTGCCAAAAGGCCAATCGGTCTGCTCGCCGCAAGGGTTGGGAGTCGTTCACGTCACGTTGCACACGTCGCTGCGCAGCGTCCCCGAGTTGATTTCAACAGCGGGAGTCATCGAGAAGGCCGAGTTGATCAATCGTTTCATGCGACAAGTCGGCTGTTCCGTTCCCCGAATCGCCGTTTGTGCGCTCAACCCACACGCGGGCGAGGAGGGCTTATTCGGCGACGAGGAATCGCGTCTCATCGCTCCCGGCGTGCGAGCCGTTTGCGGGCGAGGTTTGTCCGTCGCGGGGCCGTTGCCGGCCGACACGGTTTTCCGCCGCGCGGCGACCGGAGAATTCGACGCCGTCGTGGCGATGTATCACGATCAAGGGCACATTGCGTTCAAACTGCTGAACTGTCAGTCCGCCGTGAATGTGACGCTCGGCCTGCCGATTGTCCGCACCAGCCCCAGTCACGGCACGGCGTTCGATATCGCCTGGAAAACACCGGCTGATGCGTCGGGAATGATCGAAGCGATTCTGGTCGCGGCACGCTTGCGTAGCACATTGTTGGTCTCTTCCTGACTCCGCACCGAGCACGCACGATGACTCAGCTTCTTCTCGTCCGGCATGGCACGACTGACGCGAATGTGCGAGTGCCTTACATCCTGCAAGGATGCAGAGTCGACTTGCCACTGAACGAAAACGGCCGACAACAGGCCGAGCGAGCGGCGGCGTTCTTGGCGAGCTTTCCGGTGCGGCACATTTTCACCAGTCCGCTCAAGCGAGCTGTGGAGACGGCCGAGATCATTGCTCAGCGGCCTGGGCTGGACGTGCGGCATGTTCCCGAGATCACCGAATGCGACGTGGGACAATGGGAGGGCAAAGACTGGGACACGATCGCTCGCGAAGATCCCGAGGCCTATCACCGATTTCACGCTGATCCGGCGACGCACCCGTACCTGGGAGGCGAGTCATACTCCGATGTGCTGCGCCGCGCATTGCCGGCGTTCGGTCGGTTGCTGGCGCAGCATTCTGGCGAAACGATCGTGGTGGTGGCTCACAACATTGTGAACCGCGCGTATGTCGCGCATCTTCTCGGACTGGAATTGCGGCGAGCCAAAGAGCTGCGGCAAGACAACTGCTGCGTCAACGTGATTCATCTTGCGGACGGCAAAACGACGCTGGTGACCATGAACTCCCTGTTCCATTTGGAAAACAGCTAGCGCGGCGAAGCCAAAAAGAGGTTTTCTCGCTTCGTGAGACAGAATGGGGGCGGTGTTGGGGAAAAGTGGGCGTGGTTTCGCACTCCCAAAGGGAGAGGGGACCGAACTCAGGACATCGGCGAGATCGCTCTTCCCGAG
>CAZPUJ010000707.1:0-19648 GCA_964589725.1 uncultured Planctomycetaceae bacterium
TCATAGCAATCGACTCCCGGATCCGTCGGCTTTGCCGGCGTTCGCAGGAACACGCCGCTGTTGCCGTCTTTCTCCAACCAGAAGTCGCAGATCAGCTCAAAGTCCGCGAACGGGACGTACGTGACGAGCAGTCCTGGCTCATCTGTATCCGCGGTGATCGTGCCTTCTTCGACGGACCAATTGACAGTGTTGTTCGGCACCCAACCGAACAACGACACGCCGTCGAACAGTTGAATCCAGCCCTCGGCGAGTTGTTCTTTCGAGAGCAGCGACTTGGTTGGCTGTTTGGGTTGGGAAGCGTTGGTTGCCGGCGTGGCTTCGTTGTGTGCCACCGCATCCTCGGCACCGCTTGAACCCGATGCCTCCGACTCCGTGACCACCGAGTCGCCAGCTTTTTCGTCCTCAAAGTAAACAATCTCCGGCGCTCGCTTCTCTTGAAGGCAACCAGCGATCACTCCGAGCGACATCAAGCAACACCACACACAAACTCGCATCTCAGCCTCCTCGCCACTTATCACTTCCTCGAAACCGTTGCCTTCCGGGCCTTCTTTGGCCGACGTCCGTTCGACTTCTTGGCGTACTTAGCGTCGATTCGTTTCCAGAATTCATCGTGCGGAATTCCGCCGGTTTCGTCGATTTGGCGATCAGACACACTCAGAATTTCCATCAGCCGTTTGTTGTCGGCCATCAGCAGCCGTTCGACATCGGCTTCCGTTTGGACGGGTATAAGGACTGCCTTGTACCGTCCTTTGTGTTTGACGACGACGGGCTCGCGCTGGTTCAAGTAGCTCGTAAGCTGCGAACGAATTGCAGTGGTCGTTGCGGTTTTCATAACTCGATCTCCTCGTCGGCGACCCGAATGCGGTCTCGATCCTTGATCCCGATCGCCAAGATACGCACGCGGTGTGATTCTTCGACACGGTACAAAACTCGGAACCGGTTGTCTGGTCCGAATCGAATTTCCCATTCGGCACCGAACGCGGCCGGCCGCCGCAGTGGCTTTCGATTTCGCGTCACGACCTCGGGTCGGTGGGTCAGTTGTTGCTGAATTGCATTGCGAATCAAGGAATGATGTTTCCGTTCGATGGCGGCCAAGTGATCATCGATTTGCGCCGCGTAGACGATATCGAAAGTCTGGGACGGCACTCGAATCTCCGATTCGGATTCAACGTGACGACAAATCGCTTGGCCAAAACCTCCGCAGCCGCAGGCTATTCGTCACCACTAGAACGCTGCTGGCGGACATGGCGGCGGCGGCGAAACCGGGGGGCAGCATGATCGGCCCAAACGCGGAAAGCAATCCGGCGGCGATTGGGATCGAGATCACGTTGTACGCGAACGCGAACGCGAGGTTCTGACGGATAATTGTCAGCGTGCGACGAGCCAGTTCGATCGCGTGCGGCACCGCGCGAGGATCGCTGCCGACCAGCGTTACGTCGGCCGCTTCGATGGCGATGTCGGAACCGGCTCCGATCGCGAAGCCGACATCGGCAGCCGCCAGCGCAGGTGCGTCGTTCACGCCATCGCCGATCATGGCCACAACAGCTCCGCAAGATCGCAGATCACCCACAATTCGAGTTTTGTCCTGCGGAAGCAACTCGGCATCGACGTGATCGATGCCAACCTCGCGAGCGACCGCGTTCACACAAGCCGCTCGATCACCGCTGACCAAGTGCGATGAAATTCCCAAGCGATGCAAGGCGACGACAGCGGTTGCGGCGGTTGGCTTGATTTGGTCTCGCGCGGCGAGGATCCCCAGCAGGCGACCGTCGCGCGACACATACAAAGCTGTCTGGCCACGACTTGCCCATTCATCGACTTCTTGTCGTGCAGGCGGCTCACCAGCATGGTGTTGCGCGAACCGCGGTTCACACAGGCGAGCCGCCTGTGCCACGGAGACATCGTCGATCCAACGCCGATTACCGAGCCGAATCGTTCCCGCGTACGTGCGCGCTTCGATGCCCAGGCCGGGTTCTGCGTGCGACTCAATCACTTCGGCAGGATCAACGGTCAGTTTCTCTGCTTGCGCGCGAGACATTACTGCTTGAGCCAACGGGTGCGTCGATGTCTGCGCCGCGACGGCTGCGATTCGCAAGAGTTCCCGCATCGCGCGCTCCGACCCCATGTCGCTGAACAATCGAACCTCGACAATCTCAGGATGACCGCTGGTCAGCGTTCCGGTCTTGTCGAACATTGCAAGTGTGATCGCGGCGGCTCGTTCGAGAGCAGCTCCGTCTTTGAACAGCACGCCGAGCTCGGCGCTTCGTCCCATCGCGACCATGACGGCCGTCGGCGTTGCCAAACCCAGAGCACACGGGCACGCGACAACCAACACGCTGACGGCGTGCGAGATCGCCGTGTGCAAGTCCGTTCGTTGCCACCACACGCCCAACGTGATCGCCGCGATAACGAGCGCGATCGGCACGAACACGCCGCTGACGCGATCGGCCAGCCGAGCGATCGGGGCTTTGGAACCTTGAGCATCTCGTACCAGCGCCGCGATCTGCCGCAAAGCCATTTCATCGCCGACGTGCTCTGCGCGAAAACGAAAGCTCCCCGACTGATTCAGCGTTCCACCCAGCACTCGGTCTCCCGGCTGCTTCCGTACCGGCAACGGTTCACCCGTGAAACTGCTTTCGTCGACTTCGGTAACGCCGACGATGACCTCACCGTCAACCGGCACACGCTCGCCGGCGCGAACCAGCAGCACATCGCCCCTAACGACCTGATCGATCGGCAGCTCGACCTCTTGTTCTATCGCCACAATGGCGAGCGGGGGCTGTGAGGCCCCTGATGCGTCAGAGTCCATCAACGCATCGCCAGAAAATGACGCATCAGAGGGCTGACGCCCCCCGCTCGCCATGGCAGGTGTCCGCAGCACGTGCGCGGTCGGTGCTTGCAAGTCGAGCAATCGCTCGATCGCGTCCGATGCCTTGCGCCGCGCGCGGGTTTCGAGCCGGCGGCCGATCCACACGAAGAACACGATCAAGACCGAGGCCATGAATTCCGAACCGCACACAGCCGCGCTGGCATCCGCCGACGCGTGATTCCAATGCCGGACCGTGTCGGCCAGCGACCACGTCCCTGCTCCGAAGGCCGCACCGGCTCCGATCGCGACGAGCACATCCATGTCGAGCCGTCCGTGCCACAGGGCCTTTGCGGCTCGCAGGAAGAAATCTTGTCCCGCGACGCACAACACGATCGCCGTGAGCGCGAACATCAGCGTCGCTCGCATCAGAAACTCGCCACCAACGAATGACAACGCGATGACAAATCCCACGCAGACAATCAACAGCAAGGCTGTTCGCAAGTCGCGCGCAGACTCGGCATGATCGCCAGGCTCATGTTGTCGTTCCGCCGCTGAACCGGAAAGCGGTGTCGCTTTGTAGCCAAGTGGCTCGAGCGTACGTGCCACATCGGGCGAGCCCCCAACTTCGTGCTCGATCCGCGCTGTGTTCGTCGCCAAGTTGACCGAGACAGCGCGTACACCGGGAGACTTTCGCAACGCAGCTTCGAGTCGCGCGACACAACTGGCGCAGTGCATGCCGTCGATGCGAAAGTGGGTGGTTGTGATTCGCGGTGTTGTGGAAATCGGTGACATGACAGCACCTAGCATGCGTTCCCACGCGGAGCGTGGGAACGTGCGTTTCGACGCTCTGCGTCGCGGACGGTCGTGCTGATTCTGAGTGAAAGATCGCCGACACGACGCAGAGCGTCAAAGGATGCGTTGCCACGCGGAGCGTGGGAACGAGAAGTCCAGAGCCGCTCTCGGCGAGAGCGGGCTACGTTGGCTCTTGGGGTGGCTTGCGTTTCGAGGTTCGCTTTCGCGGAGCGAGTTGCTGCCAGGAGTCGAGCTGTTTCTTGAGGTCGTCCAGTGCGAGTAACCGCGGCGGGACGTTGAACTCGGCTTCGCCAGAGAAGTTGGAGGTGATCGGCAGATTGAGACGCAGAACTTCTTTCTCCAGATTCTGCATCCAAGCGGGAAGGTCGATGCCGGAGCCAATGCTGTCGGCCAGGTAGGCGTCGATTTCGCGGCGCAGGTGTTCAAATGCCGGCGACTCGATCCGCTGAGCTTTGGCATCGGCGACAACTTGCGGCAGCCAGGACATCATGCGATTCACGGCCAGCGGTTTGGTGAAGTGTTCATTCAAACGGTCGCTGATCGCCGGCAGACGCATGCCGTACTTGCGCTCGATGACCTGCAAGCGGCGTAGATGTGCGGCGGCTGTCTCGTGCGAACGATCTTCGAAACTCCGTTCCCACGCGGCGACGGCTTCCGGTTGGTTCCATTGGCAGAGCACTTGATGCGCCAAGTTCACCGGCGTGAAATTCCAGGCGTCGCGATCGTAGTCCGCCTCGACCCGCAAGAAGTCGAGCAGATAGAAAAACTTCTCGCCGTAATCCGACTGCGTGGTCGTCGTGTTGTATTCCAGAAAGCGGTCGAACTTGTCGACGACCGTCGAGTAGATCTGTTCCAGCGTACTGACGACGTGATCCGTCTCGAGGATTCCCGATTCCAAGTCGTTCAGCAGCGGAATCGGGTGCAGCGGGTCCGCCGACTCGGACAGAAAGTTCAAAAACCAAGGAATGCCGTTGTGCAGGATGGCTCGCACGTTGCCCAGCGTGAGCATCTTCGCGTGGAACAATTCCGCACCGTACTTGGTGATGAATTGCCGCACGTCGTTCCAGATCGTCTCGCGTTTCATTCCCTCGACCGCCGAGAGTCGCATCGTTTGGCTGTGGCTGACCCATTCCTCGATGAACGGCTTGAGCAGACTGTGTAGCAGTTCGACCAGCCGATCGTGCTCGAAGTTTTCCTCTTGCCGCTGCGCGGCGGAACGACAGAGCGCCTCGACCGTCGAGCGGACAGCCGTGCGGAACAGGCGGTCGAATTCGGTCACCGCCATCTCGGCCGGGCGCGAGGCTTTCTCCATGCGGTGAGCCGTTCGCAGCAGATGCCAGGTTTCTTTGAGCAGTCCCAATCGCGGAAGTTGCGTTAACAAGAAACGAAGATCGGATTGCAGCAACCGCGCCGCGAGCACTTGCTTGGGGTGACCGCCGACATCCAGCGGCACATACAAGAGTGGCTTGCGAGCCAGCATGGTGAGCAGACCCGGCAGCGACTTACGAACCTCGTCCACGTTGCCGCGCAACACGCTGCGATAAAGTGCCGTCATGTGCAAATCTTCCGAGGCGGCTCGCGACGACTTGCGACTGGCGGTTGCCGGCAAGAAGCAACTCAAGCCGCGCTCCGCGATGCGGCACGAAAGCTGTGCGGCGATCACCGTCTGCACCAAGTACAACTTCGTTTGCAGTTGCAGGTCGTACTCGACATTCGAGTCGTGTTCGCCTGACGGTGTCGCGATCTCATAAGACCACAACGCACCCATCAGTTTGCGCAGACCGATTTGCATCTCTCCCAGATGTTTCAGCCAACCGGAGATGATCGCCTGCGGATCTTCGATCTCCGGGCGACGGGCTTCCTTTGGATCTCGTTCCAATCCGGCGGGTGCGTTCCGCATCAGGTCGCTGACGGTCATCTGCCACAACTGAGCCAGCGTCACGATGAACTTAAGACGCGGTTCAAGCGTGCGGCTCACGAATTCCAACTCGGTCGGATTCGACGAGCCGCCCTGGTCCAAGACCTCACCCGTGAAGCCGTCATCGGCGCTGTCGCGAAAGACAACATTCTCGTACGCGCTGCGGTACAACGAGTCCTCGGAGTCATCTTCCGTATCTTCACCGAGCAGTTCCGAATCGCCAGCATCCGGGTTGTCACTCTGGTCGAGCAAGTCCTCATCCTCGGAGACGTTGGAGTCGCGCGCACTGTGACCACGTTTTTTCGGAGCGGTGTCGCTGATTTCGTTGAGACTGGGAGCAGTCCAAAACTCACCCGCATTGACTTCCAGGTACGCGAAGAAGCGACAAATCAGCGGCCAGCGGTCGGGGGTCGAACCATCGCTAGGCGGAGTACTGACACGCATCATCCATTCACTCAGCAACGCCGGCAGCGAGTACGCGCCAGACTCGATACCGACGTCTTCGTTGAGGCTCAACCACTGCATCAGCAGCGCCATGGCCGCGACAAAGTCTTTCTTTTCGAGCAGCGCCTTGACGACCAATGCGTACGACTTGGCCGTCGTGAAGCGATCAATGTGTCGCCTCCAAAACGAGACGTCGCCAGCCGCTTCGCCAGCCGCACGCCATTCGGCCAAGACGTCGGCCACGTGCGTCGCGGATTCCCAACTCTCGCGGCCAGCCACGCGCGGCATGTCCTCGACGGTCGTGGTCGCGAACTGATCCCAATACTCCGCGAAGGTGTGGAAGCATTCGGACAGCCGGCGCGTCAGCTCAGGGTCGCCTTGCGCGGCCGATTCGCTCAATGCTCGCGAATAAACGCCGAAGTACTGTTCGACAATCTGCAGCAGCTCATCCAACCGCTGATCTGGAATGGCATCTTCGCGCGACGAAAAGAGCGGGAATTGTCCCTGAAAACCCAAGATGTTCCACGGGTCGGGCAATGCGCCGCACTCGATACCGCGACGAAAGTTGTCCTCGATCTCCGCGATCAACTGCACCGCCGGAATGAGCTGAGCGTGGCTGAGATGCCGATGCGCCGCTGTGATGCGCCAGTGAATCTCACTGGCGATGCGAGCCGAGGCCGACGGGATCACTGTCGCTTGCGCGCGAGCCGCCTCCGGCTGACCGAGCTGCGCGTAAAACTGAGCGAGATGCCGATACTGAATTTGTCGCGATCCGTAATTCGCCAGATACAGGTTGAGCGCCTGTCGGACGTGGCCGAACGGCTGCTGCGTTTTCTTGGCGGCCTGAGCCAAGCGTTGAGCCCGCGGGCCGGTCGCGTCTTGCAACAGTCGTTCGTAGAATGCGTCTCGCTGTCGAGCGACCTTTGGCAACAACGACGTCAACGTCACCGCCGAGTCGTGAGTGTCCGGTCCCGAGCCGCTGATCGCCGACGCCATCAGGATCGTGCCGCACAACACGGCGGCGGCGTCATACAACGATTCCTCACGCGGCTGTTGCGTCTGTTCACCGATCCAGTGCAACAGAGAGTCGAGGATGATCTTCCGCACGACGAAACGGCGGAAGTTTCCTTTCGTGTCGATCAGGTGCGGATCCCATTCCCCGAACATATAGTTCGTGCGTTTGTAAACCGGATGATTGTGATCGTGAGCTCGTACGTCACAGGCGATTTCGTCCACCCGATCGAAGTCGAAGTAGGCCGCTTGCAAAATGTTCACCGGCGTCGTCTGCAAGAACTCAATCGTCCGCGCGAACAGTTCTTGATACGGCCCTTGTCCAGCGCCGACGCCCCTCAAATACACCGGAATGGGGCGAAACCGCTCGTGCGGGTACGGCTCCATTTTTTGATTGTTCTCAAGCACCGCGACCGGCCGAAAGCCGAGAAAGTCATTCAGGCTATCGAGTGCTCCGCGCGTGATCCGATCCGTCTCGTCCCACGGCGGGCCTTGAGCCAACACGGCCTCGAACAGTCTCGCGAGAAACAACGGCTGCTGAAAGTCGGTGTCGCTCAAATGAAACAGCAAGTCCGCGTGATGTTTTCGATAGGTGGGCCACAGTTCTTTAAACGTTAGTTGCAGAACGGCGCTGGCTTGGGACGAATCACGAAACACCGGCGAACTGACTTCCAACTCTTGCAGCCGCCCCAGCAGTTCGGCATGCAGCCGCTCCCAAGGTTCCGCTGTCTCGCAGTCAGGATGGCAACAATTGAGCCGGTCCTGAAACTTCGAGTCTGGTTTGCCGCCCGAGAAATTCAGGTAGCCCAAGATCTCTTGCAACGCGGCCGCGCGCGATCCGTTCGAGCCGCCCGCGTTCGTCGTGAGCGGCTGTTGCTGGGAGCGTTCCGACGTCGACTCCCGAGGCGGAGGCGATGGTCGATCTCCCGACGTCGTCTTTCCGGTTCGCTGACTGCCGGACATAAATAAAGCTGTTCCCAGCGCGTTTCCGAGTGGCCCTCCAGGCGTGCATCGTCACCACGCGGTGTCATCCGATCGCGAAACCCACCGAGGGGGCGAATCGGCTGCATCCCTGCCTGAGCCTGGAGCCAACGAAGGGCAGTAAAGCAACCGCACGGCGGATTGGGAAGGCACTGCGGACACGCATCGACGCAGGCTGCCCAATTGCCGTGACGACCGCGCGTAGTTTTCAAATGTTTCCCGTCGTAGAATCGGGGTGAGTTGATCAATCACCCGATGTCGAAGCCGCGAGTTACGCCGTGACGTTCACCGAAACTTTGGCCCTGCTGGAAGCCGTTCGACGCGGCGAATTGTCTCCCGCAACCGCCGCCGACCGTTGCCAATCGGAGGGAATGGTCAGCGAATTGAAGGCTGGCATCGCGATCACGAAGTCGGCCCGCGTGGACTTGGACCGGCAGCGGCGCTGCGGCTATTCGGAGGTACTTTTCTGCGAAGGGAAATCGACCGAGGCGGTCGAGGAAATCTTCACGACATTGGTCGAGGCGAACCAAGACGCGTTCGGAACGCGAGCCTCGCCGAATCAAGCCGCCGCCGTCCGCAAACGTTTTCCGCAGGCCGAGCACAATCCCGTCGCAAGAACGATCCGAGTGCGCGCTGGCGACGACCAGACGCTCGTCGGTCGCGTGGCGGTGGTGACCGCCGGTTCCGCGGACCGGCCGGTTGCCGAAGAAGCGATCGAAACGCTGCGCTGGATGGGCTGCGGCGTCGAACGCATCGACGATGTCGGCGTCGCCGGCCCGCAACGCTTGCTGGTGGAGGTGCCTCGACTGCGAACCGTCGATGTCATCGTGGTCGTCGCCGGAATGGAGGGCGCGTTGCCATCCGTTGTCGGCGGACACGTCGCCTGTCCCGTGGTCGCGGTTCCGACGAGCGTCGGGTACGGAGCCAGTTTCGGGGGCGTCGCGGCGTTGCTCGGAATGCTCAATAGCTGCGCCGCGAACGTGACCGTGGTCAACATCGACGCCGGCTTCAAAGCCGGCTACGTCGCTGGGTTGATCGCGAGGAGGAAGAGTTTGTAGTTCCGCTGGAAGGCGGTGCGATTCCGAAACAGAAGCCTGGCAACAAGGCAATAACTAACAACTCAGACCGACTGACGTCGGAACGACAGACTATGCGACGCATCGACACACTTCCGACCGTGCCCGCGCGCCCGGCCGATGCCCACAAGGGAACCTTCGGTCGAGTGTTGATCATTGGCGGAAGTCGAGGCATGTCAGGCGCGCCAAGCCTGGCTGGGATGGGAGCCCTGCGCGGCGGAGCCGGATTGGTTTACATCTCCGTACCACATGAGATCTTGCCGATCGTGGCCGCGATTGAACCGTCGTATCTCACTATTCCATTACGGACTTGCGAGGAACACGGGGGTGTGTCGGCCGAAGCGTTACCGGGATTGCGGCAGGCATGTACCGGCAAGGACGCGATTGCGATCGGTCCTGGCTTAGGCTTGTCGGCGGATGCTTCCTCGATCGTGATGGCGTTGGTCACCGAGCTCACACAGCCGATGGTCATTGACGCGGACGCATTGACGTTGCTGGCGATGAAGAAGCCCGGCATCTCCGAGGATGTCGGGCTTCTGACGGCGGCCGGACCGCGAGTGCTCACGCCGCATCCTGGGGAATTCGCTCGGCTGATTGGCGTGGACGTGGACATCGCGAAGGTGCAGAACCGACGCGAGAACCTCGCCGCCGAGTTCGCAAAGGCTCACGGGGTGGTCCTGCTCTTGAAAGGACATCGCACGATCATCACCGACGGTGAACGATTGGCCGTCAATCAAACAGGCAACCCGGGTATGGCGACCGGCGGATCCGGCGACGTGCTGACCGGACTAATCACCGCGCTGTTGGCCCAAGGAATGAGTCCCTTTGACGCCGCTCAACTCGGAGCCCACTTGCACGGATTGGCCGGCGACCTCGCGGCGGCGGAGATGTCCGAACCAGGGCTGATCGCATCGGACTTGCCGAGGTATTTACCGCTGGCGTGGAAGCAATGTGTCGTAGGACGGATTGCCAATCCGTCCTTTGCCGTTCGGACGGATTGACAATCCATCCGACGCGATTATTTCGTGGCGAGCGGAATCTCTGGACTGGTTGGCTCTGGCCGCCGCTTCAGCAACTCGCTGAGTTGGAACGCGAAATACTTTTGCTCGGCCGCGGGCTTCTTGTCCGGTGAGGCATTGGCGACCCAGAACTTTGTGGACTTCGGCTCGAACAACACGTTGTGCAAATTCGACTTCATTGCTACGGGGCGAGACATCAACTTGATCGCTGTCTCTGCCGTGAATTGGCCATGACCGGCTTGAACGCGGCTGACGAGTTCCCTGTAACGATCTCCGGCCGAAAGCAGCACGCAGTCCGTCACGGGGGTCGGCAGTAAAGGGTGCTTGTCGGCAGGATTGATGAGTGTGAAGACGCCATACGAGGCTTCCATCCCCACAGCCTGATTTGATTTGCCGTCGGCGACCACATAGTAATACTGACAGGTCCGTTCGTTGTCGCGGAAGATGCTGATCGCGGTTTCGAGGTCTTTGCCTTTCTCAAGTACCTCTCGGACTAGGAACGCCATCGGCACGCCGCTCCAAAGACCGAGTCCTCGGCCACCCATTTCCCCGACGGAGACGTGTTCCGCGTTCATTCCAGTTACCGAGCCGATAAACCCCGCATACGTGACGTTGACGAACGGAATACCGCCGTCCGGTTCGGCGACGATCAGCACCGCGTGCTCTTGCAAGCCCCAATCGATCGCGTAGTCGAGCACTCGGCCGTGATACAACGTGCCGCCTTTCGTGGCGGTGTTCGCGATCGCGAAACCACTGCAATGAAACAGCTCCGGGATGAAGTTCGCACATCGCACGTCGTCCAGTTTCAGGCCCGAACCTTCGGCCAGTCCAGCCAGTTCATCGAAGTATTTCGGCGGGACATGCTTCTTTTGGATCTCGATGATCGACTGAATCGCCTGCCGCGGCGTGACTTTAACCGGCCCGAAGTCAACCAGCGTGGCCTCGCCACGCAACTCCAATAGGTTATGCATGTTCGAGGCGGTCTTCTCACGCAGCAACGCTCCGTGCTGATAGCCCATCTCACGCGGCGTCCCCCTCAAGTGCATAACCGGATAACCGTCGATCAACTCCAGCCACCCTTTTCCGCAACGAGCCACCGTCTGAGCGGAAAGTCGATCCGCCGGAAGCAACAGCGCAACGACAAAGACAACTACGATCAACAGCCGAATACAGCCAAGTTGGCGAACATGCATGATTGACTCTCCGAGAGATCAAGAAATCGAGCCAGTGAGATCAAGAAATCGAGCCAGTATTGACGCGGCGAGATTACCGTGAGTTCAACAGACGTTCTAGAGGGAATGACCTCTTTCGCCCGCACTTCTACTTTGTCAAACTGCGGAAGGTCGTGAAACTTTGACGCCAAATCCGTGATCTCTGGCTGACGCCGCCGCCTTCTGAAGTCGTTCAGTTCGTTGACGCTGCCGAAACGAAGGGCGTATCATCACTTTTCGAATTCGAGGGGGGGGCGACCCCGCTTCTCGAAAGCGAGTGCAAATCGGGCGGTTGTCAGTCTGACCTCCTCCCGGCCGGTCGGCAGCCCGCGGCATCCGTTCTTGGTCTAGACATCTAGTTCCGTCACGAACCCCTTGCGACGGATTCTCCTCTTCCATTCACAGCTTGCGGCGTTAACGCGGATGTTTCGTATTCTCGGCAAGCTCGTTTCCAGGACATGGCCACTGGTGCTGGTCGCGTGGCTGGTCGCTTTGGGCGCCTTCAAGCTGGTCGCGCCTCCCTGGCACGAGGTCGCGGCCGAAGGGGAGTTTGCCTTTCTGCCCAAGGATTCTGATAGTCGAAAAGGCGAGGACCTGTTTCGCAAAGGCTGGGACGAGCCGTTGGCCAGCAACGTCGTCATCGTGGTGCGACGGGAAAGCTCGGAGGACGGGCTGCTCGAGTCCGACAAGCGTTTCATCGACGACGAATTGCGACCGCGGTTGGAGACGATCGCCGACGAGGAAGCGGGCTTCCTTCAGCCGCAGCAGCTTCAGTCGACGCCGTCCACTTTGTCTCCCGAACCAACGGGCACCGGCGAAACGGAGGCCGCGACCGAGCCACGTTCGATCGCCGTGCGAACATATTCGGACAAGTCAATCGGCCGACTGCTCGACAGCAAGGACAAGAAAGCATCGTTGGTCGTCTTGGAGTTGCCGTCGGAATTCCTCGACGCTCGGAATGCCAAACTCATCGAGCGAGTGCAGAAGTTGATCGACCGTGACGGAGAATTGAATTTGGCCGGATTAGTGCCGCGCGGGCTGGACTTGGCGCTCAGCGGTTCGGCGACCGTGGGCCGCGACATGATGCGGGCGGCTGCGGAAAGCTCCCGCGACACCGAGACCTGGACTTTGATTCTGGTCGTGCTGCTGCTTGTGGCGATCTATCGAGCTCCGCTGATGGCCTTGATTCCTTTGTGCATGGTGGCGATCGCGACCGAAATCTCGCTGGCGTTGCTGGCCTGTTTGGCTCGCGAGGGGATCATCGGCTTGTTCGCCGGCATCGAGGTGTACGTCAAGATTCTCAGCTACGGCGCCGGCGTGGATTACTGTCTGTTCCTGATTGCTCGTTACAAGGAAGAGTTGGACGACGGAGCCAACTACGACGAAGCGGTCGTGAACTCGCTGGCGAAGGTGGGCCACGCGCTGGTGGCAAGTGCTGGAACCGTGATTTGTGGCATCTTCATGATGTACTTCGCGGAGTTCGGTAAGTTTCATCAAGCGGGCATCGCCATCACGCTTGGTCTAGTGGTTGTGCTGTTCGCGGCGCTGACTTTTTCTCCCGCATTGCTCCGCCTGACTGGGCGTTGGGCGTTCTGGCCGCGCGTGGCGGGAGAGAATCTGCCTCGGACCGCTGGTTGGATCACGGCGACGTCGCCGCTGTCGCGGTTGTTCGAACGGAACTGGGGCCAATGGACTTGGAACTATGTCAGCGAGTTGGTGCGTCGTCGTCCGGGAACGGTGTTGGTCGGCAGCGTTTTGGCGATGTCGCCGTTTGCATGGATCGGCGTGCAGTTTCATGATCACTTGAGCTACGGCCTACTCAGCGAACTGCCACGCGACACCGTGAGTGTGATCGGAGCCGACGCAGTCGCTCAGCACTTCCCGCCCGGAATCGCTGGTCCCGTGACCGTGCTTCTGCGAACAAGCACCGGGAACTTTATCGGCGAAGAGGACAACCGACTGACCGAACAGTCTCGGCAAATCATTCGCAGCCTGACCGACGAACTGCGGAAGCAAAAAGATTGGCTCCAGTTGGCTGATGTCCGCACGATGCTGCATCCGTATGGTGGCGGGCTGAGTCTGTCGACGACCGACGAACCGGTGTCGCGAAACAGCGAGCCGACCATCGAACTGACCGGCGGCTCGAAGATTGCGAGGGTTCTCGAAGACCGCGTCCGCCAAGACCGGACGATGCGGTATTACGTCAGCTCGCAAGGCGAACTCAAAGGCAAGGTTCTGCGCGTCGACCTCGTGCTGCAGGAGGATCCGTTCACACGCAACAGCATCACTCAATTCGAGACCATTCGGCACAGGGTGCAGTCCGTCGTCGATGATCATATGGACGATGATCATCTTGAAGTGTTCGCTCTCGGCCCCACGGCGAGTATTCGCGATCTCAAGGTCGTGACTGACCGCGACCAGATTCGCATCGACATCCTGGTCCTCTTGGGAGTGTACCTAATCTTGATCGCACTGCTGCGCCGGCCGACAGTTTCGCTGTATCTGATCGCCAGTGTCTTCTTCAGCTACTTGGCCACGCTGGGCGTTACCTTCGTCGTTTTTTGGGCGATGGATCCGACGGATTTCGCGGGACTCGATTGGAAAGTTCCGATGTTTTTATTCACGATCCTGATCGCAGTCGGTGAGGACTACAACATCTTTTTGATGACTCGCATCGACGAAGAGCAGGCGGTTCACGGCCCTGCTTCCGGCGTCATCGCGGCATTGAAAAAGACCGGCAGCATCATCTCCAGTTGTGGCGTTATCATGGCCGGAACATTTTCGTCACTGCTGGCCGGATCGCTGGTGGGCCTGCATCAGTTGGGCTTCGCGTTGGCGTTCGGAGTGTTGTTAGACACGTTTGTGGTCCGGCCCATCCTGGTGCCGTCATTTCTGGTACTGCTGTACGACGGTCGCTTTCACAGCTTGAGTCGACTGTTTGGCGCCGCCGATGAGTCATTGGCATCTTCGGTGGTCGCGTCGGCCACAGAGATGGGAAATTGGATGGTTCTGAGAACGCCCGCCCCTCACCCGAACACCAAACCCGCCAGTCCGTCAGCGGCTCAGTCCTTGGATGCTGGAGGCGAATGATGACCATATCAAATTGCCAATTGCGAATTGCCAATTGCAGATTGAAGTTCATGAAACGCAGTTCCCAATTTGCAATTCGCATTTTTCAATTGGCAATTCTGTTGGGCATCGTCATTTCCACAAACCGTGCCGTCTTCGCCCAGGATGTTGTGCCCGGCTGGCACACGAACCTCGATGACGCCTGCCGAGCGGCTGAAGCGAATGGCAAGCCGCTGTTCATCGTGTTCCGCTGCGTGCGTTGACCGGAGTGCTGGCTGTGGGATGGGCAGGTTGCTCAGGAAGATCCCGAACTCCGCCAGGCTCGCGAGAACTTTGTTTGTGCTCGCGTGACCTCGCTCAACCGCGTGGATATTGTGCGCTTCGAGTTCGACTTCGACACGACTTGGTGCGCGTTCTTCACCGACTCGAAGAAGCGCATCTACAGCCGTTACGGCGGCCGGGACGAGCACGAACCTGAATCCCGCATGAGCAAGGCGTCGCTGTTACAAACAATGCGCGAGGTGCTGGACGCTCATCGAACAGCGGCCGCTCTAACGAATCGCGGCGTGCCCGGGGCGTCAGCGTCCGGGTTTGATCCCAACACGCAGAAGCCGAAGGTTAACGCCCTCGGCTCGCCGAACGTTGTCGGATCGCTGTTTCATCCCGAACCGAAATCCTCGGCCATGCCGTACGATCTGCCGCTGATGCGGAAGAATCATCAAGGCTGCGTGCATTGTCACCAGCTCAAGGAATACAGCCTGCTGCAGGCGTATTACGACGGCCGCTTCCGCCGCGAGTTGCTGTTTCAGTTTCCGTATCCCGAAGCGCTCGGCATTGAGATTGATCGCCAACATGGCCATCGCGCATCCGCTGTGCGTAGCGATTCCGCCGCGAAAACCGCTGGTCTGCAAGCCGGCGACGTGATCATCCAAGCTGGTGATGTCCCTATTCGATCGGAACTTGATCTGCGGTGGGCCTTGCACCGCGTCCCGTTGGACGCGATGACGCTCAAACTCCTTGTCGGGCCGATTGCCAAGTCGGCCGAGCCGCAACCAATCCCGAGGGAACTCATACTGCCGACGAACTGGCGGCAAAGCGAAATCAGTTGGCGAAAGTCGATGCGTAGCGTCCCGGTCGACTGGGGCTTCCGCGCGGCGGAGATGTCGAAGTCGGAACGCCGCGACGCAAAGCGGCCGGCGTCGGGGCTGGCCATTCACGTCTTCTCGGTCAAACCGCGGGGCTTCGCGGCCGCGCTCGGTCTCCAAAAAGGGGACGTGATCATCGCGGCTGTTGGGAACACGCGCGAACGCACGCTAGCTCAACTTCGCTCCGATCTCCTCCGCCGCTTTGATCCGGGCGACGAACTTCATCTCACGGTCAAACGAGACGATCAGACCATCGAGTTGATCGGTCGTTTCCCCGATTGGTTCACGGATGAAACATCGGTTCCGTGAACGTCGCCAACACGATCCGCAATGCCGACCCAGCCGATGATCGTCCGCTGAGGCAGAACACGTTGAGATTGCCCGGAGTGTGGCATCTTGGCTGAGTTTTCTGATTTTAACGGTGATACCTAAAGTACCGAATTGAATCATTTTGCAGCAGGTAACGGTCGATCTATCCGCGTGCCATCCTCGATTCGAAGCCACATCGCGAAAAGGGATATCCCATGGCAATTCCGTTTAGACTGACTCTCTGCCTATCTGTGCTAGCTGTCGCGGGCTGCTGGACGCCACTTCATTCTCCTGGTATCTGTGCTAGCGCGCTCCCCGATGACTTCCGCGTCCCCGAAAAGGCGTTAAGCGTTGATCTCAACTACGCCACGCTGACCATGAAGATCCCGGACGAGTACGTCTTGGGGCGCGACGACGTGATCAGGGTTGAGATCTTCGAGTTGGTCCCCGGAATCCGGCAGCTTCTCCCTCCCAATCTGCCCGATCGGCAGGGTCGTGGCCCCCTGTCCTACTCGGTCGACGTTCGTGTCGCACATAAGGGCGACGTCATGTTACCTCTTGCCGGTTCGGTTGAAGTGGGCGGCATGACCCTGGAACAGGCGCGGCAACAGATCACAAGTGCATATGCGAAGGGCTTTATAGACGATCCCCGCGTTGCGGTTTCTCTCGTCGAAAGGAGCACGGTCAGAGTGCTGGTCTTGGGCGAGGTCGCCCATCCGAACGTGTACGAGTTGCCCAAATACGACAATGACATTGCACACGCGATCACCAGAGCTGGTGGGCTGACTGTGGATGCCGGCAAGGAAATCCAGGTTCATCGACGAGTTACTAACGATTCTGGTCAATCTCCGGATGAAACGAATCGTTTGCCGCCGTTCGCTAACCCGAGTATTCCACAAAGCGTCTCTGAACCGCAAACTTTACGGATTCCGCGGCGTACGAATTCGCCCCTCATGCTGAGCCCTGAGCAGGTAACTCTCAACACCGGGGATGTCGTCGTCGTTCCAAGGCGAATCGACGAACTGTTTTTCGTCGTCGGGAAGCTCAGTGAAAACAATCAAGTCCGGTTTTCACTAGGCCGAGAGACCCGCGACATGGGGAATGGATACCTGCTTCCACGCGATCGCGACATCGACGTGGTAACGGCAGTGGCAATGGCAGGCTACATCGATCCTATCGACTCTCCCGACACAGTGACTGTGCATCGTACAATGCTGACCGGCGACCCCGTATTGATCCACGTCGACCTGATCGCGGCGCGGTATGACCGTAACGAGAACATCATGGTCGAGCCGGGGGACATCATCTACGTGAATCCGGACGCAGCGTGGTGGTTCCGTCGAACTTTGGACCGCGTTCTGCCTGAGTTGATCACGATCCCGTATGAGTTCACGATGCGCGGGATATTCAATCAGAAACAGGGACGTTAGCGACTCATCGGCCGGTTTCTTCCCGTCCTGCGCGTGTGCCTAAAAGGCGGGCTTCAAGCGTTCGGGGAGTGCATCGCTTCCTTGATCGCCATGCAACACGATCTGGCTGGCGGCGTCGGCGAGCGCGACGAGTAGCCAGAAATAACGAATGTATGAAAGGTGAAGAAACAGTCCGTTGGTTAGATAGAGGATGACGGCCAATAGTATACCAGTTACGAGATGCGCGCCGCGATTATCGTTTCCGCCCAGTGCCTGCTTTCGCGCAACGAGAAGCCCACGTGTGACGACAAAAAACAACGCTGTCAACACCAACAACCCGAAAAGACCATTCTCGGCAGCGATGTCTAGGGGGAGGGAATGCGCCTGCCGCCCGTCGCCGAGAGGCCTCAAACTGACGATCTGCCCGTAGTCTTGAACGTATTTCCCAAACATGCCTGGACCAACTCCGACGAGCGGATGGTCCCGAAAGATCAACAGGGCGGCTCCCATTTCCGTCAGTCGGCCACGAACCGCGCCGTCCGTTTGACCGAGCCCGGAGTCGTCTTGGGTCATTGCCTCGCCGACCGTTGCTATGGACGCCAAGCGCGTCAAGTAGTGAGGCAATAGCAACAGCATACCGAGGGTGGCGGCAAAGATAAGCTTCATCTGGCTGCGATCGATTAATCTCAGAAAAGCAGCCACACCGACGGCCAGTACACAGCCAATTGCGGCACCTCGGGACAACGCCAGCATAGCGCCGAGCAGCGCGAACACGGTCGCCACGCGAGCGATGATGCGCAGACGCCGTGAAGGCTCAGACGCTGCGAGCGAAAGGCCGATGGGAACCAACACCAGCATAAACTGGGCGTAGCGATTCTGCTCGCCGATGGTCCCGGTTGCGCGCCGCGTTTGGATCGCGGCTTCCTCCACCGTTGCGTCTGGTCCGATTTCGGTATTCGCTTGTGCTAAACCGCCTAAGTTTGAATCGTGCAGGCCGCCAAAGCGCTGCAGCAAAGGCGCTCCGCCCATCAGCACTCCACACATAGTAAGTACCCAGAAGCTGGCTCGAAGCATGCGCTGCGTTCGGATCAGGTTCGTCACGAGAAAATACAGCACGGCGCCTTCGAGCACGAACGAAACGAATTGCGCAAATGCGGTCGCCGGTTCTATGGCCGTCAACGCGCCGATCAACTGCACCACGAGAAAACAAAGTACGTATGGCAGCACCGGGTACAAAAGAATCCGTTCCTGTCGAATCCACAGGTGATGCAACAGCGGCCAGCCGAGCATCGCCAGAACGGCCGGAGCCAGTATGCGAGGTGCGCCGTGAAACTGCACCGCCACGACTGGAAGGTTGCTGTAAACCATGCCGATGACGAAAAGCGTGGTCACATCCGGCCAACGCAGGAACGCGATGCCGCCGAGCAGCACCAAGAGGGCCACGACGACCAGGGGAATCGCGTGGAAAAACGTCACTCCCCCGATCGCGACCAAGGCCGCGATCACCACCGGGGTCATCCAGTGTTCGACGGCTGTCGGAGCATTTACCAACACCTGCGATGGCTCTGAATCGTTCACGACGATCGGTTCCCAACGAGAATGGGTTGAATTTGGTCCGAACTCGATTCGGGGCGTTGCGAATCCCAACGCTCGATCTTGTGTCCGCATAGGACGTTGAGCACGGCCACCAGTGCCGCGACGTTCACGAGGCAGAAGTAATAGGGCACAGACAGAGGGCGGGAGCATCCCAGTCTGGTGCGGGCCAACGCGCATCCCGCAAGCGCCGGTAGGTAAACCGCCATTTGCGTGATCACCAGCGCCCGAAAAAACCACCCGGCGTTCCACAGCCAGGGGCTTAAACTCAGGAGCAAGAGCAATGGAAAGACGACGAGGCGGCGCAAGACCTTATGTGAGAATAGCTGAACCGAGTAGAAACCATAGCGGAACGGATTGAGCAGGTCAGGAACCGTGAGAACTGCCCTCAGTCCGCGCGTCATCACACGCACTTTTCGGAGAAATTCCGCACGTGGTTTGCCGGCGACTGGCTCACTGGCAATCGCGTCTGGATCGAATACGATGCGATATCCCTGACGGATTACTCGCGTCGAAATCGTGAAATCGTCCGTCACGCCCGAAGGAACCTCCTGAAAAAGTGCGCTCCGAATGGCGTAGATGGCTCCCGTGGCGCTGATCGTGTTTCCAGCGGAACTTTCCGCGAACTTGAGACTTCGGTCGAAACTCCAATAGGACCGTTCGCCAGACGCCGCCGCTCCGGCAACTGGATCGTCAGAGTACACCTGATTACCAGCCACGCAGCCAATCGAGGGATCAGCGAAATGCCTTGTGAGCTTTCGAAGTGCGTCGGAAGCGAATTGGCTGTTGGCGTCCGAAAAGACCAGAATCTCACCACTCGCCGTGGGGACCGCATCATTCA
>CAZPUJ010000708.1:0-2655 GCA_964589725.1 uncultured Planctomycetaceae bacterium
AGACCCGCATCCCGTTGGCGACGGGTGAGCATGGAGTCACGCGCTGGGAATTCCTGGACATGATGGACCGTGGGCGAGTCAGTGTCGTGCAGCCGTATATGACGACCTGCGGCGGGCTGACCGAAGCCAAACGCATCGTCGAGTTGGCACTGGCGCGGGGAGTGATTGTCTGTCCAGGAAACTGGTCGACGCAAATCCTTGGCGCCGCGACGCTGCATCTCGCGGCGTACTCGCCGATCTCGCCGTTCATCGAGTTCGCACCGGCTGAGGTCTACGACTCGCCGCTGCGAAAAGAATTGCAGCAGGCCGGTTTCCCCGTGCGTGATGGAATGATTTCGCTCCCGGACCGAGCCGGCATCGGGTACTCGCTGCCGCCGGAGATTCTTCGGCGGTTTCGCAGGGACTGATGTGAGCAATGATGACCGGTCACTCCGTAATCGGAAGTTCTCGGGTCACCCAGTTGCGCCTGCTCAGCGTGAATTGGAGTGTTGCGGAAGTCAGTTAGCGGAAGGAGGGATTGTTGAAACTCGGACGTTTGGCTTTGACGCGTTGAAGTCAAGATCGGAGCCGGGGTGGGGTGAGGTGAATCGCCGCACTCCAATTTGGACGACGGGATGGCGCTCGGGGCGGTTCCGACCACGAAATCAAATCCGCATGCGCCACTGGCGGGGAGCCACGATACAATGCCGTACCTCACCGAATCGTGTGCTTGCACCGATTCCGTTGGTCCCACCAAGAACCAGGACATGAGCCGAACCATGCCCACTGCTGTGTTCCGCAGACCCCCATTCGCGGCTGTTGGACTGCTGGCTTTGATTGTCTCGGCATCGACGGCTCTCTTGTCGGACGAGCCGTCCAGCGAGAAACCGCTCGATCCACAGGCGGGCGAGTTCTTCGAGAAGCGCATCCGACCGTTGCTGTCCGAGCGATGCTGGGCGTGTCACGGCGAAGACCAGTCGGAAAGCGAACTCCGTCTCGATTCGCGCGAGGCGATGCTCGAAGGGGGTTCGCGCGGACCGGCGATTGTGCCGAACGAGCCGGATAAAAGTCTGCTGATTCGCGCCGTCAATCACGCCGACACGCTGACGATGCCGCCCAAGGAAAAACTCGCACAGCGAGACATCGTGGATCTCACGGAGTGGGTCAAGCGCGGAGCGCCGTGGCCGAATTCTCCGAAAACAAGCAACAAGCCAAGGAAGCCGGCCTCCAAACCCGAAACCTCGGCGATGGAGTTTACCGCCGAGCAGAAAAACTTCTGGGCGTTTCAAGCAATGGTTGATCCCGTGCCGCCGTTGGTGCGCGATGTGTCGTGGATTCAATCACCACTCGATCGGTTCATACTGGGTGAGTTGGAGAAACACGGACTGCAACCCGCGCGACAAGCCGACCGGCGCACGTTGATTCGCCGTGCCACGTTTGATCTGCTCGGGGTGCCGCCGACGCCCGAAGAAGTCACAGCGTTCATGGCCGACGAATTGCCAGACGCCTTCGCGCGTGTCGTTGATCGACTGCTCGCGTCGCCTCGCTACGGCGAGCGTTGGGGCCGGCATTGGCTGGACGTCGCACGCTATGGAGATTCGAACGGCCTCGACGAGAACTTGGCTCACGCGAGCGCCTTTCGGTATCGCGACTGGGTAATCGCCGCGTTGAACCGCGATCTGCCGTACGACCAGTTCGTGCGCGAACAAGTCGCCGGCGACTTGCTGCCCTTTGAGGGCGATCCGAACGATCCCGTGATCGCGGCACAGAACGCCGACCGGTTGACGGCCACGGGTTTTCTTGTGATCGGCGCCAAAATGCTGGCCGAGGATGATCCGCTCAAAATGCAAATGGACATCGTCGACGAGCAGGTCGATACGCTCGGCAAGGCGTTCCTGGGCCTGACGCTGGGTTGTGCTCGTTGCCACGACCACAAGTTCGATCCGATTCCGATGGCCGATTACTACTCGCTGGCGGGTATCTTCAAGAGCACGAAGACGATGCTCAATTTCCGCGTCGTGGCTCAGTGGCAAGAGCGGCCGCTGGCGTCGCCGGCGCAGTTGCAGCGATTGGCCGAAGCCCAGCAACAAGTCGCCGCAAAACAGAACGAGATCAATCAACTGCTGCAACAAGGTCAGCAGCAGTTGCTGACGGAGGCTCGCGGCCAAATTGCAGACTACGTGCTGGCGGCCGCTCGGCAGATCGTGCTGGATCGCGCGACGTTGTCGTTCGGAGCCGCTCGCGATGCCGACCCCAAGGCCGCGGTGCCCGAGGGCGTGCAGATCATCGAGGCTGAAAGTTATCAACGCGGCTCGGCGATCAAGCTCGGCACAGGCTACGGCGAAGGCATCGGCGTGATCTTGAGCAACGGTAACGGCGACTGGTTTGCCGAATACGACGTGACCGCGCCGTCAGCCGGACTGTACCAACTCGAAACCCGCTACGCCGCAGCCGACAGTCGGCCAACACAGCTGTCGATCAACGGAACCGTCGTCCGCAGCGACGGCCTGAAGGAAATCACTGGTACGTGGAATCCCGACTCCCAGCGCTGGCACGTCGAAGGACAGTCTGAATTGAAGGCGGGAGTCAACGTGATCCGCCTCGACCGCCGTGAGCCGCTGCCGCACATCGACAAGTTGCTCGTCGCTCGACTGGATTTTCAGCCTTTGGCGAGCG
>CAZPUJ010000709.1:0-6809 GCA_964589725.1 uncultured Planctomycetaceae bacterium
TTTGCCACCGGTTGTTGAACAACCAATTCGAGAGAGCTTCATGAGTACGTTCATTTTCCGAGCCGCACTCTGTTTGCTGTTGGCCGCCCTCACGACGAACTCAGCCGTTGCCGGCGTCCGTGGCAGACCAACAAGTTTGAAAAGTCCTGTTCCGGCAAGCAATTGTCCCGCCAAGTCAGGCTCTGGCGACGCTGCGGTGGACACGAACCCCGCTCCGATGATGATGCCGGTCGTTGCCCAGCCAATGATGACCATGTATCACAGCGGCGCGGAAGCGGGCATGTATCACTTCCCGTATTACAGCTATCGCCGCCCGTGGTACTTCCCGGGGCAACCGAGCTTCCAGCGCAGCACCGATTATGTCTGGTAGGCGTCGGCCAAGTGTCGCACCTCATTGATTTCAGCAACCCCCGGGTTGCAGATCGGGGCTTGGTTGTTTTTGAGAAGATCGCCACCCGTCGTCATTACACCTGACTCTCCCGGCGGCAGTTCTTGCCGATGAGGCAATGCTGTCTGGCGACGATGCGGCGTCGCAGAATCTGAAATGCCGTTAACACCGGAAAAACCGGTCAAACGACCTTAACCGGCAGACTCGGAATTACCGATACGGTTTCACAGGCCATCAATACGTTTTCGTTTTGGTGCATGCCCGGATTGCGTCGCACACGCGATTGACGGATGTGTTTTCTGGCGGAAGCGCCAAATGTATCGTGATTCCCAGTAGGTTGCAGCGAATCTGCACGATGAGGAGAGCACGGATGTCTCACCAGACTGCGGTCATCCGTCGTCACCGAAGTCGCTCATTGTATCAGTGGGCTGTTTTGCCACTGGTTGTGTTGAGTCTGGCGTTCGCCGCCAGCCACAGCGAAGCGCAGGTCCATTCCGCGGCGACGACTCCTTCGGTGGACTCCTCAGCGCCGATGGCAACAATGCCGGCGAATTCTCCGTCGACGATGTCGACGGTGCCGGCCGGTTATCCGCCGATGGCAGGCTTTCCCACGATGATTGAGCCGGTCTCGAACACCGGAACCAAAAGGAAACCCAGCAAGCCGTTGCCGCCGTGGGTCGCCAAGATGCCGCAGGCGGAAGAGGAGTTGGAGGTGATTCATCATCGCAGCCAGCTCATCATTATGCGTAGCCGGATCGTGCGCTGGGCAGTGTCCGACCCGTCGGTGATCGACATCCTGCAATACAGCCCAACGGAGATCTCCGTGATCGGATTGGCTCTCGGAACCACTCACCTCCACCTGTGGTTCGAAGGCGAGCCAACCGACACTCCGTTGATCTACCGGGTCGAAGTCATTCGTGATCCCAGCCTGGACGATCGCCGTCGCGAAGACTTCGGCCGGCTTGAACGGCAGTTGCAGGTGTTTTTTCCGAACAGTCAGGTGCATCTCATTCCGCTGACTCGACGCGTCATCGTCAAAGGCCAAGCGCGAGACCAAGAGGAGGCCGCACAGATTCTGAACGTCGTGCGTGCCGAATGGATGGCTCGCAATTCCGACTCGTTCAATGGCGTCAACGGCTATGGCACCAACGCCTATGGCGACTATGGCGGCGGAGTCGGCGGAGTCGGCGGCTTCGACAACTTCAACAATGGCAACAATGGCAACAATGGCAACAATGGTTTTGGCAACAACAACTTCGTTATCAACATGCTCGAAATCCCGGGCGAATCGCAGGTGATGATCCATGTGCGGATCGCACAGTTGGATCGAACTCAGCTCCGTCGCTTTGGGATCGATTTGAACTATCTGATCAACAACGGTCGCCACGCCGTCGCGACGTCGCTCGGTGGTGTCCCATCGACGCTGAGCGGTATCTTCGAGAACGGCGAAGTGCAAGTGTTGGTCGACTGGTTGGCCTCGAACCGTACGGCGAAGATTCTGGCCGAGCCGTCGATTACGGTCCTCAGCGGTCACGCAGCGAGTTTCCTCTCCGGCGGTGAGTTCGCCGTCCCGACGATCGTTGGCGTCGGCGGTGCTCAGGGAACCACGACGACTTTCCGTGGCTTCGGCACCTCGCTGATCGTCACGCCGACAATCATCGATAAGGATCTGGTCCGCATGCGGATCGTGCCGGAGCTTAGTGCCATCAACACGAGCAATACGTCGGGTGGCGTCCCAGGTCTCAACACACGACGTGCCACAACGACCGTGCAGTTACGAGAAGGTCAGACGATCGCCTTGGCCGGTTTGTTCTCGCATCAGAGTTCGGTTGCGGTGACTCGCATCCCGTTCTTGGGCGAGTTGCCCTACATCGGCCCGCGACTGTTCAATGCCAAGGATGCCAATCAAGATGAAACCGAGTTGTTGATCCTGGTCACTCCCGAAATCGTGCGGCCGATGGAACAAGACGAAGTTCCGCCGATGCCGGGCCACTACGTGACTCATCCGAACGATTACGAGTTGTATCACTACGCCATGACCGAAGGTGCTCCGGACCAGGGAGTCTATCAGTTGGCTCCGTATGGCTGGGGACCAGGCATGGGGACAGAGATTGGTTATCGCCCGTACAATCCCGCGATCGGTTTGACGCTGCCGCCGGGTCCGGCAAATGGTCTGCACGGTGGTAGCACGCAGGGCACGGGTGGCGGGATCCCGATACCGGGAGTGGGCGATGGAAACTCCAGCGGTGGTTACACGGTTCCGATGCCGGCGCCCGAAGTGGCACCACCTCACGTGCCGGCGTCCGAACCGTCAGTGCGGCATTCACCCAATTCCCGCAATCCGATGCTCAGCCGTTCTTCGGCGGAGGAAATCGCGGCCCCGAAACGATCTTGGAATCCGTTCCAACGAAAAACTGGGAACCATGTTCAGCCTGCGGGAGACAAAGCTCCGCAACACAACGGCGGCGTGCAGTCGGCCGATTATCAAACGACGCCACAACCGACCGGGCGAAACCGCTAGTTTTGCCGGTGGGTTGTCCCGGATTCTCGAAGTGTCCTTCAGCACGGCCGAATGCCGATAACGAGAACTGACATTCCCTCCGGAGCGAGGGATTCGTGAGCGAATTCATGGAGGAGGGGGGAAGCGTGATGACGACCCACAACAGCTCACTTCGCCTGGCCCTGAGCTTGGTTCTCGTTTTGACACTCGGCGTTACGGGCTGCTGCTGGCCAGTGCCGTCGTGCGGAGCCAAACGTTCGTTCGCGATTCCAAACACGTACCCAATCGGCAGCACGGTGCGAGCTCATTACCACACGATGGAAACGAACGGCGAGGCCGGTGAATTCGTCGTCCATCGGAACGAATTCGTCAATAACACCGCCGAGCTGAACTGCGACGGCAAAGACCACGTGATGGAACTCGCCGCTCGGATGGGGAGCACTCCGTTCCCCGTGTTGGTGGAACGATCCGAGAACAACTCCGATCCGGAACTTGATCAACTTCGCCGCGACACGATCACTCAGATTCTGTGCGACTTCGGTAACCCGGACGCGGTCTCGCGGGTGGTTGTGTCGACCGCCTACAACAAGGCCCAGAACTCGCAAGAGGGCGAGATGGACTACTATCGCTTCATCTTTAGCCGTGGCGGCTCCGGGGGTGGCGGCTCCGGGGGTGGCGGTGGCGGCGGCAGCGGAGGCGGATTCGGCGGAGGTGGAGTTTTCTAAGTCGAGACAAACCAACAGCCGTCACGCGAAGGGTGTGAAAGAATTGATTCTCAGGCGAGCGGGGCGGCGTCAGCCCCCCGGTTTTCAGCGTCCATCGTGACCACCGGGGGGCTGACGCCGCCCCGCTCGCCATTTTTTTCAACTGCTCCGCGTGATGAACCGGCCATGCGTTCAACATGAATGGCGGAGAGCCCGACTCTTGATACCGTTCAACGGCCTTACGCCGATGCCGCGGTCGCCGCGATCGCCACGATTGGCTCACCCAGCACGTGGGCGTAACCGCGCTTGATCAACACTTGCCGACGCAGTTCTTCGCACACCTCGGGGTTCTCTTCCAGAAACTGCCGAGCTTTGTCGCGTCCCTGACCGATGCGCGTCTTGCCGTAGCTGAACCAACTGCCGCTCTTCTCAACCAGTCCGTCATCGGAGGCCAAATCAAGCACGTCCCCTTCGAAACTGATGCCTCGCGAACCGAGCATGTCGAACTCCGCCTCGCGGAACGGCGGCGCGACCTTGTTCTTCACGACCTTGGCTCTCATCCGAATGCCGATGGATGTCTCGCCATCTTTCAACGTGGCGATGCGGCGCACGTCGACGCGACACGACGAATAGAACTTCAACGCGCGACCGCCAGGCGTTGTTTCCGGACTGCCGAACATCACGCCGATTTTTTCACGAATCTGATTGATGAAGATCACGACGGTCTTCGCCTTCGCGATAACGCCTGTCAGCTTGCGCATCGCTTGGCTCATCATGCGGGCTTGCAGGCCGACATGCGTGTCGCCGATCTCGCCCTCCAGTTCCACCTTCGGCACCAGCGCGGCGACCGAGTCGATCACAATGCAATCGACCGCGTTCGACTTGATCAGCATCTCGGCAATTTGCAGAGCTTCCTCGCCATAGCTGGGCTGACTGACCAGCAAGTCTTCCAGATTGACTCCCAGCCGCTTGGCCCAGGCTGGATCGAGAGCATGTTCCGCATCGATGAACGCGGCGATGCCTCCTTGCCGCTGCGCGTTGGCGATCACGTGCAGAGCCAGCGTCGTCTTGCCGCTGGATTCCGGGCCAAACAACTCGACCACGCGACCGCGCGGAAAGCCACAGCCGCCCAACGCCAAATCCAGCGACAGCGCTCCGGTCGCAATCCCTGAGATCTGCGTGCCGGCCGTATCCGATAACTTCATGATCGAGCCCTTGCCGAACGCCTTCTCGATTTGGCCGAGCGCGTTCGTCAACATCGGATTTTGCTCCGCAACTTGCACCGTGACGCTTTTGATTTTCGCGGCCATCGTTGACACTCCTTCACTGAGGGAATTGCTCGAGGATCTCTGGCACAAGGCCCGAGGCGATTAGATCGACAGGCCCCTACCGGCCCGGGGCCGGGAATGAGCGCGGCAATTCTTCGGGACTTGGCTCTTCGGGACTTGGCGGTGGCATCTGTAACTGCTGGACGTAGACCTCCAGGAGCTCGTGAGTCGCCTTGAAGGCCGCCAGTCGCGAGATCTCCCCGTACTCCGGGTTGCGACGGACGGAGTCGAACCTGCCCAGCGCCGCAGTTAACTCGGCGAGGTTTGGCGCAAACTCGGCTCCTGCCAGTCGAGCCTCGGCCAAAGCCCTTCCAGGCGACAGCATCAGGTACTCCTGCCAACTGGGTCCGGTGTTGTAATGTTGGAGCGACCGGTACAGTTCGCCGGCGGCCGTAAACAACTGCCGGCGCAGACGTTGTTCAGGCGGTGTCGAGTATTCTCCCAGCGCGGCGTGCAGCACGCGAAAACTCGCCAAGCCCACAACCCCATTCAACTCCGGTGCGGCGCCCACGGTTTCGTGGATCTCGAAAATCGCACGCAATCGCTGGCGGACATCCTCGTCCGGCGGGCCGTTGTGCTCGGCCGGCACCAGCGCGGCAATTTCAGCGGTCTTCAAACTCGACTTCCAAAACTCGCCCGACGGGAAGCGGCCCAGGTCGGCGTCAAGTCGTGTCGTCCACTCACGGACCGCCTGGCTGAGAGACAGCCAATTCATCTGGCCGAACTCGACGACTGTGGGAACGCCGCGCACGACGTTGCGCGGCCCGTAGCCCGGCGAAAAGACGTTCACGAATGGAGCCTGAACGTGTGAGCCCCCATCAGGATTCCGATAGATCCGAACAAACGGCGCTCTGATGTAACCGGGGCGCACTTCAACCAACTGTGCCTGACCCGTGAGGGCCGACGAGTGAAACAGGAGTGCGGCCGTGAGGTAGAAGACGCATCGTTGCATGTCAGATTCCCTTCTGTAAGCAGACACTTCCCAGTTTTGTCAGCCCGGAGCCGATCCCGGCGCAGGCGGTCGCTGATTATAACCTTGCGCCCCCGCGTGGCTAGCGCGCGGCGAAGACCTTTTGCGGCTGGCCAATCATAAAACTACGGAACCTGTAGCCCAGGCCATTGTGGCCTGGTTGATGAGACGTCTGATTCTTTCCCGACGAATCCAATTCAAATCGGCCACAAGGGCCGAGGCTACAGATTGTCCACGACCTGCACTTTTAGGCAGAGACGCACTGATCGCGTTCCAGCAGCAGCCGCAAATACGAACGTCGTTCGGATTTGCCCAGGCCCAATTCGCGGGAGAGAGCTAGCAGGCTTTCGCGAGAGGCGTCTCGATCGACTTCGGTCGCGAGTGTTTCGAGTTCCAAAAACCAACCCAACTCATGGACCTCGTCGATCGCGAGTTCCCAGTCGCGGCCTTGCCATGCGAGATGATACGGTGTGCGACGCTTCAGCACCTCGCGGACAGAGCGGAAACCGAGCAGCGTCAGCATCTCGGCAATCTGGTCGGCGGCGGCCAAGCCCGAGGCGACCGAGACTTCGATCTCGTGTCGCGTCTTGGTGACGGCGTCCAGCAGCGGTCCTTTGTAGGTCAGTGCGTTTTGCTCACCAGCGCACCGCAACCGAAACGCTTCGTCAGTCTGAGCAAAGTCGCGGACTGGATGCGCAAAATACACGTCACGCTGGATGACCGTGTCGCTCGGCGTCGCTCCGAGAGCCATGATTCGTTCGCGGACAGCGTCCACGTCGGACGAAGTGGCCAACGGAAATTTCAGTTCGACCTCGTAGGTCATCGCGTCTCCTCGCGGTGAGATGACGGCGAATCGCGGCGTTTCGGGACGAGGCGAGATGTTATCGCGGCCGGCGTTTCTCGGCACGGCGTACGCTCG
>CAZPUJ010000710.1:0-25713 GCA_964589725.1 uncultured Planctomycetaceae bacterium
GTCAGGACAAGGTCGACACGCCTGAGTGATCCGCCAAAGAATTGGAACAGGGCGGAGCTCGATGGCTGGCCTGGACGCTCTTCTGTCAACGCTTCACCCACCCTCTCGCGAGAGTCGGCGCATGACTCGAAGCCGAACTGGCTCGCTATTCCTTCGTTCGTGCAGAATTTTCATCTGCTACTCTCCTCCGGCTTTTACCGGCGATTTCCCTGACCCCTCAAGCGACTTTTGGCTCATGCGCTTGGTCGCCGAGTCCGCCACCGCCGAAGGTCGCCGTGGGTTTCCACCCATCCGCCTCGGCGGAGCCATCCGACCAAACCATCTCGTCGCGGAGACCATCCGCCGCCAAAGGTATCGAGTCGCTGGCGTGCCGGGACATTTCCAGTCTTGATTCTGGTTTGGAAACGTCTGCCACTTGGCGCGGAGGATGGCCGCCCTCGGCCGTCTTGCGGTTCACTGGCCGTTCGTCCGAAAACACAGACGGCCGAGGTCGGCCATCCTCCGCGTGTCGTCGTCACCACACCTCTTCGCGCGATCGGCAACTAAATTCGTTAGCGCCTCTGATCACGTCAAACGACTTCAAGAAGTCTCACCCGCTTCGCGCAGGGCGGCTTCGATCACGCGGTCACTTAAGAAGACGCCGGCTTCGCGCATGCGGCTTATGGCGTCGGAAATACTGAACGAGTGTCCTTCACGTTTGGCTCGAATCAGGAGTCCCAGAGATCCAGTGACGCGCAGTCCGTTCAAACGAGCGACTCGGCGACCCAGGTGTTCGTCGATGCAGACCGTCTCGATGCCTTCATTGATCGCCGTTTGCACAACGGAGGCTTCGCCGCGATCGAGGAGTTGGCTCAGCAGTGAGCCAAGCTCGACGGGTTCGGTTCGACGCTCAATTCCATCAGCGGCTGCGAACTCCGCAGCACCAAACCTCGTTCCGCCATTTGCCAGCACTTCGTCGCAGACTTCGCGCGGCACGATGATTCGCGAATAAAGCTTCGCAAGCAGAGACAGATCGCCGGTCGCCGCCACCAAGGCGATAATCGGTCCCGTGTTGATGACCATCGCAGACTCAGGCATTGACGATGTCTTCCGCCAACTCGTCGGCGTCGAGGTCGATCATGGGGACGCCGAAGTCGCTCAACCGCAGCAAGAACGACACACGATCCATGCCCACCAACGCCGCCGCCATGCCGGACGACAGGCGCCGCATTTCAAAAAGCTTCACGGCCATCGCCATCTTGGCTTCCTGCTCGAACCGCGCGCGAGTCGTCTGCAAGACGTCCGGCAAGTTCTCTGGGTACTCAATTTCCAGCTTGGACGACATGGCTTGCTCCTTCGACAAGGTTGACTTCGGACATGAGCTTACTCATGACTCGGCGCAGCAACAACAAGTCTCTGCCGCAGAACGTCGATTGAACCAGCGGCTTCGATTGAAGACCACGGGATCGGGTGTGCAATTTCAGAAATTGCCGACAGCCCGTTCTCCACTTCCCAAGCGCGCAACGGCGATTTCTGAAACTCGCACACCCGACCCCTCAGGCGACTCTTTGGTTCTTGGCCTTGGTCGCCGAGCGACCGCCGAAGGTCAGCGTGGGTTTCACCTCACGGTCGGCAATCACGCCAAACCATCTCGTCGCGGAGCGACGACTGAACCATTGTCACGCCATCGGCCGCCAAATGGACGTGTGTCGTCGCTCCGCAGCGGGCGATGTCTGACCCCGAATTCTAGCGCAACTGTGGGCGAAATTGGAGTTGGTGTGGCAACGCCAGCGGCAATTAGCCGCGGACGGCGGACCGACCAAACGGCCGACGGCGGTGCGATCCCTGAGAAACAAACGGGGTACGGGACCAGAAAGTGAATCGTGCGCTGTCGTCTTCACTGCTGTGACAGGTGATTCTCCGCCATGTGCCGGTAGCGAGTCATCGTCGCTCGATCTAAACTGCGGCCATGGGACATCGAGTGCTTATCGCCGGGCTGTTTCACGAGACGCACACGTTCTTGACAGAGCGGACGCCTTGGGCGGCATTCGCGGTGCGGCGTGTTAAGGAATTACTGGCAGCTCGGGGAGATGGATCGCCGCTGGCCGGAGCATTGGACATCGCGACGGAACGAGGTTGGGAGTTGATCCCGACGATTGATGCGCGCGCGACTCCCAGCGGGACGGTCGAGGACGAGGTTTTCGAACGGTTTTGGTCTGAGCTGCGCGAGAGTGCGGAACCGGCGCTGCGGCAAGGAGTTGACGGCGTCTATCTCGTGCTGCACGGAGCGATGGCGACAGAGTCGGTGCGGGATGTGGAAGGCGAGTTGGTTCACCGTCTGCGTGCGCTGCCGAACGGGGATCGCGTGCCGATCGGCGGAGTGCTCGATCTGCACGGAAACATCTCGCGCGAGTTCGCGGAGCAGACGCAGGCGTTCGTCGCGTATCGCCAGAATCCGCACGTCGATGCTTGCGAGGCGGCTCGCGACGGCGCGCGGCTACTGGATCGCGTCATGCAGTTTCGTGGCACAGGCGTCTCGCCGGTGAGCCGCCCGCGCCACAGCGTGACAGTGCATGCCGCGCCGAACATCATGTGGCCGCCGACGGGAGTTGGCACCGACGATGATCCGATGCGAACGCTCGAAGCGCTGGCGCGCGCGATCGAGAATCGGAGTCCTGACATCGCCGCCGTCAACATCTTCGCCGGGTATTCGTTTGCTGACATTCCGGATACGGGCGTCTCGTTCACCGCCGTGACCTTTGGTGATCCGGAGGAAGCTCGTCGAGCGTTGCAGTCCCTAGTCGACGAAGCGCATCGTTTGCAAGAGCAAGGAAACGTCGTACCGCCGTCACTCGAAAGCATGTTGTCGACGATCAAGTCCGAAGTGGCGCGCGGCGAAACGCCGGTGATCATCGTCGAACCGTCGGACAACATCGGCGGCGGTGCCGCGGGGGACAACACGGCGGTGTTTCGAGCACTCGTCGCGCAGCGAATCGAGAACTCGGCGATCGTGATTAACGATCCGATCGCTGTGGCCGAGATCTCGCGGTTTCCGATTGGCACGCAACGCCTGCTGACGTTTGGCGGATGGAGCGATCCGAGATTCGATTCGCCGGTTGAATGCGAGATTGAATTGCTTTCCGTCAGCGACGGGAAGTTCACTCTGGAAGATCGGCACAGCCACTTGGCGTCGATGTCGGGAATTCAGATCGACATGGGTCCGTGTGCCGTAATCAGGCATGCGGGCATCCGCGTGTTGTTAACCAGTCGCAAGACGCCGCCGTTCGATTTGGGCCAATTGCGGAGTCAGGGAATCGAGCCGGAAACGTTGTCGGTAATCGGCGTCAAAGCCGCAGTCGCTCATCGCCGCGCGTACGATCCAATCGCGAAGCACAGTCACACGGTTAACACGTTCGGCCCCTGCACGAGCGATTTGCGATCGCTGCCGTTCCGCTTTGTTCGCCGGCCGGTGTTTCCGCTCATTGTTTGAAATGCCATCGCGCGGAGAGTTAGACTCTAGTCACATTGCTCTTCGTCCCTTCGTCCGGTGGCGCTCGTCAAATCGAACCGATGTTAATTTCGCGGTTCTTGACAGGAAGCGGATCATGGCGTCTGTTCTGGTGGTGGATGATTCCCCCTTTGATCGTCGTTTGGCTGGCCGACTCTTGGAGAAGGGCACGGATGCCGACGTGTATTACGCGGACGACGGTCGACAGGCGCTGGAGCGAGTCGAAGAGCATTTGCCGGATTTGGTCGTCACCGACCTGCAGATGCCAGAGATCAACGGACTGGAGTTGGTGGCGATATTGAAGCGGCAGTACCCGCTAATCCCAATCATCCTGATGACGGCCGCTGGCAGTGAGGAGATCGCCGTTCAGGCGTTGCAGGCCGGCGCGTCGAGCTACGTGCCCAAACGAATGCTCGCCGAGGAACTGGCGGAAGTCGCGTTGCGAGTGCTGGCGACCTCTCGCGAGCAGCGGACCCAGGCGCGTGTTTTGAATCGTCAGGAGCGCTGGGAAGCGGAGTTCGTTTTGGAGAACGAATTGGCGTTGGTGTCGGCGCTGTCGGCGCACTTGCAGCAGAACTTGAGCGGCATGCGAATCTGCGAAGGCTTGGACGGCCTGCGCGTCGGAATTGCGCTGGAGGAAGCGTTGCTGAATGCTTACTACCACGGCAACCTGGAGGTCTCGTCAATACTGCGCGCGCAGGATCATAAGTCGTATCTCGACTTGGCCGCGCGTCGCAGCCAGGAGTCGCCTTACAAAGATCGCCGCATTCACGTGTCAGCCAAGCTCTCTCGCTGCGAGGCGCTGTATGTGATTCGTGACGAGGGACCGGGGTTCGACCCGAGCTCGCTGGCTGATCCCACAGACCCGCAGAACCTGACTCGTCCACACGGCCGCGGCCTGATGCTGATGCGCACGTTCATGGATGACATCACTTTCAATTCCACCGGCAACGAAGTGCGAATGTTGAAGCGAGCCGTGCTGACGACGCTCACGGATTTTGCGAAGTCGGCGAGCTGATGAGCTGTCTGGCCGTTGTTGTCGAGTTCTCCGAAGCTGAAACATCGGGCTTGTGGGAAACAAATGCTCGATAGAGCCAAAGCTCATAAACGATTCTCACGCCGCCAGAAATGAAAAACGGAACATTGATGAAATCGGAACGAGCGAGGAGGTAGCCAGCGTTGGAGAAATCGCTGCCCCGATCGATCGTGCGACCGTCGTGATGCCTGAGGCCGCAGATCACTCGTCAGGGTGAACCACCGCCATCGTGTAAGACTGCCGAGTTGGCACGTCCATCTGAGAGATGCAAAAACGAATCAGCAGCGGGTTGCGAATAGCAACAAGCCATCGCCGGTGAGGGAGAACAGACGCAAAGTGGCCTTTCTTTACTTCCGCGATCTCAACGGCTGAACTATCTGCTGCCACTACGCCGCAATCAATCACAACCAGTTCGACAATGCAGTGGATATGAACGTGTCGCATCTGGAAAGCGAGCTGGGTGAAACCAAATGGAAACGTCCAAATCAACTGTTGATGAAATCCGTCAGCGTTTCGACGCAGAAATTGACCGCTACTCCAACCTTGAAACGGGTCAGGTGGCCACGGTTGATGCACTATTGGCAATGAGTCTCGTGGCAGAAGCAGCGGCGGTCACGACTCCTCACGCCAAGAATGTTCTCGACGTCGGCTGCGGAGCCGGGAATTACACGCTGAAGCTCTTGGAACGAATGCCAAACTTCAACGTCACTCTAGTTGATCTCAGCCAAGTCATGCTTGATCGGGCAGTGGCAAGAGTTCAGCCCAAGACAAACGGTTCAGTCGAAGCGATTCAGTCCGATATTCGGGAGATTGATCTTGGGCCAGGTCGATTCGACATCATTCTGGCTTCCGCCGTCCTTCATCACCTGCGCACCGACGACGAGTGGCGGACGGTCTTTCAGAAACTTCATGACGCATTGCACCCGAATGGTTCGCTTTGGATTTTCGATATCGTCGAAAGCCCAATCCCGGCAGTTCAGTCCATCCATTGGCGGCGATACGGCGAGTATCTCACGGCAATTGGTGGCGACGCGTATCGGAATGAGATGTTTGAGAGAATCATCAAAGAAGACACGCCGCGGTCAATCCCGTTTCAACTGGACTTACTCCGAGCAGTCGGTTTCAGCGAGGTCGAAATTCTTCACAAGAATTCTTGCTACGCTGCGTTTGGGGCCGTGAAGGCTTGATGGTCGCCCCGATCATTCGAGTTCGCATCGTGTCCTCGACGTGCGGCAGTCGATTCTTGGAGAACCCAACCGAAGACCATCCCGATCAAGCCGTGACCGCAGAAGTCGCAGCAGCGAGTTGAGCCTGAGAATTGCCGTTGCTTGAGTGCTGAGGGACGGTCGTGAGTCTTCTACGGACTTCTCGCACGATTTCATCAATCTGAAACGGTTGCAGAAGGTGCGGGGTCTTTGTCAGCGTCCTCCGCCATTCTGTCAAAACTCGCTGCTTGCCCGGCTCTTTTGTCTCCAGATTGGATTCGTCGATCATCTGTTGAATGAAGACTTCCCATGTTTTGAAATTCATCGAACTGTTCCTCGGTGTTTTCGGTGTCGGTCGCCAGCATCCGCTTTGTGCGTCCGCCCAGCACAGGTCCACATGTATCTTTTCGACCAAAACCGAGTTGTCCCACTCCTATTTTGTGAGTTCGACCAAAAAGACATTCAAGTGCCGATTGCCTCAGGGCCGGCGATGCCTCATCTGGGCCGAGACGTAATCCCGCATACAATCAAATTGCGCACAAACAGGAATCAAGAAAGGAGCCATCCCATGTCCGCCGTGCCCGACCGAACGACATTTGAAAACTTGTACGCAGGCCATCAGCCTCGTCGGTTTGATCGTGCTTGGTGGCTCACACGAACTATGCGAGAGCGTTCGTCGGCATATTGGATGCGAATATGTTTGGGTAACGGCTACCTATCTATCTCTCCCATAACGATATCGAGTGAGCCGACGATGGCGGGGATGTCGGCCAGCAGAAAGCCTGTGCATAGCGGAGATGTCACCGAGAGATTGCAGAAGCAGGAGCTCTTGGCTCGAGCACGGTACGGCTCAGCCTTGTCGTTGCCGACGAAGTAAAAGCCCATCGCGCCGCGAGGGCATTCGGTTTCCAGGTAGGCTTCGTCGACGGGCAGTTTGGTGGTCATCTTGTACGGTACGCGATGAGCGCCTTGCGCCTTCGAGTATGTGGCCATCGCTTGCCGCACTAGCCGAATCGCCTGCACGACTTCCAGCATGCGGACGTAGAAGCGGCACCAGTTGTCGCCGAGCACGACCTCTGGCGGAGCATCCTTGAACGGCGCGACCACAACGTCAAACTCATATCCGGCGTACAAGCGCGTGTAAATCGGCTCGCCATCGCGGCGCAGATCCCAATTCACGCCGCTGCCACGGAGCACCGGGCCCGTGCAGCCGTAATTGATCGCCATCTCTTTGGTGAGGATGCCTAAGCCGGCAGTCCGCTTGATGAAGATCTGATTCCGAGTCAGCAGAGTGTGATATTCATTGATGCGCGGCTCCAGCCAGTCAATGAACATCGCCACGGCGTCCAGCCATGTCAGCTTCAGGTTCTTGCTGCGTTTGGTCAGCCCAGCCAAACCTGGCGGAATTGGAATCATGTCGGGCAGATCGTGCGTCGCGCCGCCGATCGTGAAATAGCTGTAAGTCAATCTCGCGCCGCACAACTCCTCGAACAGGTCGAGAATGATTTCGCGTTCACGGAAGGCGTACAGGAACGGACTGAACGTGCCGAGGTCCAATCCGTACGCTCCCATGCCGACCAGGTGGCTCGCGATGCGGCCAAGTTCCGCCACCAGCACGCGAATGACCACCGCTTTATCGGGGACTTCCAGACCGATCAGCTTCTCGACGGCCAAGGCCATGCCGAGATTCATGTTCATCCCGGCGAGGTAGTCCATGCGGTCGGTGTATGGCACCCATTGCGGCGTCGCGAGATTCTCGCCGATCTTCTCGGCGCAGCGATGCAGGTAGCCGATGTGCGGCGTGATCTCGTGAATAATCTCGCCGTCGGTTCGCAGCAGCAGCCGCAGCACGCCGTGAGTGCTCGGGTGCTGCGGACCCATGTTGACCAACATCTCGTCCGTGCGGACGTCGAACTCGACGATGCGAGGATCTTCCAACATTAGGCTCATGGCATCCTCTGTAGGATGGGCACTCGTGCCCGTCCTGTTTTCCTTTATTCAAACAACAAAGGGACGGGCAAAAGTGCCCATCCTACTTGTCCTTGGAAAGCAGCTTCCGCAGCGGACCAATGTTGACTCCGAAGTAGGCAAAACAATTCAGCAACAAAAACGTGGCGGTCGCTTCGTCGAGATTTCCGACCAACGGCAGGTTGTCCGGGACGAACTCAACGACCCCCACTCCCACATTCAACAGGTACAACGCCGAGATCGCTCCCAGCAACAACACGAACAAACTCTTGATCGCTCGCATCGCTTCACCGGTTTGCCGGTTGGGGAACTTCGGCTACCGACCGCGAATACCGTGATATTCCAAGGGAAACTCGTAATCCTTCCGGAGCGGGTGACCTTCCCAATCCTCGGGACAGAGAATGCGGCGCAGGTTCGGATGCCCGGTGAAATTGATGCCGACCAAGTCGTACGCTTCCCGCTCGTGCCAATCGGCGATCGCCCACACGTTCGACACGGTCGGAACCTCGGGGAGCGACTTCGTCGCCTCATCCTTCCAACGCGCGACTTTGACTTTGACGGTGATGCGATGTCGCAGCGAGTAGCTCGTCAGGTGATAAACGACTTCGATGTGCGGCGGATGATTGAACTTGGCCGCTTTCTTCGGATCGGGTTCGCAGTAATCAACGCCGGTCAGATTGTTCAGGTGATCGAACTGCAGCCGCTCGTCGTGCTTCAGAAAGCGAGCGACATCGACAATCACGGCGGCGGCGACTTCGATCCAGGGATCTTTCGCCGTGAAGTTTGATCCGGTGATCTTGCCGATGCCGAACGTGTCGACCAGCAGTTGATGAATTTCCTCAGCCTTCATGGTTCCAACCGATGTCATTTTCAAGTGGCTGAATTCGCAAAAATTCAGAGATTGGTTCCGATGCCGTTCTGAATTCTTGCGAATTCAGCGACGTCGGCGTAAACGTTAAACAGTCGAGGAGCCTCGCGCCTCGGTGGCTTCGATCGTCGCTGGTGATTGATACGCTCGAACCCAATCCAGGTCGCCACGTTTCCAGACGTACGCGAAGCCGACCATCAACACTCCGAAGAAGACCAGAATGTCGATCATGCTGGCGAAGCCCAACGTCAAGGCCGTGTCCGGTTGAATGGCCTGCGCAGAGGTCAATGTACCGGGAGCGACATTCAAGAGCTTCTCGGAGAGTTGTACGCGAGCCGCGTCCGACAGACGCGAATCGCTCAATTGCATCGTGCCGCCGAAGACCGCCGCCCAGGGAAAGAAGAACGCGACTTCGACGTCGAAGACGATGAACAACAACGCGATGGCGTAGTACCGCAGGTCGAACTGAATGTAACTGGACCCAATCGTCGGTTCGCCGCATTCGTAGACGGCATCCTTTTCTTGCGTCGGCAGATTCGGTCGCACGAACCGGCCGATCACCAGAGGGACCAGGATGATGCCGATCCCAGCCACCACGAACAGCACGATATGTCCCACCAGGTCCGTCATGTTGGCTTACTCTTTGGATTCCTCGAAGCGGGAGCAACGTAGGAGGTCCGCGACGGGTTGCCGGCCTCGATAACCAGCGTTCAGGTCGTGCCAGAATCCAACGTCCGGCTCGCCGAGTTTCCAGCACAGGCAGGCTTCTTGGCCTTCGACGAGCGTCGGAAAGTCGACCAAGCCCACGACGGGGTCTTTCAAGTCGACGCCGAGTTCCGCCAACTCGCCCACGAAGCCCCGCAAGCGTTCGATGTCGGCTTGCACAACGGCTTCCATGTGGTCGATCTCTTCGGAATAGACCGCAGGCTGTTGCTGAGACCGAGACGGGTTGCGTTCCTTCAACTCTTGCAAACGGTCCCGCCGCTCTTGCACGTCGACAAACAGCCGCACGATGTCATCCACGATCGCGCGGACCAGCGGCAATCGCTGATTGGCCTCGGCAACGGTGAAGAACTTTTTTTGCTCGACGGCGGTCGCGTTCATGGCTAATGCTCGCTGCTCTCGAATCCAAATGGACTCGGTTCCCCTTTGACCCACACTGGCTCGTAGAGCACTTTCGATTCGGCGACGGCGGTGGGGTTCAACGTGGTTTGGCCCCAGGCGACCTGCAACGGCAGCTTGGCGTAATCCACAATGCAGCCGTCGCGACTGAAGCAACTCAGGTCGTGGTTGGATCCCATGAAGATACAGTCGACGGGACAAGGATCGATGCACAACGCACAGAACATGCACTTGGTGTAATCGACCGCGAAGCCGTCGATGCGGAAGCCCTTGCCGACCGGGCTTTTGACTTTCTCAATGTAAATGCAGTCCACCGGACAGGCCACCGCGCATTTCTCACAGCCGATGCAGGTCGTCAAGTCAAAGCGGTGAAAGCCGCGATAACGCGCCTTCACCGGAACGGGAACCTCCGGGTATTCGAACACTTCCGTGAACGTTCGCCGGCGATACGTCTTGAGCATCGTCGAGATCGTGACCACCATCCCTTTGAGAACCGTGCTGACGGCGAACCAGACATTCCGAATCCAGGTCAACATGACGTTCGTAACGCTTTCAGCTAAGCGGAATTCCTGACGAAAAAAGTCCTTCCAAGCAGACTACCGGAAACAGAAAGAGTTTTAGATTATAGGTGCGCGACGAGCAGACTCAAGGCACTGGCGAGGCAACGTGGCCGTAAACTACGATTGCCAGATCAGAGTTATTTCGCTCTTTCCTTAAAGAGGCTAGACTGCTCGACCAACCTCCGGTGCGCGATGCGAAACCTCTGCCAGAGGAATCCCACGGACACTCACCCGGTTGAGAATCTGGTGCGTGATGCCGGAACGTCATCCTGAGACCGCCTTCCTGTCTGCCAGCCGCATGATTGGCACAACGAAATTTCCAGAGACTCAATCCGAGATTCTGCGTGAAGCGGCCGACGGCGTTTGGGAACGGTTCTTGGGGGAATATCTGCGACCGTGTTGGCGAGAAATCGTCCTGTCCTGTCGTGCTCGACGAATCCTGCTGGGAGACGCTGAGGATTTGTTTCAAGAGCTGGCGTTGCGGCTGATGAAAGAAGGCTGGTCGCGTGACAAGCCGGGAGCCAGGTCTCCTCCGCAGCCTTCAGTTCGCGGCAACTTGCCGGCTCGATATCTGCGGCATCGCGACGAAGGATCCGGGACGGCCAAGTTTCGGACGTTCCTGAAATGCGTGATTCGCAATTTGGTGCTCGAACGGGTTCGGCAGCGACAGCGGTGGCCTCAGTCGCTCGCGGCGGAAGGTTGTCGGAAGATCGAGACGTGGTTGGAAGAAACGGTGTCGGAAGCGATCGACCGGCAGTGGCTGGCGGACTGTCTGCTTTTGGCGGCGCGGCACCTGCGCGAGGAATCGGCGCGAGCGCGGACGCGCGGCAAGCGGCGCATGTTCGATCTGTTGTACCGCTCAATCACTCTGCGTCAATCGGCGGCAGCGATCGCACGAGAGTACGGCGTTGACCGTTCGGTCATCGCCGAGATGTTGCCGTTGGCCCGGCAGCGTTTTCTCATGTTGCTCAGCCAAGTGACCGAGATCGACGGCGTGGATGAGCTTCAGCGCCAAGTCGCGAGCGTGCCGGAGACTCTGCTGGATGCGTTCGAGCAAGCCCACGCGGAGAGCCTCGATGATCACGCCATGCCACCGCCGCCCTCCGTGGCCAATTCAAAATTGCCTCGCAAACGGAGGCCCTGACGGTTTCTTTCCCACACGGGCCCGTCCAAAATCATCAATGCGTGGCTGAGTTTGTGAGACGTCTGGTTGAGGTGTCGGCGATGAACGAGCGTGGCTGTCAGAGCGTGGGCATTGATTTGGGAACGACGTATTCCGCGCTGGCCTACATTGATCGCCAAAATATGCCACGAGTTGCTCCGGACAGTTCCGGTCAGTTGGTCACTCCCAGCGTTGTGTTTTTCGGCGAGCAAGACGTGATTGTCGGCGATATTGCGCTGCAACACGCGCATCTGCAGGCCGAACGGGTGGTGCAGTTCATCAAAGTCCACATGGGCGACGAATGGCGGCGCGAGATTCACGGGCAAACGCACACGCCGGAGAGCATCTCGGCGATCATTCTGGCCCATCTGGTGCGCGAGGCCGAGCCACAGTTGGGGTCGATCGACAGCGCCGTCATCACGGTTCCCGCGTTCTTCACCGAGAAGCGCCGCCGAGCCACTCAGCAAGCCGGCGAGATCGCCGGCCTGAAAGTCACCGGACTGCTGAACGAGCCGATGGCCGCTGCGCTGGCGTATGGACTCTATCGAGAGGATCGCGAACAATTCGCGGTCGTGTACGACTTGGGAGGTGGTACCTTTGACGTCACCGTCGTGAAGATCGCTCCGAATCACATCGAAGAATTGGCCACTTGCGGCAACCGAAGGTTGGGTGGCAAGGACTGGGATCAGTGTCTGATCGACCGCGTGTCGGAAGACTTCGATCGCCGGCATGGCCGCGATCCGCGTGAATCTCCACAGGCTCTGCAAGACCTATACCTCGCCTGCGAACAAGCCAAACGTCAACTCACCAAGCTGCGGTCCACAGCCGTCCGGCTGCATGCGTTCGGGCACGACCACGTCTGCGAAGTCACTCGCGATCAATTCGAGGCCTTGACCGCGCACTTGTTGGAAACCACTCGCGTCACCACGGAAATGGCTTTGGAAGACGCAGGGCTGACCTGGAGTGATCCACTGCGGATCGTGCTGGTGGGAGGCTCGACCTTGATGCCGTCCGTCGGCCGGATCCTGCGCGAAGCGAGTGGACGCGAACCGGATCGGGGAGTGAATCCAGTGATGGCCGTCGCGCTCGGTGCCGCGACCTACGCTCAATTGCTGGAAGCCGGACAGGCGCCGCAGGCGGTCCATTTGAAGAAAGCACCGGCAGACGCGGATTCGGAAGGCGGCTCGGCCCACGGCTCGAATTCTCCGCCCCGCCAAACTGCACCGGCGCGCGAGTCCGAACCGATCCAGTTGCCGACCGTTCGTTTCGTCACGGCACACGGCGTCGGGGTCAAGGCCCACGGCAAGAATCGGCAGAAGAACGTGGTGCTCATCAAGAAGAACACTCCCGTGCCTTGTCACGTCGAAAAGGAATTCACCGCGTTTTCGAAAGACGGCATCCTGCGGAAGCTCGCGATTGAGGTCACTCAAGGCGATACGAGCGACCCGGATGTCGCCGAGGTTCTGGGCATGGGATACATTGAAGGCTTTCCAAAGAGGGAGCCGACAGGTCAGCCCGTTCGGGTGACGATGAGTTTCAACGAACAAGGCCGGCTTGAGGTCCACGCCATTTACGTCAAGACCGGAAATGAGTTGGTGATGACCCTCGACATCCCCGGCGGCTTGGCCGAGACAGACGTCAAGCACTTTCGAAACTATCTGGAGCAGTCTGGTTTGATCCGCTCGAGCGGTAACCCGGATCGCAATCCCGTGACGTTTCCGACTCCGCCGAAAAAGCCCACATCCAGCGGCACTCAATCTGTAGCCGACCGACGTCCCGCACCTCCGCGAACCTCTGCGACGAAGAGCGACGACAACGATGTGATCTTGTTGGAAGAAGCTTGAGCCGCGGTGTAACTCTCTCGCCAAAAACTGGCAGGCTCGACACTACTTTTTGGTTTCTTCCGTCGCCAGGAATTCCATGAGCGTGGCGGACGCCGCACTCTTTTTGAATGGTGGTTGAACGACGAATTGCTTCACGGCGATTTGAGCCAGAAACGATGGAATCGTCTTCAAATCCGAAGTCAAGAACACATGACCGAATCTACCGAAAGGGCGAATGTCCGCAATGTTAATCGGACTCGGCAGAGGGCGACTTTCCGTCTTATAGCCAACTTCGGGGAGTTTAAACAGCGGCTGGGTCGCTCGTCCTTTGTAGACGACGCAGGTCGCGATCAGTCGCACCTCACCTGCCACCACGGTACCTGTCACGCCTAATGCATTCTGGTAAGTGCCACTGTTTCGTTGGTCGAATTTGGTGGCCTCTACCCGTAGCTTAACGACATAATCGAAATCCTTCGCGGAGCCCAAGTTGCTGACCTGAAAGCCGGAACGAGTGAACCAATCGCTCAGGCAGGTGAGTGCCTCTGTTCGTGCCGCGTCGTTGACGAGGAAGTCAGGGTCTTCCAACTGAATCAAAGCCGACCGCTGCGAGAGATTTGGAGGAATGACGCCCGCATTGCTCGATCGTTTGCTCAAGGTGATGGCGGTGATCCCCCTTCCCTGAGGATCGCTCCCCGCGCCCTGCCCCACGGCTGTGTACTTCCCCATTCCCGTCAGCTCACTTCCATCTGGGCTGACTCGCAGCGCGAATGAGGTGAAGTTCACAGGGCCGGAATTGTCGGCCGACTTGTCCAGTCGCAGCGTCAACATCTGGCCTTGCAAGGCGAGTAGATAAGTCCGCTGGGTCGGGACGACTCGTGTGCCGGCTCCGACCGTGAGCAACAGGAATTGATCGCGACGATCTAACCGCGCACGATCCGACAACTCGTTGGCTCCGCGTTGATGATCCGTGCGAATCCAGACTTCCTGCAGGTCGTAATCGCCTTTGAGTCGATTCAACAACTCGGTTTTCGGATCGACGGGAGTCTGTGTTTTCGGAGTACTGGCAGACGGCGTCTTCGGAGTACCGGTAGGCGGCTTGGGCTTAGCCTTGGCCTTGGGCTTGGGCGGCGGCGTGGGAACTGGCTGGGCGGGGGGAGTTGTTGTTTCCGGGGCCATCGGTGGTCGAGCCTTCAGCTTGGGGGACTCGGTGCCTTTGTTGCTTTTCCTTGGTGCTGGCTTGATCGCGGGCGAAGGCGGTGCTGGCGCAGTTTGCGAATCGCGACTCGCGGGTGGACTGACGGGAGCTGAACGAGGTGTGGTCGTCGAAGGCTGCTCCTCAGTCGTCTGGTTGTCGGGTTTGGTCGAGTTGGACTTCAGCGACGTCTCGGGGCTCGGCTCGTAATCCAGGGGGGTCTTCTGGTCGGAGAAGGCAACGCTTCCGGCAGCGGAGTTGCTTGTCGGATTCTTCAAGTCATTGCGTCCGGTGGCTTCGTTCGAGTCAGATCGTGAGGGACGACTCGACACGACCGCCCAGACGCTGGCGAGGCCCAACAGCACGAGGGCACATCCTGCGAAAATCCACTTCTGTTGCACTGGCAGCGACGAAACGGGACCGCGATGCGAACGGGATACCTTGCTCGACGGAGTCAGCGCATGAGCCTCGGCATCCGCCAACTCGAACATCTCGTGCAGTTGCCTCGTAGATCTGGATTCGAGCGCGGCGGCGCTCTCGTTCGCTGGGAAGAGCGGCATGACGGAAGTGCTTGGAGCCGGCGGCGTGGCGGACGGCACGATCACGAATTCGACTTCATCGCTGGAGATCGGAGACCGCGCGGGCATGGGCGGAGGAACCGGCAGTGAATTCGATCCCGCCGCGCCGAAGGCGCGCGATTGACGCGGAGCGGTTTGCGGTGGAGAAAGCTGACGGTGCGAATTCGGCGCGGTCTTCATGGACGGCGTGACGGCTTGGTCTGCATCCGCAGCTTGTTGCAGGAACTGCATCGTCTCAGCGGACGTGGCGAACAGCGCGGTGGGCGGAGAGGGCAACGGGTTGGGAAGCGAACTGTGCGAATTCGGCGCGGTCTTCATGGACGGCGTGATGGCTTGGTCCGCATCCGCAGCTTGTTGCAGGAACTGCATCGTCTCAGCGGACGTGGCGAACAGCGCGGTGGGCGAGACAGCGCCCTCCGCCGCTTGTTGCAGAAACTGCATCGTCTCGGCGACTGCTTCCGGGTGGATATCTTTGCGAAACATTAACCAGCCAGCGATCTGTTCGGCGGACCATTCCGAGCCTTCACGAGCTTGCACGGCCCGCAGTTCATCGCGGATTTCCACACGCAGCCGCAGGAGGTACTCGCTCAGGTCTGTGGCGTTGTTGAAGACTCTCGATGCGGCACCCAACTGAGTCATTAATTCGCACGCCTGTTGTGCGGTCTGCTTGTTGGCGTGGCTTTGATATGGCAACAATTCGCGCATACGTTCGCGCAAGGCTGCCTTCAGCGTGTCGAGATTCGGTTGGAACAAGGGCTGGCCCAGCAGTTCGTAATGGCTGCGTGGCTTGCGAGTCGGATCGAGCCACTGCTTCAGCGACTCGTTCATGACTTCGGCTTTCCACGGAGTTCCGCCAACAGTTTTCCCGCAAGTTGGCCAGCGTGTCCGCCGGGGTCCAGTTGCATGGCGACCTTCAACAGCGGCTCCGCACGGGAACGGGTCTTCTCCGATTTCAAATGCAGTTGTGCCAAGCGAACACGATCGGCAGCGAGAGTCGCTCCTTGAGCCTTCGCCTTATCCAACAGCCCGCGTGCCTCGGCCTGATCCGGGTTGAGTTCCAGCACGGCGGGCAACAAATACAGCGCACGTAGCACATCGTCTTCGCGGACCACCGTTTTGAGATTGGCTCGCGCTTCTTGCAGCCGGCCCTCAGCCAGCGAGGCCAATTCCTCTTGCCGCGAACGCAGCCGCTGTTGCACCTTTTGACGTTCGCGAGGCAGTTCCCAGCCAGCCAACTCATAAGCCGCTGCACGAAACGCGGACCATTGCTTCGCCTGCCAAGCCTTGTCGGCCAACGCGGCGATGCGATCAATGTCCGCCAACAAGCGCGGCTGGGACTGTGTTTCAATCCGCGAGGCTTCGTCAGTCTGTTCGCTGGCGGGATATCGCTGCCGGAATGTTTGCAACTCGCGTGCGAGTGCGAAGGCCGGCTCCGATTCGCGGCCGGCAAGCTGTTGAATACGGCTCCAGTGTTCCGCTTCGGCCTTGCGGCTGGAGCGCAATTCCAACTCGGTCGCCCAGCCGTGATGCAACTTGTCCGCTTCGGCTTTGAGGTCAGACGAACACACTTCGAGGAATGGTGCCCAAGTCGCGACCGCTCGTTCGAGATTCCCTTGAGCCGCAAACTTCGTCGCGCGTGACAGAACTTCGCGGCATGTGTGCCGGACGAACTGCTCCAACTCGACGCTCAAAGCACGCCAGCGCGAATGCGTCTTCCAAGACTCTAAAGAAGCCAGCGCATCGGTCGCTGCTCGGATTTCCGTCGCCAACTGCTCGCGGCCGATCGCGCCTTCCGTGAGATCGCGGACCAGCGGCGCGACCGCGTCGAACAAGACTTCAGTCGTCTGCTCGTTCCAACGACGCGCCTCCGAGTCACTCACGGAACCTTCCGAGCGACCGATCACGCGACACTCAGCGATTAATTCCGAAGTGTTACCGCGAGCGAGTAATTCCAACGCCCGCTCGTAGCGTGTTCGCGCGGTCAATCGCTGGCCGAGCGCCGTCGATTGAGCGGACTTCAACGAGCCTTTGTTCTTTTCCAGCTCGTTCACCGATTCAATCAGCCCGCGCACCTGACTGTCGGGCAACCCCGGCAGCACCGCCAACGCGACCCGCATCTGCTGATCGCGAGCGTCTCGGTCGCCTTCCATTTGACACTTCTTGGCATCGGCGACGGCCCGGCGTCCCACGGCCAAACGCTGCGGTTCGCGCAACTCGGCCGCCAACTGAGTCAACCGTTTGCGATCCGCCTCCGGCATGTCGTAGTGGTGCAAGGCCGCGAACTCTGCGCGGGACTTCATCTCCAACGCCGGCGTGACCTGCTCTTGCTGGAACAAGCTCTTCGCTTGCTGCAAACCCTGCTCGATTTGCCGCAGCCCGTCCACCTTCCGCTCCAACTGTTTTAGCCGCGAACGCAACGCCGCGAGGTTCCGGCTGTACGGCGCCAAGTCCTGCGCATGCTCTTCGAACTGCTGCGCGGCCGTGCGATTCAATTCACGAGCTTGATCCAACTTTTCGTCGGTGATCGCTTGCCGCAGCTCGGCCAACAATTTTTGGAAGATCGCAATCGACGGTGCTGGCGGCTGAGGTTTCGGAGTCAATCGCTCGACGAGCAGAGCGATCACTTCTTTCAAACGTACCGCGCGGGCATCTTCTTCAGACACCGTCTGTCCGTGCAAAATCCATTGCCAAGTTTCCGCCTGTGCCAGCGCCTTCTCAGCGTCCTCTTGACCGAGCAAGCTATCGATCATCGCGAGCGTGACTTCGACTTCCAAATCATTCCCGTCCGCGCGAGTCTGCGCCACCGGGGAATCATTGTCCTCTGTTTCGCCCTTCTCTGGCTTCGCTCCTTTCTCGCCTGTGGTTTGCGACGCCGATTTGCTCGCCGCGTCATCCGAGCCGGACGCGCTCGGAACCTCTGGATTGCCGGTGGGCTTCCCGGCCGCAGTCTTGCCGTCGGAACCCGGTACGCCACGTCCGTCCTTCGCCGTAGCCGTCTCTGTCGCGGCACGCGAATCGTTTTCGCGTTCGGTGGAACGCATCGCGAAGGCTCCGATCGCTCCCACTGCGATCACAGCGGCGGCGATCAGCGGCCCCTTCGAGAAGATGACTCGCGGAGGAGCGGCATCAGATCGAACCGACGCGGTCGCGCGAGCGGCACTAGGTGACGTGGGCGGCGCTTCGTCGTCACTCGTCGCAACACGCGCCGTCGCGACGGCCACCTTTTGCAGTCTCTCGCCAACCGGCACTCCCGCGCCGCACGACGGGCAATACACCGTGTTGCCCACATCGTCCGCCGTCACCGGAATCGTGCAGCCGCACAAGCAAGCGACCTCGGCAACCGTTCGTTCCCGCCAAGCCGCCGCACCCGCCACTTCAAACACCGAACCGCGTGAGCGCGCCGGTCGGGCATCATCACCCACCGCCACGGACTTGGCCGAATGAACGGTCACCGCCGGATTCTCCGGCAGTTCGATCAGCCGCTGACACGACTGGCAATACACCTCGCTCCCCCAGTCGTCGTCGCCGACAACGTTCGAGAAACGACAGTGAGGACAATCGAACGATGACATGATCTCGCCTAGAACTTGACGCAACGCATGGTGGCTACTGAATTCCGCGATTGCCGCCGCCAAAATAAATGGATTCGCCAACTGACATCGGACTCCAATTCACATCAAATCGCATTTTCCAAACGCGGTCCCGCAAGGTTCGAAACGTCTCGAAGCTTTCGGGATAGACCGTGAATTGCAAGTAGCTCTCTGCCGGATTAAGCCCGTTGAGTCGGGCCATGAGTTTTGAAGAGGGTAAAGCCAATTCCTCCAGAGACTCACCGGAATGGCCTTCTTTTCGTTTGCCGGTTAGTGCGACCTGGGATCTGATGAGTCCGATCTGAGGTCCGATGAATATCTCCAAGTCGAAGTCTCCGCTCTCGGCCTGAATGAGATGCGTGCCTGGTTCGAATTTCGGATTTTGAGCGAGTCTCTTTTTCAATTGCTTGTCATGATCCACGTTATCAATGAACCCAATTCGATTGTTCTCAACAACCAATACGATGTCGGGATCTTTTGTCGTCTTGCGTTCAAATGGCGGTCGGTAACGAACGTCTTTGACCTTGCTCGGCTCCGGTGGCTTCGTCGCGTCTTTGTCGTCGACGGGTTGCACGCTTTGAACTTGATCCAGCAACTCTTTGGCTTGCTCCTGGAGTTCACCGAAGCGGCTGCGCAGATGAGTCACGTCTTTATCGGAGGTTTGCAGACGGATCCGCAAGTTCGCCACCCGACTTTCCAGCGCGGCCAAGGGGCGATCGCCACGGAACGGCTCCACAGGCGGCACATCGATGCCCGGCGGTGGGGGAGGTGGTTGAGATCCTGCTTCGTCGGTGATTCCGATGACCAGCACCAATACCAAGATCAACGCGCCGACCAAATTAGTCACCGAGTCGGCCAGACCGTCAAAGTTCATTTCGACCTGTGAATCTCGTGAGCGAGCCATGATGACTCCTAACGCGGGCAATGCCCGCTTACTTTGGACTGCGGTGACTTGTCACTGCTTTTGATTCGTCGCGAAGCGACTCTACTCTCAATCGTGGGAAACTCCGACAAAAAGCGGCTCCGCCGCAAATTCAAAGCGGTGACAGACCACCGCAGTCCAAATCACTCATTCAACGAACCAACAAACTCCCAATCGCGTGAAAATGGTTCGATGCCTACGTCGATCTTCTCCCCTGGTTTTGCATCGGCCTTGTTGAAGTCTTTTCCCAAGGCCGCACGAAACTCGTCGTACGCTTTGGAACCATTCGGATGAATCAGCAGCAGCAGGTACTCTTTCCCGCGTTTGCCGTGGGAGGCGGTTAGAAAGCGTTTGAGTTCTGGACCGAATTCAAGCGGGGACTTGTCGTCTTTGGCCACCAATCGAGGAAACTTTTGCTTCGAGGGTTGCACGAGATAGCCATCGGCGGAGATTTCGATGAACACCGGCTTCTTCACGACACGAAAGACGTTAATGCTGGGATCCGTTTCGGGAACGGGACGCACTCGGTCGGGTTGGTCCAACGGCTGCAAGACGGGCGGCTTGCGACTGGGGCTCGCGGCGATTTCGTCACGCTTCAACTCGATCAGCGCTTCCAAATCTTGCAGCATGCGTTCGAGAACGACTCGGTCCTGTTCGCGCTGAGCCAATTCACCGGCCAAACGCGCCGCTTGCTGATCGAGCGCGTCGTACGTCGCGTCATCAATGCCGTCCTCGAGACCGTGCCGCCTGCGAACGGGCTCGGGGGGAGGTTTCCCAAGCTCCACAATTTGCTTCTCTGCGGAGATCACGCGGGTTCCCAACATGATCACCAAAAACAAAGTCAGCACGCCGATGATGCAGCACAGAACGCTCAGGAACGGGAACATGCTGACTTCGATTTTGGAACTGCGGCGAGCCATGATGCACTTTCAATCGGCGGCGTTGTGGAAAACGCCCGACTCGGAGAGTCAGGCTACGGCGGCGGAATGAATCTCAGCGACGACCTAACAAGCGCCCGAAGATGCCTCGGGAATTATGGGCGGGAGTGATCTCTGGCAATGTGGCGACGATTCCCTGCGGCAGTGGCGGAGATGGTGCGAATGGTGATTGGAAGACTGGCTGCTGAGGAATTGCCGACGGAACGCCGGGGCTGCGATGCAATTCTTCTCGCAAAGCCTGCAACGCGCCGACCACGTCTCCAGTTCGATAGTCTTGCGACAATTGCCGCTGTTGGCTGAGGACATCCGACAGCAACCGAGTGTTCTCCGACAGCGCGTGCTGCAACTTTTCGGCTGCCGAAAACGATGCGGACAAGTTCGAAGCCGCCTGCGTGGCCGAGTTCTGCCAAGTCGCAGAGTTGTGTGACATCTTGCCAAACAACTCTTCCACCGCTTGCGCCGCCTGCTGAATGCGATCCATGCGGGCGTGCTCTTGTTGGCCGAGTTTGTTTTCGACACCCATGATCGCCGCATCAAAGTCCGTGCCGATAACTCGCCCCAGTTCGGCGACTTGAGCCTGCCATTGGGCCAGCCAGCGTTGATGCTCTTGAAACGCCGCCTCCAGCGCGTCGCGAACCAATCCCGGAGCCTCGCCAATGTCTTTGCTCGCGCCTTCCTTCTCTTGCATTCGCCGCAACAACGCTTCGTTGGTGAACTGTTCGATGCGATCGAGCGTCGCGTACTCCATCTTGCGCAGCCATTCTGTGAGAAACAGCAAAAAGATGGCGAACGACAACGCGACCAGCGTCGTGTCAAAGGCGGTCGCCAAGCCGCTGGTGATACCGCCCATCGCGCCCATCAGTTTGGACGAGACGCTTTCGTCAGGTGCCGCGGGCTTGGGCGAGACGCTGTCGGCCGGTGCAGCGGGCTTGGCCGCCGTCCCGCCACCCGGTTCTTCGACTGCTTTCGCCGCTGCCGGCATCACCTTCTTGAGGTGCGTCACCGCGGTGCTGATGCCTTGCACCGTGCCGATGAACCCCAGAATCGGCACCGCCCAGATAATCGACCGCAACAGCGAATAGCCGCCGTCCACGCCCGAAGCGTCGATCTCCGCCTGCGACGAGAGATAGCCTTGCACCTCCGGCACGCTGTTGCGGTATTTGAAGTGCTCCAACGCTCCGTGCAGTCGCCGAGCTAAGATGCTCGATTGCTCGGCCGCGGGCCGGCTGCCGAGATGATTCAAGAATTGTTCGACGTTGTCGGGAGTGACCTGCAAGCTGATCTCCAACGGGATCAACTCCAACTCTTGCTGTGTGTAAGCCTGCTGTTTCAGCACGGCTCGGCACTTCAAGGCCAGGATTGCGAAGCCCCAACAACTCAGGAAGACCGTGGCATACGAAACAAATCCGCTGTCAACGAACAGCGTTCCCAAATACGGAAACCTGCTCTTCAGCGGCAGGAACAGCGAAAAATACAACCCCGCAGTGACGCCGCCTCCGATCAACGCGCCGACCCAGCCCTTCACTTCGGTCGCGTCCGAGCCGCGCTGACGGCTGCGGCCGAGTCCCCCACTAGCCGGCATCAATGTGCGAAACGACTCCCCTTCCGGCGCCCGAATCTCGACCAGCGATTTGCAACGCGGGCAGCGTCCCTTGCGTCCGAGATGTTCGCTCGATGCGCGAATCTGAAGCTGACATTGAGGGCACACGACGGTCAAAGTTGCGGACATCAGTGGTCACTCCTCGCTGAATCACACGATTACGGTTTCTCCACCACACATCGAAATCCCACACCCAATACGTCGCGCAGCCCGGTCCCGAAATACACCGTCGCGGACGCCATTCCGAACGCTCCGATGTGGTTCCAATCCGTACCCTTGATTTGAATCGCATTCTCGGCTGTCCGCTCGCGAAGAATTTCGCGAACATTGCCGACCAGATTGCAAACGCCCAGCGAGCTACGGTCTTCGGGCGTGGCGGTCACGGCTGAGATCAACTTGAAAGCGCTATTCTCAAGGACGTTTGCTCGCGACGCCGCGGCTCGCCAATCGTCGCCCCAGGGATAGAGTTGATCGGTGTCGCCGCGATAGGCGCGCTGCCACTGAATTGCGGTCGGCAGACGTTTGCCGCACCACGCGGCGTACGCGGTGGCGTCGTCGTGATCCACATTCGTGACGGGCTTCTCTTCGTCACCGGTCGGCGGAACGTTCCCCGACCAAGTCATCGGAGCCACATGCCCCGTCGCCGCCACAAACTCGCGGTACTCACGATTCGTGACCTCATACCGGTCGATGTGAAACCCAGGCACTCGCACACGACGCTTTTCCGGGACGCGCCATTGCCCTGGCAAGTTATTGACGTCACTCTCGCTCACGCGCAAGTCGCCAATTTGGATTTCACTCAAATGCCGCCGCAGCCGAGCATGATCGTCTCCGATCCAGGTGTCCCCTTCCGGAATGAAAATCATCTGATTGGTTTTCTGCTTGGCGGGCGATGTGACCGAGTTGGGGATGTCTCCAAGCTTAGCGACCGCCGGAGCAGGTTCAGGCGGGACAATCACGGTCCGCAGAATCAGTCCCAAGAGCAGAAACGCCACGGTCACGCTGCCGCCGACGATCCATGGAAAATACTCCTGCAGCGGATTGGTCGGCAGCAACTCCGTATCGCTCCCGTCGGGCAAGAGCTGCAGCTCGGGCAGTTCGCGAAAGTCAGGCGTTGGATTCTCGGAGGTCCGCACGAGCGACATCGACGACGTATCCACCGTCGTCTGGTCGGGACCGCCGACCCGCTTCAGCACTTGCGACACCTCGCGCACGAATTCCTCCGCGGTGGCAAAGCGGTCCTGCGGACGAAGCGCCATGGCCTTACGCAGAATCTCGGAGATCGGCGCGGGGACGTGTGAATTGAGTTGGCTCACATTGGCCGGCTGCTTCCCGGAGGCAATCTGATTCATTACCGATGCCACGTTGGGACCATCAAAGGGAAGCCGGGCCGTCAGCAAGAAATACAGCGTGCTACCCAGCGAAAAGAGATCGCTGCGACGGTCCACTCGCTCGCCACGGCATTGTTCCGGCGACATGAACGACGGCGTTCCCAGGATGGCCCCCGTGTGAGTCAAGTCCGAGCGAGCCTCATCGCGCACCAAACCGAAATCCATCAGCAGTACTCGAGAATCCCGCGACAGCATCACGTTCGCGGGCTTCAGATCGCGATGGACAAGATTCTGTGCATGGACTGCCCCCAGTCCTTTCGCGACCAGCCGGATGACTTTCAACGCCGACCGCCAAGGCAGCGGTCCGCCTTGTTCCCGAACATACTCGGCAAGGTTCCGCCCCTCGACGTACTGCATCACGATGTATTGCTGGCCGCGTTCATTGCCCAAATCGTGAATCGCCACGACGTTCGGATGTTCGACTCGCGAAGCCGCGCGGGCTTCCAAAAGAAAACGTTCCAAGTGATCCCGGCTCTGCTTCGACGGGGGCAGCACTTTCACTGCCACTGGCCGTTGCAGCGTCAAATGCTCCGCCAGATACACCTCACCCATCCCACCTTTGCCGAGGAATTTTTGGATCCGGCAACCGCCGACCACGGCTCCCAGCTCGACCAACGTGGAAGCGATGCGCGGGTCAGCCATCGAAAGTCTCCGCTGAATCGTTCACCAACAACGCGGATCATCTTCACCTTTCCTTCTATGAGCCACAAGCAAGTGCTGGGGGAATTATTTGGATGAATAGACTAGGTTGACACCGATTGTGTAAACGCCGCGAATCGCGAAAGCAGCTTGGCGGTCTCGCCAGAGTCAATTGCGGCAGCGGCTCGACGGGCGGCGGCGAGCGGATCGTCTTCGCCGTTCGCTGCTAATAATGCTGCGGCGGAATTCGCAACGATCATGTCGCGAGCGGCTCCGTGCTCACCCGCAAAGACGGCTCGAATACGGTCAGCACTCTCGGCGGGTGAGTCCACCTTCAAATCCTCGACGCAACACTCCGGCAATCCAAACGTCGCGGCGGCCCAGGTATGTCGTCGGACGTCGCCATCGACCGCTTCGAAGACAGCCGTTTCGCCCCAGAGGCTGACTTCATCAAGCTGATCGTTGCCGCACACCACGAACGCCCGTCGTCGTCCAAGTCGTGCCAAAGCGTTCGCCAGCTTTTTCGCGATTGCCGTCTGGGAGGCTCCCAGCAGTTGATACTCAGCGTTGGCTGGATTCGTCAGTGGGCCGAGCAGATTGAATAGCGTCCGAAACCGCAGAGCCTTTCGCACCGGAGCCGCATGCCGCATCGCTCCGTGGAACACCGGAGCAAAACAAAACCCGATGCCGATTTCGTCCAAACAGCGCGCGACTTGAGCCGGCGTCAACTGCGTGTGGACGCCGAGTGTCTCCAGGACATCCGCGGAGCCTGAGTTGCTGGAAACGCTGCGATTGCCATGCTTGGCCACGGGAATTCCACAGGCGGCGGCCACAAAGGCCGTCGCGGTGCTGATGTTGAACGTTTTGAGTTCATCGCCACCGGTGCCACAGGTGTCGAGCAAGCCTTGCCGTCGAGTGGGAACTCGCGCGGCCCGCTGGCTCATCGCGCGCGCCGCACCGACGATCTCAGACAGCGCCTCACCCTTCACACGCAGCGCCGTCAAAAAGGCCGCAATCGCGACGTCGTCGCACTGCCCGTCCATGATGGCGGCGACGGCGGCTTGGCAGATTTCTTCCGGAACGTCCCTTTTCTCAAAGACGTGTTGGAGCGCTTCCGCAATCACGTTGTGCATGATGTTCATCAATCCAAGTACTTGGCCAATTGGTGCCACTCTCCCCCCGATGCGGGCGGGAGAGGGGACCGCAACAGTAATTCAAACTCTCAAGACGGATAACGCTGAATCTTTCAGACGAGGGATGATATGCTGTGCCGCTTTTATTCCCATCCCCCGAGGCAACTCGAATCGTCCAATTCTTCGTATGACGTGACGACCGCCGCGGAGCCGGGTGGGATGGAGGCGGATTGAAGTCTTGGCAGTTTGTCACGTCTTGAATAGTTTCGGTTTATAGTTTGGTCTGTTGCGTTCTTTTTGTCGTGCTGTTTTCCCACCTGTCGGCTCGCCATCATGATTTGTATCTCTGTTTCGCCGGAATCACGAACTCTCGCCAAGGTCGATCTGCTCAACGCGGCCGCGCGCTGCGACGTGGTGGAGTTGGGTTTGGATCATCTCATCAAGGAACCCAACGTCAGTGAGCTCATGGAGGGCATTCCCAAACCGATTCTGGTTTCCT
>CAZPUJ010000711.1:0-11007 GCA_964589725.1 uncultured Planctomycetaceae bacterium
GAATCACGAGCCGAACATGGTCATGCAGACCGCCAACTTGGCGAACGAACCACGAGTCAACAAAGAGGCCGAAAAGTTTCCGGCCATCGCGTCGATCGTGGCCAAGCATCATGGAGCCAATCACCCGTCGATGCCGCCGTATGTCGCATTCATGCGGTCACGGTCGCACCTAGCGTTCGCGGGATACCTCGGCAAGCAGTACGACCCGTTCCTCGCTAATCAGGCGACGCGGTTGCCAATCTACGACTTGGTCGGCAACGACACCGGAAAAGTCTCCGAGCCTGCCGCGTTTCAGTTGCCGTTGGGAGTCAACTTGAATCGCGTGTCGGAGCGACAATCCCTCGTCGCTGCGTTCGATCGATTGCGACAAGACCTCGATCAAGGCGGTTCGCTGGCCGCGTTGGATTCATATCAGCAGCAAGCCGTAGATATGGTCCTGGGCCGCCGAGCGCAAGCCGCGTTTGATCTATCGCGAGAGTCGGACGCAACTCGCGCGAAGTACGGCAAACATCTGTGGTGCCAGCAAGCGTTAATCGCGCGGCGTCTGGTCGAGGCAGGTGTCGCATTCGTGACGATCGACTTGAGTTACCACACGGCATCGGGTACGTGGGACACTCACGGCGACAACATCCCGCCGTATGGCGGCATCAGTAAGGGACTCGGCCCATTGCTGCCGCTGTTCGATCACTTGATCACGACGCTTGTCAGCGACCTGGAAGAGCACGCAGTGCTCGACAACACGCTGATCATCGCGATGGGTGAGTTCGGCCGCACGCCGCAGATGGGGACTCAAGGCAGCACCGACGGCCGCAACCATTGGCCCAATGTGATGTCGATGTGTCTCGCGGGCGGCGGCTATCGTCACGGCCAGGTGATCGGCGCGACGGAACCCGACGGCGGCAGTATCCGTGAGCGACCAGTTACTCCCGGCGATCTCGCAGCCACGATCTATCACCACTTCGGAGTGCCGCTGGAAACCAGTTACCTCGACAACCGAGGCCGCCCGCGCCCTGTGCTGGAGAACGGCGGTCAGCCGATTCGCGAGTTGGTGTGACGTACATCTCTCTTTACTCTTCGTTCCATGCCTGCTGACGAACTCGATCGCCTGCTTGTGTCCCGCATTCGCCAAGGGCATCAAGACGCTTGGGACGAGTGCATTGCTCGCTTCGAGGGTCGCTTATTGGCGTTCGTCGAAAGCCGGCTTGGCAACCGAGCCACTAGCGAAGATGTCGTGCAAGAAACGTTCATGGGCTTTTTGATCAGCTTGCCCAACTACGACGACACGACGCCGCTTGAAAGTTTTTTGTTCTCGATCGCCGCTCACAAGCTGACGGACGTGCTGCGTCGTTCGGGGCGCCGGCCGGAGTTGCCGCTGTTTCTCGAAGACGCCGACGGTGATGCTCGCGAACCGGTCGGTTTGGCGCGCGTCGCTTCGAGTTTGCTGCGCAGCCAAGAACGCCAAACTACCGAGGCTGCCGCATTGGCCGACGGCCTGCAATCGCTGATTCAGCAATGGTGGGAGCGCGGCGAGTTCGAACGGCTGAAGTGTCTCGAACTGCTGTTCGTACTCGGCTGGAAAAACAAGGACGCCGCCAATCACCTAGGCATCACCGAACAAGACGTCGCCAACCACAAGCATTTCGTCGTCGCCAAGCTGCGCGACGCGGCGATGAAGTTGCAGCTCGACGAGCAGCGCTTGGTCGAGATCGGGTTGAGCGAGTGAGCCGTTGGCCGGTTCACTTTCCGTAACGCGGACTTCGCCCGCAACCTTGCTCCCTCACCCCCGCATCGGGGGAGAGGGAACCAATTGCGCGCACGGCGCGCATAAATTACAACCGACGATCCCGAAGCGAGGCGAGGAAGGTCTACGACAAGCAACGTCGCGATTTGGGCCGCACCGCAACTTGAACTTTCGGCGAAGGCCTGAGAATTTGAGGGGTCAGTGAACGACGGCACCGTCGTTGCCGGCTGCGTCTGGACGCGGGACGGCATCCAGGATTGGCAAGCTGAGTGACTTCTTCGAGCCGTACCGAGTGGCACGCGGCTCTTGTGGCAGGAACGCTTCGGCGAATTCGACGATTTGCTCCGGCCGCTCGAAGAGCATGTCGTAATCGCCGTCGTTATCGTATTCGCAGTCGTCGGTCGTGTAGTCGCGGCAGATTTGCGGACGGTCCTGGTAGATGCCGCAGCGCTCGTCGGGTTGCAAGTGGTCACAGACGTTGTGGACCATCAGATACCAGGCTTCACCATCGACGAAGATCGAAATTCGGCCGTGAACTAAATACCAGCGCAAGTAATCAAAATCCTTGTGGGTCTTGGGGGTTTCGATGGGCACGGCGAAGTAGCGGCAACACTTGGCCGAGCAGTATTGGCACAACACTTCGCCAGGCTTGAGGTCGGTTCGGGCCACTTTCGGCTTGCGCATCGGTCGCTCGTCGGAATCAAGGTTCATCGGAAAAGGCGACGGATTCTAGCGGCCGGACACGACGAAATCAGCCTTATGGTCGCGCGGTGAAGCGTTGTGATCGGGGCGACATTCGTGTTCAAACCGGTCATGTTCGGAATCTCCTTCTTGACCCTTGGAAAAAAGACGACTTATGATTCCAGATGACGAGTCGGAGACCGTCTGCGTCGCCGTGTCGGTATCGGCTCGCCCGCGAACCGCAGCTTGAGCAGTTCGGGTCGTGGTATTCGCTCCAGAAGGTACGTTCGCCATGAAACGATTTGGCCTCGCTTTGGGCATCCTTGTCGTGATCGGTGCTGTGGTCGGTATGATCTTTTCGTCGAAACTGATCCTGATCCGGAACAGTTGGCAGAAGAAGGTCAGCGACGCGAGGGACAATGTCATTGGGACGAAAAAAGTCATTGGTCAGAGAAAGAAATTGGCCGAGAGTGAAAAATCAGTGGTGTTGGCGAAGGCCGAACTCCAGCAAACGATCCACGGCTGGGAGCGATATTGGCCGGCCGTTCAGGTGGATCGTGGTCAGCAACCGGGAGTCCTCGGCGTGCCGCTGGGGACGAACCAAGGAATGGTTCTGAATGCTCCAGTGTACTTGTTTCAACCGGCAGAGGACGGCAACGGAGTCAGTTACGTGGGTCCGTTCAAAGTCAGAGAGGTTAAAGAGACGCAAGCGGCGCTGACTCCTCTCTGGCGGTTGCGGCTGGGCGAAGATGGTTCGTGGCGATACGGTCCCAATTGGCGCATTCGCACGAACATCCCGCGACAATACCAGAACAAGTTGTCCGACTTGGAAGTGATGCTGCTGCGTAAAGATGAGAACCTGATCGCACAACAAAAGCATTTGCAGTTCCAGCAAGAGGCCAAAACGAGCGCAGAGGAACACTTGAAACTGCGTCTGAAGGAACTCAATGGCGATCCGAACTTGGGGCCCAAGGAAAAGAGTTTGAATCGCTTCCTGGTCGAGGGCCTTCACAAGGCGGTCGCGGACACTGAGACGGCTCGCGACGCGGTGCAAGCGGACGTGGACGAACTGCGGCGGCTCGTGAAACGAACACGCGACGAGATTGAACGACTGACGGCAGACAACGAACGTCTGGCCAAGCGTTTGAGCCGCCCGGCACAAACGGCGTCAAAAGTCCCGTGAGTCACGGGCCGGTAAAGGACTGAACAGGGACGGCGGAATGGGCTTTGAAAACCGTGACTATTACCGAGACTCGTCGTCCGACTGGAGCCGCGGCTTCGGCGCGAATTCATCCCTGCGCTGGTTGATTGGCGTGACCATCGTGGTGTTCATCGGCCAGAATATCCAATCGCTGGCAGTCACCGAATCACTGGCGTTGCTGACGGACAAAGTCATTCCCGGCGGACAAGTTTGGCGGCTGGTGACCTACGCGTTTTGCCACGCCACGAATGATCCGCTACATCTGGTGTTCAACCTGCTCGTTCTGTGGTGGTTCGGCCGAGCCCTTGAAGAGCGCCTAGGGACTCGCGAGTTCGTCTCATTCTATCTGACGGCCGCTCTGTTCGCCGCAGTGTGCTATTTGGGACTACAAACCGTTGTTCTCAAGCAGCCGTCACTGATGCTGGGCGCGTCGGGAGCCGTGATGGCTGTCATGGCTGTCTACGCGATGTGGTATCCGCGACAACAAGTCATGTTCATGATGCTTTTCCCAATCGAGATTCGGTGGTTGATCGCGGCCTACGCCGTCTTCGACACGATCCCAATTTGGGCGGCGCTGCGTGGACAAGAAATCCACACAGGCGTGGCTCACGCGGCGCACCTCGGTGGACTGCTCTTTGGCTTCCTGTATCAGTTCTTCGAATTTCGTCTGAGCAATTGGCTGAACTGGCGCGGCGTGTCCGTGTGGTGGCGCGACCGGCGGCGGCGACAGTCAATGCGCTTGTACACGCCCGAGCCCCACCAGGCCGAGTCCCCAAACCTCGATGGCCAAGTGGACGACATTCTGCGAAAGATCCACGAGCAAGGCGAGTCCAGTTTGACCGACCGCGAACGGAAACTGCTCAACGAAGCCAGCCGCCGCTACCGCGAGCGGGTGAAATCTTGAAGATTCGAGCGAGGTTTTGCCTCAGGCCTCAGACCAACGGACGCCTGCGTCGACCGTGTCACGGTTTTTCGCTGAGGTTGCACTCGCAGACCATTTGCCCGCAGCCTGGACATCCGGTGCCATACTTTTTTAGCACCGCCGCCTGCAAGTCGATACCGGCCACGTTGGCGATCGTGGCCAGCCAGGCGAGCACGTCCGCGAATTCGAGAGCCAGTTCTTCAGGCGTCCCTTCGCGCAGCGCGGCCGCCAGTTCGCCGATCTCTTCCATCAGCCACATGAATGTGCCGTCGATGCCGCGGGCCTCGTCCTTGCGCGAGTACATCGTGGCGATCAGGGCTTGTAAATCGGCGAGGCTGAATGAGTTGCCGTCGGACGTCGATGAGTTCACGGAGAATCCTTTGCAGAAAAAGCCCTTCGCGACGAGGGCCGAAACAGAGGGTGGAGCGACTTGCTTGAACTAAGTGGTCGGCTCAGAATACGTTAACTTTTCGCGGATGGCAGTTCCGACCGGCCTTTGATCGGCAGATCAGCCGATTTTCGTTGTTGACAGAGACAGACTCCTTCACAGTTTCGCAGCCCGCGAAGCGTTAGGTCACGCGGCTGACCAGACACAGGTTTTCGATCATGGCCAAACAGGGTGCTCGCAAGAAGTTGCCAAAAGAAGTGGCAGTCATCAACGCCGACAACTGCACGGGCTGCGAATCCTGCCTGGAAGTTTGCCCGGTGGACTGCATCATCAAGGTGCCGGGGGAGTCGATTTCTTGCTTGCAATCCTTCTGCGAGATTGACGTCGAGCGTTGCGTGGGCTGCGAAGTCTGCGTCCACATTCCGACGAAAAAATCCGATCCGTACGAACTGACGGTCTGCCCCTGGGACGCGATCGAAATGATCCCGACGATCAAAGTGGCTCAATACGTCGCAGCGAGTGGCGGACCGGAAGATTATCTGCGGAACAATTGGGAACGGATCGTCGAGCCGGCGATTCGCATGGCGCAGCTCGCGGCGGAGCAGCAAGCGTCGTGAACTCGGTGGGATGGATGGACACAATCCGTCCAACCAGGCGGCGTGTCGCGCGTTTCGAGAAGTCGTCATGACGCTGCGAGTTTTGCTCACCGATCGCGCCTGGCCGGATTGTTCCGTCGAACACAGCGAACTGGCCGTCATCGGAGCGGAGTTGATTGAAGCTCCCGATCCGTCGGAAGCCACGTTGGTGAAACTCGCCACCGACGTGGACGCGATCCTGACTTGCTGGGCTCCCGTGACCGACGCCGTCGTTCGCGCGGCGGCGAGCTGCCGGCACATCGGTCGCATGGGAATCGGGTTGGACAACATCGCGGTGGCAACGGCGACCGAGCGGCGAATTCCGGTGACCACCGTGCCAGACTATTGCGTCGAGGACGTCGCCGATCACGCTTTGGCGTTGCTCTTGGCGAGTGCTCGCAAGGTCGCATTTTTTCATCTGCGGACGAAATCTGGCGAGTATCGTTTGCAGACGGGCCCAGAAGTACATCGCCTGCGCGGAAGCACGCTTGGTCTGATCGGTTTCGGACGCATCGGCCGAGCAGTCGCCACGCGAGCGCGAGCGTTCGGGATCAACATCCTGGCGTGGACTCGATCGGGAAATGATCACGGCACCGGATGCCGCATGCTGCCCCTGCCGGAGTTGCTCGCGATCAGTGACTTCGTGTCGCTGCATGTGCCGCTCACATCCGACACGCGGCACCTTCTTGATCGCGAGACGCTCGCCTTGCTGAAGCCGACGGCGTTCGTGATCAACACTTCGCGCGGCGGGCTGATTGATCACGGGGCTTTATGGGTTGCACTGCAAGCGAATCGTTTGGCCGGAGCGGCACTGGATGTCTTCGAGCCAGAGCCACCCGATCTCTCACTACCGTTGTTTCGGGACGAGCGGGTGATCGCGACGCCGCACTCGGCGTTTGTCTCCGCAGAATCGTTGCAAGAGCTTCGTCATCGAGCCGCTCGCCAAACTGTCGTCGCGCTGTCGGGTGGGCGTCCAGAGAGCGTGGTCAATCCGCAAGTCTACGACAACCCCTAGGACCGTCACGACCGGAACGGGGTCGCGGCAACACCGACCGGGAAACTCGGCAGTCTGGTGCTGGTTGAACTAAGTTGATGAGGTTGGGATGTCTGGCCGCTCGGATTGTTAATTCGCCTCCCGGTGGTGAATACGGCTAGACACGGAGCCGATTGCCGAATCGTTCCGTCTGGAAGCAACTCCCAGCGTCGGCTGAGACGGTGAATCATGTCAAGCACACCAGGACAGAAGGCGTCTGTTCGCCCAATGCAAGACTCCGAGCAACATCTGAAGGAGCTGCAAGCCGCGCTGCTCGAACGTGACCACGTCGTCGAGATGCTCACGCAACGGCTGGAACAAGCCGCGGATCAGTTGGATCGCATGCAACGTTCAGGAGCCGAACGCCGAGGACCGACGACCGGCGGACTTCCGAACGACTTCGTCGAAGGACAGCAAACACTCATCGAGCAAATGAACCGCGTGCTCGGCGAGTGGGAAGAATTCCAAGCGACGCAATTGTTGACCCGCATCGAGTCGCAGATTGGAGAGCTCAAGGACTTAGTCACGTCGCATGACGGATTGGCGACACTGAACACCGGAAGCGGAACGCGCGAAAAGGTCAGCGCCAATGCCACTCTGTTGAAACCCTCCGCGCCGCCAAGCCCGATCAACCAAAATGAGCACTCCACATCCGCGCCGAACTCCGGCTGGGAAACGATCAAAGCGTCGATGATGGCCGGAGGATCGTTCAGCGAGCCACCGGCACATTCGCACATGTCGCCAGCACCCCTCGAACCGATGTCGACTTTTTCCGCGAAAGCGACGGACGAGCCCGAAGACAATCGGTCACCGCTACCCGATCCACCAGCATTCGTCGACGTCGATCAGGCGTCGTTGGAGGAGTTGCAGGGCGCCGTCCTCGCGCGCGACGAGTTCATTTCTCGGTTGCTCCGACGAGTCACAGCTCCGGATCAGTCCACCCAAATTCCTGATTGGACACAGCTCGCACAGGTTCCCGACAAGCTGCGACGCGAACTCGACGAGTTGCGTCAGCGCTTGCAGGACAAACTAAGAGTGGCCGAGGTCGACTTGTCATTGCAACGCGCTCGCGTGGCGCGCGAGGAAGCCAGATTGCATGTCAAGGCCGAGCAAGTCGCGCGACAAATGCGACAAATGGGACTCGTGCCGGACGAGCCGGAAACACCTCCCAATGCCGCTCGACCCCAGCCGGAGGCCCCGCAAGCTCAACAAGGCCGCCGCTGGTTACAGTTCCTGAATCGCTCTGGTGGGAACAATTCTCCGACGTCGGAATGAGCCCCTCGTTCAGCCTCCGCTCAGCCATAGGGTGCGAATCGGATCACTCAGATTTGGCTGTGGCCTTGACGAGACGATCGCATTCTGTCGAATGGTGATGTCGTCACCTACGAGCCGCCCAATCAGTCGGCGAGTGGCTGATGAAAGCTCGGCGCGATCGAAAGGACTCCTCGTGTTTTGTCGTCGCCTGCGAATGCTGATGGACCTGCGAAAGCTCCCGTCACAAGAGCCCGCGCTCCCCTTCGGCTATCGGTGTCTGCCGTGGGAACCTGAGTTGCTCGCGCGACACGCGGCAGTGAAGTGTCGCTGTTTTCGAGGACCGGGCGACGGTCGTGTGTTTCAGTCGTTGAGCCATCCCAGCGGCTGCCGGCAACTCATGGAGTACATCAGTGAGCACCCGCAGTTCGTGCCCGCGGCCACCTGGTTGCTGGTCTACGACGATCCGATCCGTGACGAGACGATCGATTGCGGCACGATTCAAGGACTCGCCACCACGGTTGACCTGGGAGCGATTCAAAACGTCGGCATCGTCCCCGAGAATCGCCGTCGCGGGCTGGGTCGTGCGATCGTGCTGAAAGCCTTATTCGGATTCCGAGACTTCGGCGCGAGCCGAGTCTCTCTGGAAGTCACCGCCGACAACATTCCGGCCGTGCGACTCTATTTGTCGCTGGGCTTTCGACTGACCAAAACGCTGTATCGCGAAGTCGCGACGCCCGAGTTAGTCAGCCAGGAAGATGCGTGACCACCACACGCCCGCCGCGCCAGCATTGAGGTCGCACAGTTTGTTACCGCGGTAGGGGGAAATTGTTAGCCCCGGTAGGGGCGAAAGATAATAGCCCACGGCGTAAGCCGTGGGTTTGCGGCCACACGAAACGGCAAAGCCCCGGCAGGGGCGACAGAGTTTGTCCTAACCGTTCTGCCGACCCTGGTCAGTATCACCGTCCGGATGCCTGTTCCTCGACATCCACCAAACCGACGTCGATGTACTGCCCGCCGCCAGTTTGATGGCAATGAACGGCCAGTGTGTTTTTGCCGGGCTTGATCGCTTTCGTCGCCGATTCCTCCAGAGCACGATCGTGGTACTGCGTCGAATAGCCGGAGGCCGCGCCGATCAACAGGCCGTTCAGATAGATCTCCGTGTCTTCGTCGTGATGGATGCGCAGGCCGAGTTCATGCAGTGGCTTGTCTCCCGGCAACTCGAAGTCGCGTCGCAACCAGATGTCGCTCGTCTTCCACATCGTTTTCACGACGGAGCCGGGAGTGCTCGGCTCGCCGAACCCGCCGGGACCGGATTGCCAAGCCGAGTCATCGAAGTCGGACTTCTGCCAACCTTCTTTCGGCTTGTCGGTCGTGAACCGCCACGTCTGCGCGGTTTGTTCCGAAGTCGGCACGACGATCGTGATCTTCGGTGGCGGCAGGTACAGCTTGCGGTGCGCCTTCGTAAGCGTCTCAGCATCGAATTTTAGGAGCTCGCGGTCGTAGGTCATCAGGCCATTGACTTCGATCTCGACGTCGGTGGTCTGCGTGTAAACGGCGGCGGTCAGCCCCTTGCCGATCAGCGGTCGCAGCCCGCCGATCAGGCCGAGATACGCCTTCTGCAAGTCGGCCTTGTTCGTGAACGAACGATAGCCCCAGTTGTCCTTGCTCTGCCAAGTGTGCCCATCGAGCGGCAGCCCTAGCCCGCCGAACTCGCCCAGCACCGACGCGCGAGTGCTCGACAGCGGAGCCATGCCGGGGCCGGGGTAGATATGGACGTCATGCACATCGCCGACGCCGCGATCGGTCCAGCCGCTGGCACTGTTGACCAGCCGCGTCGGGTCGAGCTTCTTCGTGAAGTCCACGATCCGAGCCGTGTCGAACTGTCCCCAGCCCTCGTTGAACGGCACCCACATCACGATGCTCGGGTGATTGCCGAAGTCGGTGATGATCTCGCGCCATTCGTTCTCGAAGTTCGCCGTCGATTCCGCCGAGCGTTTGATGTCGGGATCAGTCGGGCTGATGTAGCGGTCCCCCGACGGCATGTCCTGCCACACGAGCATCCCCAGCTTGTCGCAGTGGTAGTACCAGCGATCCGGCTCGACCTTCACATGCTTGCGAATCATGTTGAAGCCCAGTTTTTTCGTTTGCTCGATGTCGAATCGTAAAGCCTCATCCGTCGGAGCCGTGTATAACCCATCCGGCCAAAACCCTTGATCGAGCGGCCCGTACTGAAACAACGGTTTGTTGTTGAGCATCAACCGTTGGATGCCGTGCTCGTCCTTGCCGAGCGAGATTTTTCGCATGGCGCAATAGCTGGTGACTTTGTCGATGACTTGATCGCGTGCCTCGCCGGGGAAGAGCGTCACCTCGACGTCGTAAAGAAAAGGGTCTTCCGGCCTCCAGAGCCGTGGTGCTTCACCACCGATAGAAATGGTGAAGGTCTTTCGTGCGTCGAGCGCCACGAGATTCGCGTAGTTCGGAATCTTCGGCCCCGTGATGACGACTTGCAGACGGTCCCTCGGTTCGAATCCAGTTCCTTCGACCGAAACTTCAAAACGCGCCGCATCGAGGTTGGGGACGATCTTGACCCGATCAATGCTCCGTTTCGGCACCGGCTCCAGCCACACGGTTTGCCAAATGCCGGTCGTGGGCGTGTACCAGATGCCGTGCGGTTTGCGGATTTGTTTGCCGCGCGGTTGGAACGAGCCGTCGGTCGGATCGCTGGCGTCGACGATGAGTTCGTTTTCGGCGTCGTTGAGCGCCCGCCCTCGCTCACGCTTCGGGTTACTTTCGGCGGGCTTCAGTGCGTCGGTGATATCGAACGAGAACGAGTCATAGCCGCCGCGATGCATGCCGACGGTCTTGCCGTTCACCGAGACGACCGTCTCCCAATCGCTGGCTCCAAAGTGCAGCAGCAGCCGGCCGTCCTTCGGCATTTCCGGTGTCGCGAACGAGCGGCGATACCACAGCTTGGCGTTGTCCGGCACGCGCTGCATCACGCCCGACAACGCCGACTCGACTGGAAACGGCACGAGGATTTTTCCATTCCACTTTTCGGGTTTCACGGAGTCAAACCGGGGGCTAGCGCCCTCCGGCTGATTGGCACTCGCGACGATGGCGTAATCCCACAGCCCATTCAGATTGACCCACTT
>CAZPUJ010000712.1:0-4493 GCA_964589725.1 uncultured Planctomycetaceae bacterium
GACCCGTCAGAGTACAGAAAGATTATTGAGACGCACGATGTGCTGACCGGCTACTCCGTGCCGTACAAGCCCGACATCATCATTTGGCCGGAGACGATGTTTCGCTGGCCGTTGTCCGATTTCGATCCGAATCTGTCGGAGTCCGACTTGCGGCGTTTAGTGCCGGGCATCCCGGTCGAACACTGGAGCGATCTGACAGTTCGCAAGCGGCTGCACGAGATGAGTCAAATGAGCGGAGCGAACATGGTCATCGGCCTGGATCGCCTGCAGGTCGAGACATCGGGATTGAAGCACTTCAACTCGGCGGCGTTCGTCACACCGAACCATGGCGTCACCGGCACGTACGACAAACTGCATCGCGTGATCTTCGGCGAGTACATTCCGTTGAAGGACACGTTCCCGGCGCTGAAAGCGTTCTCACCGATCCCTGATGAGTTCGGCATCACCGCCGGCACCGGACCAGTCGCGTTTGACTGCGGCCGCTGGCGAGTCGCACCCATCATTTGCTTTGAGGACACGGTGCCGCACTTGGTCCGCGACATCGTGCGGTCCGCTCATCGCTCCCTCGCCCCCGCATCGGGGGAGAGGGCAGGGGAGAGGGGGCCGGGCGCTGCAACCGACGTCGAACGCCTCGCCTGCTTGTTGAATCTGACGAACGATGGCTGGTTCCACGGGTCGAGCGAACTCGATCAGCACTTGATCACGTCGGCATTCCGCGCGGTTGAGTTCCGCACGCCGCTGGTGCGAGCGGTCAACACCGGAATCTCGGCCGTCATCGATGGCGACGGCGTGATCCGTGAACCGGAAGTCTTCATCGACGGCGACGCCACCTGGGATCAGCAGCGCGAGCTGTTGCAAAAAGCCGGCCGTGATGCCTCAAACCGGCGTTTGCCGATTTCGATGTTCGACGTCGCTCAATCGACGCTCGTGGATCCGGAAACCGGTCGTTGGCGCAAGTCGCTCAACGCCGTGCTCGTCGACACCGTGCCGCTCGACAATCGCCGCAGCTTGTACCTCGACTACGGCGACTGGTTCGCCGCGACATGCGCCGTCGGCTGTGCGCTGTTCTTGGTGGTGGCTCTACTGCCGAAACGGTGGTTCGTCGCCACGTAGTGTTGGTCACTACTGCGCACCTGGTACGTTCCGGTCCGCTCTCAACGGACGCAAAAGTCAGTTTACCGCGTCCCGGGATCGCCAACCTCGCGCAACAGTTGCGCCAGACGCATCTCCAGGTCGATGAGTTGTTGCCAGACTAAGCCTTCCACCACTCGCTTCGAGTCGCGTTCGCTGACTTCGCAGCCGGACTGCAAGACCGACAACAGCCGTTGATGGATGTACGCAATCAAGTCGGCCAACTGCGCTTGCTGAGCCAACCGGAACGTGTCCGGCAACGGCGGCGGCTCGGCGCCCAGCCGCTGATACGCTCTCTCCAACAAGTCATTCCAGTCCGACGGTGACTCCGGGACCGCATCGACAGTACCTCCCGGAGCCCGATCGTTCTCGTCGGGAGACGCGGCGGAAGAACTGGCCACCGCCTCTTGCAAACGACTGAGCGAGGACGGATTGGAGCCACGGAACCGTTCTGCGATCTTTTCCGGGCTGCCGTAAACCAGCAGGCAGCGACCGATCGAGATCAGATCCCCGATTTGTAACACGCGCAACTGCGACGGCACACCATTCACGCGAGTGCCATTCGTGCTTTCCAAGTCAGTGAGAATGACCTGACCGGCATCTTCCTGAATCTTCAGATGAAAGCGGCTGACTCGTTCGTCGTTGAGTTGAACGCCGTTGTCTTCTTCGCGGCCGATCGTCAGCGGCGTCGACAGGTCAGCGAAGATGCGGCCGCGCTCCATGCCTTCCAGCACTTGAAAGGTCACCTCAGCCATTGTCGTCAAACCCTCCGCGATCAATTCGCCAGCGACTTCGGCCAGCCGAGCGGCAAGTCGTGATACGTCTCCACCAACGCCGTTTCCAACGTCTGAAACAGGACCAGTTTGCGAACCGGCTTGCTCAGCACCGAGTACGCATCCGCCTGCGTTGCCTCGCGCACGAGATCTTCCGTCGCGTCGGCCGTGATCAGGATGCACGGTTTGGTTTCGTCGATCGACTTCACAATCTGAATCGTCTGCAACCCGGTCAGCCGATCCATGTGCATGTCCAGCAACAGCAGATCGACGCGCTCATCCGCGACGATCTCGATCGCCTGTTCGCCAGACGATGCTTCGAGCAATGTGAAGAACGGCTCCAGCAGCGAACGCAGCACTTCGCGAAATTGTGCGTCGTCATCGGCGATCAACAACTGAAACGGCTGGGGTCGAGCGGCAACCACATCGTGCCTCGCGCCAAAACGGGAAATCCTGCGAACCAAAGCCCTACAAATAGCATCGGTAGCAGAGACGCCCGGTCGATGTCAACGCGACGTTCAGAACGCCGCTTGCTTGCGGTTGACAGACGACCGCTTTGCAATGCGGTGAGTGATACCGAGGCTTCGGCCGGGAACAACGATTTCAGTGTGTGGCGGGAGGTCGCTCATGGAGCGTGGCATCAGTGCGTTCGGACTGTTGGTGATGATTGGGTTGGCGTGGGCGATCGGCTCTCATCGTGGCCGGGTTTCTTGGCGAGTGGTGGTGATCGGCTGCGCGTTGCAGTTCGCGTTCGCGTGGTTAACGCTGAAGACGGCCACGGGTTTAGCCGTCTTTGAGGCACTGGGAAATGGGGTCGAGAGACTGTTGGCGTTCGTTGATCAAGGGGCATCCTTTGTGTTCGGACCGAAGTTCCAGGACTTCTACTTCGCTTTCAAAGTCTTGCCGACAATCATTTTCTTTTCCGCTTTCATGTCGGTGCTGTACTACCTGGGAGTGATGCAGTGGGTGGTGCGGGGCATGGCTTGGGGGATGCAACGCACGATGGGAACGTCCGGAGCCGAGAGCCTCTCGACCGCCGCGAACATTTTCGTCGGGCAGACGGAAGCTCCGCTGGTGATCCGACCGTACGTGTCGAAGTTGACCGATTCGGAATTGATGACCGTGATGATCGGCGGTTTTGCGACCATTGCCGGCGGAGTCTTGGCGGCGTACATCGGGATGAAGATCGACGCGGGTCATTTGCTCACAGCGTCGGTCATCGCCGCGCCGGCAACGCTGGTGATTGCCAAGGTCATGCAACCGGAAGTCGGGCACCCTGAAACCCTGGGCAAGATCGCTCACGAACTTCCTATCACCGCCATCAACGTCATAGACGCTGCCGCCGAAGGGGCCACAGATGGTCTGAAACTGGCGTTGAATGTGGCGGCCATGTTGATCGCGTTTTTAGGGTTGATCGCGCTATTCGATTCGTTGATCGGCTGGGTCGGAAGTTGGTTTGGCCTGAACTGGAGCTTATCGGTCGTTCTCGGCTATCTGTTTTGGCCACTGGCTTGGGTCATCGGCATCGAGTCGAAGGACTGTCTACACGCCGGCGAGTTGCTGGGTCTGCGCATGGTCACCAACGAGTTCGTGGCGTATCAGCGACTGTCCTCGTGGAACAGCAACCCGGCGGACGGCATTGAACTGGCGGAACGGACACGCGTGCTGCTGACATATGCCTTGTGCGGCTTCGCGAACTTCGGCTCGATCGGCATTCAGATCGGCGGGATCGGAGCGTTGGCTCCGGAACGGCGCGGCGATCTCGCTCGCTTGGGATTTCGAGCAATGCTGGGCGGCACGCTCGCCTGCCTGATGACGGCCTGCGTCGCTGGAGTGCTCTTGTAAGGAAAGAATTTCCCGATTGCCGATTGCCAAATTCCGACTACCAATTTCCAATTCGCAATTGGTAATCGGCAATGGAAAATCGAAAACCTCAAGGAGACGCATCATGCAGAAGTGGGCGATTGGCGTGTTTGCCTCGGTGGATGCCGGGTTAGGAGTGCATCTGGACGTCGCCAAGGAGTTGGGTATTCCAACCGTGCAGGTTCACGCGCCGCACCAGAACACGCGCACCGAGGCTGCGGCTCGGGACTTTCTGCAACGCTGCGAGCAGGCCGGGATCACAATTACTTGTGTCTTTAGCGGCTTCGAGGGCGAGAGCTATGCGGACATCGCCACGACCGCTGGTACCGTGGGCTTGGTGCCGGAGGCGACTCGCGCGGCGCGCGTTCAAGAGGCCAAAGAGATTTCCGACTTCGCTAAACGCTTGGGCTGCGGCGCGGTCGGAATGCACATCGGCTTCGTGCCGTCGGATCGGCAGAGCGCGAGCTATCGTTCGTTGATCGACGTCACTCGCAATCTGCTGGATCACGTCAAAGCCAACGGCCAGAACCTGCATCTGGAAACCGGACAAGAAACCGCCGAGCACTTGCTCGAGTTCATTCACGACGTCGGTCGCGACAACCTATTCATCAACTTTGACCCAGCCAACATGATCCTGTACGGCACGGGCGATCCGATCGACGCGCTCAAGAAGGTCGGGCACTTGGTCCGCAGCATCCACTGCAAAGACGCCAAGTGGGCCGCGCC
>CAZPUJ010000713.1:0-5807 GCA_964589725.1 uncultured Planctomycetaceae bacterium
CAAGCCGCTTTCTTTCGGTTTGGTGTACTTCTCGGGGATCAACTGTTTCGGAGGCTTGAACTCGCGAGTCGTTGCGAGCAGCATCAAGTCTTCCGGGGTCTTGGTCGCAGCTTGGTTCTCTTCCGTGGCGTAGACAGTCACGTTGTAACTTCCCTCGGCGGCACCGGAGCGTGTGTCGGTGACGAGCGTGAACGAGCCTGTGGTGTCTGTGCGACCGACGGCGAGGATTCCCGAGGACGATTGATCGGCGGGACTAAAGACGACCCCTGCATTGGCCAGCGGTTTGTCATTGAACTTGATCTCGCCGGTGGCCTTGAATAAACGCAGTCCGCCGTCGGAGCAGCCGATGGTGGACCCGATCAGGGCGATCAGGACCAGCACACTGACGCAGTGGGGCAACGGCGGAAACGTACTCGTTGCCGAACTCGCGAGAGTTCGGTGCCTCCGAAGTCTCACGACTTCGGCTCCTCGATTGGGATGGTTCGTCATGGTTAGAACTCTCCCACGGGTTCTTGACCGGCCATCGAGCCCAATGCGCCCCAGACGCCGTATGGGCTGGGGCCGCCCGTGTAAGTCGCCGCATCGACCGTCTGGTCTCCGGCGTTGATGGAGTTGCTGATGAACCGAACGCTCCCGTCCGCCAGCACAATATGCGCACCACCAGCATGTCGGCTCGAGACCGTACTGAGAAAGGAGCAGGACGGCTTGTTTGGTGGCATACTAATATGAACGCTGTAAATTGCAGTGGTGTAACCCATCGCCCAGAATCGGCCGTGCCCAATTGCGCTAGAGAAAACGTAGCTCCCATTGACAACGTTTGTTAAGCAACTTGCTGGAGTCGTTGTGGCTACCGATCCGAAGGTTCCGAGCAGATCCCTCGGATTGGCAATTCCCTGTTCCGGGGGGGACTGTTCCGCCGAGAGGATTGTGGTGCTAAGTCCATCTTTAATGTCGCGCAAGGCCATAGTCTTGCCGTCCATTGGGGAGAACGGTCCTCGCTGGCGCCCCGAAGCCGAAGTATCGCCGAGGCTGAGGTGGTAGCAGCGGCCGGGGCCGCCTAAGAGCGGAAGTAGCACAGTTACCGGCGGTGGAAGTGGCGCGGACGGGCAAAGCAGCGCCGGCAGAGCGGCATTCGGATGCGGAAATGTCAAATTACTCGGATGCCCTCCTTGGCCGGGAGTTCCGGCGATCGTCTTCCACAACGGGGCCTGATCCAAATAGGGCAGCAGCATCACAATGCCACTCAGATTGTTCCAATTCTGGATCGCACCACTATTTGTACCGCCATGATGGGGTGGCAGACACTTGGAGTTCCCCTCATAGTTGAGGATTGCCAGTCCAAGTTGTTTGAGATTGTTCTTGCACTGTGACCGGCGTGCGGCCTCCCGCGCTTGTTGCACCGCGGGCAACAGCAGCGCGATCAGAATGGCGATGATCGCGATCACTACCAACAATTCAATCAGTGTAAAACCAGACGTTCGACGTGGACTCGCAGCCATGATTCGTGTCTTTGATTCCGACGACAAATAGCGGACACACGGAACGATGGAGCGCAGAACGCACTGTGACTCCATTACCCGCCGCCGTCGTCCATGTTGCGGCCGGAGCCAGTTAGCAGTTTACCCAACCACGAGTTTCGACGCTAATAACACTTCAGCGACCGAAGTTCCCTGCGGACATCGTCGAAATTTTTTCATAGGTACGCATCCTTGCGTCAATTAGACGATTTGTCGTCGTTCCGGGTTGCTTGCTGCCGGTACAGTTATTGGCTGGTTATCACGCGACGTTGTCGCCGTCTCTTGTTTCGCCAAATCGCCACGTTGACCCCTCATTGGGCAAGCCGGCCGAATCATGGCGCCAAAACGAAGTGTGTCCCGGCCAGCCGCGTGCGGATTTCGAGCGTTTCCATTCCCCGACGAGTGTAGCCCGCTGTCGCCGACAGGGGCCGAACGGTGCTCCGCACTGGTCGAGGGTTGAACGCTTTATTTTCACGGATCTGGTTGCTGACCCTTTCGATGACGAACCCGCGCGAGCTGCGCTCGCGTTCCGCACTTGGCGAAAGCGAGCGACACTCGGCCACAACACCGCCGAACGCGCAAGAACTGCCGAAACGCCGTGACGACTTCAACGACTCTCATGAATCTATCGGTCGGGAAGGCTCGGCGAGCGGACGATTCCTGGCCATACTTTCCCGGCGGGACGCAAGCTGGCAGCTTGCGGCTACGACTGCGGCCAACCCAACCAGGCACTGTCTTCGCCGTCTTTTAGGAAGCGGTCGTGGCACGAGCACCAGAACCAGTCTTCCGGACGTTTCTTCAAACCGGCTTCCACGGAATTCGCTCGGATGTACGAGACGATCCGCTCCAGCTCATCCTCGTGACGCACCCAATGATCGTACGACTCGTGTTGCCAGAACTGGCCGGAGCGTTTCAGCAACTCATTGGCCACGTTCGCCGTATAGCTCTTCAAACTGTGCATGATCTCCGCCAGCCGCCCTTTGTCGTCGGGTGTTTCGTCGGCCGGGAATTCGTCGTCATCGCCGTAGCCGCAAGCAGCCTTGCTTGCGGCCGAGTGAGTCATGGACGACGAAAGGACCTCGACGGATTGTTGTGAATCCGAACAAGCTGGCACCTTGTCGCTACGGTCGGCGGGATCAATTGGCTGCAACAAGACATGAACGTGGTTGGGCATGACGCAGTACGCGAGCAGGTAGTATTTCGAACCGTGATGGTGATACAGGTTCTCTCGAATTTTTGCGGCGACCTTCGGATTGGCCAGCCAATCTCGCTCGCGATTCTGGTCGAGATAACGGTCATAGTCGGCGAAGAACTGTTTGTGAGCTTGCTTTCGTTGCCCTTTGCGATGCTTCGCGTTGTCGGGCTTTGAGCGTAACGCGGCATCACGCTTCGAGCGAAGTTGCCGCAACACCGCCACGGGAATCGTCCCCGCGAGCCGATATGTCACGAAGTGCGCGGCTCCGGGCATGTACCAGTGCGGCAAATTCCGGCGCGTGATGATTTCTTGTTTCATGGACGTCACGCTCGTAACCGCAAGCAGCTTGCTTGCGGTTGGCCGGAGAAATCAACGTGAAGTCTCTGGGTTGTTTGCCAGTCGGCCACAAGCTGGCAGCTTGTGGCTACCCACGATGCTTGTTGAGCGTCCGTTCGTAGAGGTCCAGCATGCACGGCAACATTTTGTCCAGGCTGTAGTTTTCTTGGATCATGTGCATGCCGGCTTCGCCGAGGTGCCGATAGGCCGGCGGGTCGTCGAGGACTTCCAGGGCCAACTGCGTCAGACGGTCGACGTCGAAGAAGCCGCCCAGTAGACCGTTCTCGCCGTGGCGGATCATCTCTCTGACGGGTGCCGTGTCGGACGCCAGCACCGTCGCGCCGCAGGCCAGCGAGTTCATCAGCGACCAACTCAGCACGAAAGGCACGGTCAGGTAAATGTGCAGGTCGCCCATACTGATGATGTCAGCGAGTTGGTTCGGCTCGACGCGGCCAGTGAAGATGAAGCGGTTCAGGTCGTAGTTGTCTTGCTTCAGCACCCAGTCTCGGTACGACGACGCGTCAATCCGTTGCAGATCGCCGCCGTAGCAGACTCGGTCGGAGCCGACGCAGACGAAGATCACGTCCTTGCGGGCGTCGCAAATGCGCTTCGCCACCTTCATGAAGACGTCGAACCCGCGCATGGATTCAAAGCCGCGCGAGACGTACGTCACGATTCGCGTGCCGGGTGGAATCTCGCGGTCGCCGATGCGCCTCGGCACTTGCCGGCGATGCCAGGCGTTGGTGTCGATGCCGTCGAAAATGGCGTCGATCTTCGGCTGATATTCGTCGGGGAACAGGCTCTTCTGCCACTGCGTCGGCGAGTAACCCGCGGCACTGGTTTGCAGATCGAGCAAGATCATCGCGTTACGCGTCCGCGACCGCAGCAGGTCCAATTCCTTGACTGGAAACTCCGGCCGAAAGTCGAGGTCCGAATCACGCCCGTGGTAGTAGTACTCGAAGTAATTGATGATCGGGCAGTCGTACAGGTCGGCGAGGAACACCGTCGAGCCGAAGCCGCTGTGGCCGACGACCAGGTCCGGCTTGATCTCCGGATGCGCCTTCATGGTCTCGTAGACGGCGTGCGAGTGCCAGACACAGTTTTCGAACGTGCGGCTGCAATAGTGGACCGTCTTGGTCGCGCCCCCGGTCAGCTTGTATTGAAATCGCTGAATCCCGTCGAAGACGCCGGACGGCAGCTCGCACACGAACGAGCAACGGAAGCCATGCTTCTTGATTAAGTAGCTAGCGATGTGGCCGAATTGAGCGGGGAAGTTCTTGTGGACGAACAGGACGTGCATGGGAGTCATTCCAAAAGAGAGAAGCGACGAGAGCCGACCGACCCAGGAGACCCCTCTCCCTATCCCTCTCCCCGATGGGGCGCGGGGACCGGGCAGAATGGGCGGCGAAGCGAGGAGACCGGACGATAACGTGCGAGGCGCCTCCGTGAGAATGAGCTACGCGGCGGCTTTCTTGGCAAGGAACTTCCGTGTCGCCGACAATTCGTCCTGACCTTTGCGGTGCGGGTCGAACTTCAGCACCGACAGGCCTTCGCCTTCGAGGTGTTTGGAGTTGCTGTAAATCGGATCTCGCCAATCCGTGACCTCGCCGTCACAGACGGCGTCGACCATTTCCTGAACACCGTCTTCCAACTTCACGGAGGCTCGGAAGCCGAGCACCGTGCGAATCTTCGCGAAACTGACGCGATAATTCCGCAGGTCGTCATTGTTCCGCACCTCTTCGACGACCGTGCCCGGATACGCTTGGGCGACGATCTTGCCGAGTTGCTGCAATGTGTAGTTCTGACTTTCGTCGCCGACGTTGAAGACTTGGCACCCGACTTTCGAGAGTGGTGCCTCCAGCGCCAGTGTGCAAGCGTGGGCGATATCGCGCGTATGCACAAATGGCCGCCACTGCTCGCCGTTGAAGACGCGGATCTTTTTGTCCGTAACGGCTTGAGCGCTGAACAGGTTCGCGACGAGATCGAATCGTGGGCGATGCGACCAACCGTAGGCCGTCGCGAATCGCAGGATCGTTGGTTGGAATTCTTCATCGGCCGTGTCGAGCAACGCTCGTTCGGCGTCGATCTTTGTCGTGGCGTACAGTGATACCGGATTGAGCGAAGATTCCTCGGTCATGATCTCGTTCGAGTCGCCGTAAACGCTGCAGGTCGACGCGAAGACGAACTTCGAAACGCCGTTGGCCTTAGCCAATTGAGCCATCATTTTGGCCGCCGCGTAATTCACGGCAATGGTCGTATCGCGATCAAGAGCACAGGCCGGATCGCCGACAATCGCGGCCAAGTGACAGACCGCGTCCATGCCGCGCAGAGCACGAGCGGCATCCTCCACGTTGCGGAAGTCGCCCTTCATGACCTCCAGACGCGGATGATCGATCGCGCTTTCCAGTGAGTCGGTTCCGAATAGCTCCAGATCGAGCACCCGCACGCGGTATCCGGCGTCGAGAAGTTGGCGAGTCAGAATCGAACCGATATAACCCGCTCCGCCGACGACCAGCACGTCTTCTATCTTCGTCGCCGCCGCCTCGCCGCGAGCGACGACTCGAAAGTGCGAGCCGACGATCATGCGCGAATATCGACTCGAAACCACCACGGCGCAGAGCAACGTCCAAGCGGGAATTCCGACTTCCAACGTGGCCTGAGCTTTGTTGAACGCAAATGCGCCGAGCACTAAATGCCCAATCAGGCCGATCGCACACGCCAGAAAGACCGCCTTCAGCCGCTGCGTGATGCAAGCACAC
>CAZPUJ010000714.1:0-5610 GCA_964589725.1 uncultured Planctomycetaceae bacterium
CGCCACTCGTTCGCCGCTCTCGGCGTCCCAAATCTGAATTCGATAACGCACCTCCTGCCCCGGCGCGGCGATCGGGTCGCCTGTTGGCACCGCTCGCGGCGCAGGCTGCGGTACGGCGGGTTGCTGGACGAGCGCAAGCCGCCCGTCGCGGCCCTGCCGCGCCGCCTCGATGGATTCAGCGACGGCGCGGGCCGCACGCTTAAAGTAGTCCTCACGCTCCGCGTGAGGGAAACGGATTATCGAATCAGCGCTGCTCGATCCCTCGTCATCATTGGCGTGATGAACGTCGCGACTGGAACTGCTTACCTCACGCGGAGCGTGAGGGCTACCTTGGCGAGCCGCGACCGGCGCCGGTGGCGGGGCGGGCGCCGGCTTCTCCATCATCGGGCCGCCGGGGCCGAACATCGGCTGTGTCTGCTCGATCAGGCCCTCGGTCGTGATCACGTGCTTGCCATCGGCGGAGAACGCGACGCCGGTGACCGCGGTGTAGTGCTGGAGTCGCGCGACTTCATCGCCGGTCACGACGTTCCTCACAAGGACCGTGCCGTCGGCTGATGCGGACGCGACGCGCTGGCCGTTCGGATGAAACGCGACCGCGGTCACCGCCGAGCGATGGCCGTGAAACGTCCGCCAGCCGCCGGTGATGAGCCGCCGCAGGTACGCATACTCCCAATCGCGGAAGTCCCAGCGCGTCTGTTCGAGGTACTCGTCCGCCTTGATGATCTCGTGCTCGTGGTACGCGCAGCGGGCCCGGTCGAGCAGACGGCCATAACGCAACACTTCCGCTTGCAGATCGTTGTCAGAATTGATCGGCATGCTCGCTGGAAGGTTGGCTGCCCCGTTCGTGTCGCCCGCAAGGTTCACATCGCCGGCCAATGAACTGACCGATTCACGCGGTTGATCCGCCGCGCGGTTCGCCGCCCATGCTTGGACGCCGACCGCCGCTCCGGTGCCGCCGAACAACAACAGCAGACATGCTGCCGCAGCCGTCCAGCCAAACGCGGACGGGTTTCGCTTAGCCCAATACTTCGCCAGTTCCAACAGCGAGTATCGCCGCGCACGCACCAGATCGCCGTTCAGCCAGCGACCAAGATCATCGGCGAATGCCTGGCAATCGCGATAACGATCCTCCGGCTTCCGCGCGATCGCCTTTTCGCACACGGCGGCCAAGTCACGCGAAACGTGCTTCAGAATTGACTGGACCTGAGGCGGATCGGTCGTGCGGACTTGCTGCAAAACCTCGGTCGAACTCCCCACGAACGGCGTGCGGCCGGTAAGCAATTCGAACAGCATGACTCCGAGGCTGTATTGATCGGTCTGCGGACCGACGGTCGTGCCGTCGCCCGCCGCCTGCTCCGGCGACATGTACGCCGGTGTGCCGACGGCTCGACCTTCGGCCGGTTGGGTCTCGGCCGCGTCCTCGCGCGTGGCCAGGCCGAAGTCCATCAATTGTGCTCGGCCGTTCGAGTTGATCATGACGTTGAGCGGCTTGACGTCGCGATGCACCACCCCCTGCTGATGCGCATACGCCAGTCCCTCGGCCAAACTTCGCACCCAACCGACCTCTTCCGCCAGTTCCCCTCGGTTCGTCAACCGTTCCGCGAGCGTCTGCCCTTCAACCATCTCGCAGGCGACGAACAGGTCGTCTCCCGCCGCGCCGGCTTCGTACACAGCAACGATGTGCGGATGCCGCAACCGCGCCGCCGACTTGGCCTCCAGCATCAGTCGCTCGGCTTTCTCCGCCGCGTGAACTCCCAGCCGCGGCGTCTTCAGCGCGACTTCGCGATCGAGAATCGGATCAAACGCGCGATACACCGTGCCGAAGGCTCCTTGCCCAAGCACTTCTCGAATTTGAAATCGACCCAACGCTCCAGTCACGGCCCCCGCCTGCGACGGCACCGCGCCCACCGCCGCGCGATCGCCCGTCAAGGAGGGAGAGGGTGGGGAGACGTGTTGTGTAAGATGATCTTTGAGGATCGTCTTGCAGCGCGGGCAATGCACCGGGCGATGGATGGCTTCGTCTTTGATCTCCAATTGGGCTTGGCACGAATGACACTTGATTCGCAGCGACATTGCATGAGCTCCTCTGAAGAGTCACGTAGTCCGTTTTGTCACGAAGCTCTGGGAAACAGCGTGTCTTGCATGAATTGCAGACAAATGAGGTTGAACTTGCCATCTCCTCGGAAATGTTTCGCCAATACCAGTACCCTTCTGATCCTACTTGTTCAAGTCGTTGGGAAGCGAAACAAAGGGACGCAGCTCTTAATTGGCCACCGAGTCTTTACGGGGTGTCCCGCGTGGCCGAATGGTCCATTTGAGACTGAGTCGATTTGCGGCCCAGATGCCCGGTTCGCGATCTTCCAAAATGCGGGTACCAACGCATGATCCCCTTTTCTCCCCCTTTGCGTTTGATCGGCTGATGCTCGAAGGGCATTTCATGTTTCGTCATTTGGCGGCGTTTCCTGGCTTGCTCCGCAGAGCATTTCTAAGATTCCTGTCTCGCCACGCCACAAATTTTTCCGACCAGGATTTCGTGTGACAGCAGGGTACGAACTCGGACGGTCTTCCGTCGTCGAACTTGAAAAGGTGATGCGACATGAGAGATTTTTTTCGCGTGTGTCTGGCCATGCTCTGTTTGGCCTGTGCCACAACCTCGTTGATCGCCGCTGACGACGCCAAGCAGTCGACCCCAACGACGCCTCGCGATCCGAATCTCAACCCGGCTCACGATCAGGCCCGCGCCAATGCCGATCAAGCCCACCACCATGGGGATTACAGGAAGGCAATCGAAATCGCCAGCGGAGTGCTCGCGCAAAACCCCAATGATCACGTCGCGTACTACCTGCGCGCCAGTTCTCACGTCGAGTTGGGTGTCGCTCAGCGGGAGGCCGCGCTCGTGCGGCAGGGGATCGTCGATTCGCGCGAGGCGATTCGGCTGAAGCCGATGGACAATGTCAATTACTTTCTGCCGTATCTTCTCGGCATGGCCAGTCTGGCGGGATTGGAGAATAAGCCGGCGCACGCCGAGGTTGCCGTCACCGTCGCCGGCCGACTGCTCGGACAACCGACGCTGATGGGGGAAGATCGGTCGAATGTGCTGTACCAGCGCGCGGTCGCGCACTTGGCAATGCAAGACACCGCGAAGGCGATCAAAGATTACCAGGCGGCCGTCAAACTGACTCCGATGCATCTCGGCGCCCGCATCGGCCTGGCCGACTTGCTGGCTGCGGCGGGACAGTACGATGCCGCGCTGGTCGCCTACAACGAAGCCGTGACCACGTTTCCCAGCATGGCGTTGGTCTACAACAACCGAGGCATGTTCCAGCAAGCTCAAGGGCGATTCAATGAGGCGATGCTGGACTTCAGCAAGGCTCTCGAACTCGATCCGAAATTTCTGGTCTCGCTCATCAACCGCGGCTTCACCTTGATGAATCAAGGACGCTTCGAAGAAGCCGAGAACGACTTTACCGAATCCCTGAAGATCGACGCGGCGCAGCCGGCGGTTCTCGGCATGCGTGCCGGCAGCAGGCTGTCTCGCGGCGATTTCGAGGCGGCCATCAAGGACTACACAGACGTCTTGAAGTGGGACAGCAAGAATGCGATCGGACACGCGGAGTTGGGCTTTGCCTTGTTCTTCGCCCAGCAAACGCAGCCAGCCCTCGCCGAGTTCGACACAGCGTCCGAGTTGAACTCGCAATTGCGATTCGTGCTGCCGTGGCGGTATCTGGCAATGATGCAACTCGGCCAACGGCCGCAAGCCGACACGAAGTTTGCGGCGGTGATCGGCCTCCCCGCCAACAAACGGGAATGGGGCGACACGCTGCTGGTGTATCTCGCTGACCGTCTTTCGGAGGCCGACTTGCGAAAGGCCATCAACAGGCAAGATCCAAAAGCCGGCGACGCGCAGGCCTGCGAAGCGGAGTTCTTCGTCGGCCATCGTAAACTGCTCGCCGGACAACGCGATGTCGCAAACGTCCATTTCCAACGAGCTCTGACGTCGAAGTCAACGCAATTGTCCGCTTACCGCGGAGCCAAGTTCGCGCTGCCATCTTCCGCCACCAAATGACGCCGCTGATGTTGAAATTTCCACTAACGGTCAACGTATGGTTTCGCTGCGTTATCCAGCAGACGTCCGGGAGTCTTTGCAAGCGATGAGAGTGTCGAGTTCTTTCTTCAATCGCGGAAGGATTTCCGAGTATGGATACGCGCCCAGCGACTCAGGCCCACGCTTGAGATTTACATGCGTCGGGCCGCACCAAAGGCCGAGGTCGGCGTCGTCGGTTTCACCGGGGCCGTTCACGCGGCAGCCCATGACGGCAATCGTGACGGCGTGCTCTTTCGCGTACGCCGTCATCTCTTTGACTTGCTGTGCCAACTCGACGAAGGCTTCATTCTCGACGCGCGAGCAGCTCGGACAACTGATGATGTTGAGCTGATCGCCGCCGAAGTCGACGACGGAACGGACTCGGCCGGCGGCGATGTCGGCGAGGATTTGTCGGCCGACGGTGATCTCTTCCCCTTTGCGGCTGTTGGGCACAGTCAGCGAAACGCGGATCGTGTCGCCGACGCCGCGGCTGATGAGTTGCTCGAACGCGATGCGGGTTTTGATGATTCCGTCCGGCGGCATGCCGGCCTCGGTCACACCCAAGTGCAGCGGCACGTCCGGACGTTTCTCGGCGAAGCGACGATTGACCTCAATGACTTTCCTCGGATCGCTGTCTTTCAGCGACACGCAGTATCGCGTGAAGCCGATCGAATCGAGAAAGTCGCAGTGCTCCCAAGCGCTTTCCAGCATCGGTGTGATCGAGTCGGCCGGATCGAACTTCTCTTTCTTGTCCGGATCGACGCTGCCGCAGTTCACGCCGACGCGGATCGCGCAGTCATGTTCTTTCGCCACCGAGGCCAGATAGTGCACTTTCACTTGCCACGGCTTCTCGCGTTCGTGGTGGTAAAGGTGTCCGGGGTTGTAGCGAATCTTGTCGACGTGCGGTGCGACGAGTTCGGCCAGGCGGTAATTCTCCTGCAAATCGACGGAGAGGTTGGCGGTCGTCTGCCGGCGAATCTCGGCAAGGGCCTCGGCGTCCTTCTTGCTGTCGACGGCGATACGGATCACGTCCGCTCCGGCCGCCGCGATGTCTTGGACTTGCTGGACCGTGGCATCAATGTTCGTCGTGTGCGTCGCGGTCATGCTCTGCACGGCAACGGCATGACCATTTCCAATCGTGACCAAGCCGATCCGCACGGCTCGCGTAGGATTTCGAGGCAAGTCCACGAAGAACTCCTTTACGGGTGTATGGGACCGTCGGATTCTAGCAGAGGCCTGAGATTTGTCATTTACTAGTTGCTAGTCCTCAATCAAGCGACCCCACTGAGCTTGCCTCAGTGGCTCGCGGGTTTTTGCACTACTCACACCAGATCGTCGAGTGAGTCAAGCGTAGTGCAAAAACCCGTAAACCGCCGACGCAAGGTCACGGCTGGCTAATTCTTGAATCTACGGAACCTGTAGCTCAGGCCCTTGTGGCCTGCGTGATGAGACTTCTGCTTGTTTTCCGACGAATTCAAATTAAACCGGCCACGAGGGCCGGGGCTACAGATTACCCAAGACAACGA
>CAZPUJ010000715.1:0-2782 GCA_964589725.1 uncultured Planctomycetaceae bacterium
CAGGGCCAAGGCCTGTCCGCGAGCCCGGTACACGTCGCCGACGGGGCCGGATTTTTCGAGGAACAGTGTGAAGCCGTCGACGGCTTCCTGATGGCGACCCAGAGCCAGTAAAGCCTCGGCTCGCTGTCGAATCGTTTCCGGGTCGGCGTTGTTCGTCGCCAGAGCCTTGTCGAAAGCCGCGAGCGCGTCGGGCATGCGACCGGCTCGCTGATGAATGCGGCCGATTTCCTTGTAGCTGACGGCGTGACGGCGTACCTGCGGTTCAAGCTTGATGGCTCGCTCGAAGTCGATGAGCGCTTGTTGCGGCGCGTTCAGATTGACCTGCACGAGGCCTCGGAAGTGATAGATCGACGCTTGCTGCGGCGACAGCCGTGCGGCGGTCGTCAGTTCCGTGAGCGCCCGTTGGAACTCGGCAGCCGCGCGGAGCACTGCATCGGCGGCGTCAGACTCGACAATCTGAATCGCATTCAAGCGGGCGGCCTCGGACAAATTGATGTGCGGCGCGGCGAGATCTGGCCGGAGCGCGGCGGCCTTCTCGAAATCGGCGCGCGCGGCGGAAAAATCTTTTTGCAAGACGAATACGACGCCCCGATTGAGATGCGCATAGTACGACTGCGGGTCGAGTTCGAGCACTTTCGCGAAGTCGCGGTGCGCGTTGTCGAATTGTTTCAATTCAGCGAACGCGACGGCCCGAGTCAGATAGGGCCAGATGAAGTCCGGGCGGCGAGCGATGCAGGCCGTGTAGCTCGCGGCGGCGGCGGCGGGCTGCCCCGTTTGCAGATGGCACAGGCCAATCAAATCCAGCGACCAGAAGTCATTCGGATCGACTCGCAAAGCGTCCTGATAATGCAATACAGCCGCGGCGTATTTTTGCTGAATGCGGTCTCGCTCGCCGAGCAGGAAGTGATCCAATCGCGATTCAGGTTTGAGCGACTCGGCTTGGTCGAGTGCATTGGTTTGCAAGTTGGATTCGCCAAGCAGCCCATGCAGGTCGGAGCGGATGAACCACAGCGGCTGCGAAGCGAGGCCGAGTTTTTCGGCCAGCACCAGTCGTTCCAAGCCACGTCGCGCGGCCTGTTTTAACTGGCCGGAATCGTCTTGCGGGACAAGCGACATTTCCAACTGTGCCAGCGTGACGAGCACTTCCAGCACGCCGGATCGCCACGATTTGATCGCGTCGTCGCCGAGCATTCGCAATCGTTCGTCGAGATGATCTGGCTTGTCGAAGTCGATCGCGAACAAATCGAGCGCGGCAAGGCCGTGCTTTTGAGCTTCGCGGCTGTCTTCGATCGAGCTTTCTCCGGAAATTCTTCCGCCGAAGATCCGAGTCTGCTCGACTTCGTACTCAAACTTCGCAAGCTGGCTTTGAGCCGCGTCGATATCCGCGAGTTCGGCAATCGCGCGATTGACGAGGTCAAGCTGCGTTTGAGCTTGCTGCCGCAGGCCCCCCAATTCCGTTTCGCTCAAAAGTAGTGTGACGACTTCGGTCAACAGGACTCTGGCTTGCTGAAACTCTTGTTTGTCGTTGACGGCTTGTTGAGCTTCGGTAATCCGTTGCTCGATCTTCGTGCGAACTCCGGCCACTCGTTCTCGTTCGGCGGCGGCTTGCAGGCGTTTGACGTCGTCGAGCTGATTCTGAATGTCGCCGCGCACGGCGACCAGTTTGGCTTCGGCTTGAACTTGTCCCAGCGCTTCGGTCAGCAACGTGTAGGCTTTCGCAAAGTCCGACTGCTCGATGGCGGTACGAGCATCTGTGACTTTCGCCTGCGCGGCGGAACGGAGTCCGTCGATGCGGGTGGCTTCGATCCAGACCCAAAGACCCGAACCGGCGATCAGGACGATGAACGCCGCTGCGGTGCTGGTGACGAGCGTGCGATGTCGCTTTCTCCAACGTCGAAAACGGAGACGCCATGGCTCTTGGTAAACGGAGACCGGTTCGTCGGCCAGATACGCTTCGATGTCGGCGGCCAGGTCGAGCGCCTTCGGGTAGCGATCGGCTTGTTTCTTGGCCATCGCTTTGCGGCAGATGGCTTCCAGCGGTTTGGAGATCGTGGGATCGATCTCGCGCGGCGTTTTGATTTTGCCTTGGATCACCGCCGCGAGCACGTCGCCGATTTTGCCACGCGGGACGGGCGGCTCGTTGGTCAGCAATTTGTAAAGGATGCCTCCCAGCGAGTAGATGTCGGTGCGGGCATCCAACTGATCGACCAAGCCTTCGGCCTGTTCGGGAGCCATGTACGCGGGAGTCCCCATGACTTGGCCGATGATCGTCTGGCTTCCGGCTGTGCGGGCGATCGTGGTGACTTGCTTTTTGAACCACGTACCGGCTTCGGTCGCCGAGGATTGCGTGTTGCCGGCGGCAGAACCTATCGAGGCCGATGTGACCGCCTGCGTGCGACTGGTGTGGGGCGAGGCGTCGGGCGTCGTCCCTTGAGTCCGCTGGGAACTCACTCCGCTGACGCCGGGATTCACGTCGCCGGTAACAGCGTCGATCAACGTGGCAACGGCCTCTTGGCTCGCGTCACTCGGCGCTGCTTCCGGAGTTCCAGCCGCTCGCTCGTCCGACGGCGAAGGCTCGCCAAGCACGTCGACCAGCTTGGCCAAACCCCAGTCGAGCACCAGCGTCTCGCCGAACTCGCCGATCAGCACGTTCAGCGGCTTGAGGTCACGGTGCAGCACGCCCTTCTCGTGAGCAAATCCGACCGCCTGACAGACAGACACGAACTGCCGAAGCAACCGTGTGAAGGCCAGATGCCGTTCGGAACTGTCTCGCGGCAGCTTG
>CAZPUJ010000716.1:0-38332 GCA_964589725.1 uncultured Planctomycetaceae bacterium
CCAGTCGCCTTCAGTTTATTGTCCCACGGCGTGCGACCGTAGGAGATCAGGTAATGCCCGATCGTCTGCCCGCGCTTCCGAGCAGCCGCTCGCATCAGATCGACGTTGAACGCGGCACATTGATACGTCGAAGAATTATTCGCCCAGTCTTCGCCCCAGATGGCGTTCGAGTCATCGCGATTGAGCAGCTCGAAGTAATCGACTCCCTGACTGCAAAAGTTCGCGTGATAGACCGCCCCGTCGCTGAAGTTGACGTTCGTCGGGAACGAGCGGCCGTGGGCCTCCTCAATGATCTTCTTCTGAGCCGCCATGAAGTCGCCGAGCGCCACGGTCCGAAATCGCTGAGTGAAATAATGCAGCGTGGGATGTTGATCGCGCTCCGTTTCAACGACCGGCCGCACGGCGTCCCAATCCGGTTCGAGCAAGTCTTTCGGCGAGAGGCCAAACCCTTTCACCCACTCGCGAAAGCGATCGCGATAGCCGTCATCGCGAGCCATGAACGATGCCGGTTGGCCCGTCGGCTCGTCCATCAACATGCAGTAGGCGATGTCGTCCAGCTTGCGACCCGATTTGCGGAACGCCTCGACGTCGTGCTTGATTCGCTCGCGCATGCCGTCGATGTCGGGGCGGCAGTACGAATCGTTCTTCATCATCCACAGCCCGCCGAGCGTTCGGCCGTGACCTCCATTGAACCCGAAGTTGTCGAGCGTCTTCTGTTCGCGAGCCGTCACGGCCGCATCGACCGGCAACTCGTAACCACCGATGTTCTCACTGACGAGAAACGGAATCTGCTTCGGCCGCTTGCCGATCGTTGGCCACTGAAACGCATCGGCCAGACGCCCGGTCTCCTCGGCGAAGTCGCGATCGCGCCGCAGAATGGCGATGTTTTCCGGCGACTCCAAATTCGGCGGGACAATCACGACCAGCCCGTTCGGCAACGCCTCGACGTCAAACGTCTTGATGATTGCGATGTCGTCAGCGTTCGCGGCGCGCGGTCGCCCGAACTCCAACTTCGCTCGCAGCCGCCCGGCCTTCTCGTGATACGAATGCCGCACCGAGCAGTTCAGCGCGACCCCTGAATCCTGATAGACGATGTGCGAAATGTTGCACCACGGAGACCGCTCGCCCTCCTGCAACATCTCGTCACTCGGCGGAGCGAGTTCATCTCGCAGCCCGGCTTTACCAATCGCATGATGGCTGTACCACGGATCGCGATAGTGGTCCGCGAAGAGATGAAAATAAGCCGGCCGCTGATAGCCGTCGCCGAGCGTGACTCGCAGAAACGTCTGCGGCCCAAACGGCAGATGATTCGGCTTGAGATCGAAGTCGGTCGTGAGCAACAGACAATCGACATGCCGCACATACCCGACGCAGTTCTTTTGCTCGTGCTTGGCCAGCGTGAGCGTCACGTCCCCCGCCGGCAACTCCACCTCGAACGACTGCCACGCGAAGTTCCAATCCACGACGCTCGGCAGCACTTCCGAATCAAACACCTTCGCCGCGATCTCGCGCCCCGATGCCGACGCGCTGACTCGGAACGGTCCGCGCCACGCTCCGACCTGAATCGACCGCACCCACACGCGAAACTTCCCGGCCTGCTGAATCGTCACCGTCTTCATCGCGATCGCATCCCCCGGCCCATCCGCACCCCACATCGTCTTCACGCGCGACGCACGTTGAACCTCCGGAGTCGTCACCGCCTTCCAGCCCGACGAGGACGGCGCAAACGACTCGGCTTCGACAAAGTGCGTCTCCGCCAACAACCACTGCGGCAACAATGCCGTGAAGACCATCAGCGCGGCGATACGGAGAACGGCTTGCGGGGTGTGCATCACAAGTTCCTGTTGTGGAGTGACCTTTCGGTCGAGCAATATCGCTGATCGCTGAACGATCCGCGACTCTCTGCCATGTTGTGGCGGTCGTTGGTAAAAATGGAGCCGACAGTTTCGGCTTGTCTCCCAACCTCCTCCCATTGAAGGCGCATCACTTCATGAAGTCACTCGTCACGCTGTTGCTCGCTGCGTCGAGCTTTGGGCTAGCGTTGGTGGCCACTGAGGCAAATGGTCAGGACAAGAAGCCGGAGACTGCATCACAACCGAAGGTCCGAACGAAGCCGAAGATGGAGTTTCAATACAAGTCGGCCGGCATCGAAGTTCCCGCCGCGACCGCCGATGAGCCGAAGGTCGCCGCATTCGGTCCCGACACGATTCTTGCCGCGCGGAAGTATCTCGACGACGGCGCGAACTATTGGGTGCGCGAGAAGAACTGCGTCGCCTGCCACAGCACCGGCGTCTACATGGCCGAACGACCGGCCCTGACGCCGCTGCTCGGCAAGCCCAGCGAGGAAGTGCTGACGCAGTTCATCAAAAGCATGCCCGACAAAATCGGCGAGCCGGTCGTGCGCGACGGCTCGAAGTATTACGGAGCCAGCATCCAGACAGTGTGGCGCAGCTCCGGACTGGCCGCATGGGACAAGCATGTGACGGGGACTCTCTCCGAGCACACCGACAAGGCGTTGCGGCAGACTCTGCAATGCCTCGCGGACGAAGGCTTCGTGATGACCTTCCCGCAAGTCGAGATTCCTTACATCACGACCGATTTCGAGCTGACCGTGCAAGCCGCGCGAGCCATCGCGATCGCTCCCGGCTGGCTGGCCTCCGTGAAAGATGCCGATTCGCTCGAACGCATCGAGCGGATGAAGTCCTGGCTGCGGCAGCACGAACCGATCAGCGATTACGAGCACGCGCTCAAGCTGCAACTCGCCGCGCTGCTGCCGGACGCCGTGCCGCAAGCTCATCGAGACGCCTCGATCGCAATGCTCTGGCGTCAGCAATTGCCGGACGGCGGTTGGTCCACGCGGCGGATGTCCGACCTGATGAAGTGGCATGTGAAGATGGACCCGAAAGTCATCGAACTCATCCAGTCGGAACCCGACGCCGCGAATCCCGGCAGCGATCCCTACATGACCGCCTTCGCCATCGTCCTGCTGCGCGAGTCGGGCATCCCCGCAACCGACGAACGCATTCAGCGCGGCGTCACCTGGCTGAAGATAAACCAGCGTGTGAGCGGCCGCTGGTGGATGAAGTCGCTTTACCGCGACACCTATCACTACAGCACCTACATCAGCACCGCGCAGGCTTTGCGAGCGTTGGCACTCTGCGGCGAAGTGCCGCCACTCGCGAAGTGACGCCACGGACGAGGCCTTGCCGATGATTTGGGCTACGCCGATGTGGGCGTCAACGGTTGTAGGGATGTGCCGACAAGTAGCCCGCTTAGATTGAGACCGACGCGAGTGGCTTCCATCATCACCCTGCTGACGAACTGTCTGCGGGTTGGTTTTGAAAGCGGCTCCAATCCAAAGAAGGACGTTCATGTTGAACTCGAATCGCTGGAGATGGAGTGTCTGTTTCGTGATGTGCGGCGTGCTGCTCGGCTCCGATCCCGTCAGAGCTGAGAACCCAGCCCCGGCGGCGAAACTGATTGCTCACTGGCCGCTTCGCGAAGATGCTCGCGATGTGGTCGGAGCGGCGCACGGGTTACCGGAGAATCTCACGTTTGATGGCGGGGCCGCGATCTTCAATGGTCGCAATAGCCGCATTCGGATCGAGCCCACGGATGCTCTCAATCTCGGCACGAAGGATTTTTCTCTGGCTCTGCGGATTCGCTGTCAGACGCCGATGACCTCCACGCTCGGCGACTTGGTCAACAAGTTCGACTCGCAGGCTCGGCGCGGGTTCAATCTGCATGTGGCTGGCAGTTCGCCGGCGTACAACGCCATGTCCGATACGCGGCATGTTCACTTCGGCATCGACGACGGATATCTCAGTGCCTGGGAAGATCAAGGCAAACCTTGGCCGTCGAACTCGCTCATCACGAACCTCGTCACGTTCGAGGGGGCGCTGTATTGCGGCATCGCCGACGCCGATCGGCCCCATGATCGGGCGCGAGTCTTTCGTTTCTGCGCCGACAAGCAGTGGGTTGATTGCGGCCGGCTGGGCGAGGACGCGAACCACCACTCGGTGATGTCGATGCTCGTGCATCAGGGGAAGCTCTACGCTGGCACCGGCATCTGGGACTGGGTGCAGGCTCTGGGAGGACTGAAGGGTGCTCCGCCGCCGGCACCCACGCGAGTCTTCGTGTACGAAGGGGGCACGCGCTGGAAGGATCTGGGCCAGGTCGGCAACGGTTCGCGAGTTCTTTGTCTGGCCAGCTTCAACGGCGAACTGTTTGCCGGCATCGACAGCGTAGGAAAAGGACATGCCTACAAATACGACGGCCAGGCATGGACCGACTGTGGTTCGCCCGATGGCAAGAACTTCGAATGCCTCCTGCCCTGGGGCGACAAGCTGTACGCGGCCACTCACGGCAACATTTATGAGTACGGCGGTGGGCAGACATGGCGACGCATCGGCACCGCGCCGCACGAGATCAACCAGATCCATTCCATGCAGGTTGTTGGCGGGAATATTCTGCTGGGGACTTGGCCGCAAGGTTATGTGCTGCGTCGCGAGGGAGACGACCAGTGGGGGATCATCGGCCGGCTCGGCTTGCCCGCAGGTTCCGCCAAGCCGTGCAACGAAGTCATGAATCTCACCGTTTACAACGGCAAGCTCTTCGCCGGCCTCATCCCCAAGGCCGAGGTCTATCGTTACGAAACCGACGGCGACTGGAAGCTGCTCGGTTCGCTGGCTCGCCGCGCGGACTGGGATGTCACGCAGACTCACACCTGGGCTCGCATCACCTGCCTGACCAGCTTTCAGGGCCGATTGTTCGCCGGGACCGGTTCGTGTCAGGGGCGAGCACTGGACACTCCCGCCGATCCCTCGCTGGGGCGAGTGTTGTCACTTCAAGCCGGCCAGGTCGTCAGTCACGAACGCGACATCGGCTCGGAGTGGACGCACCTGACCGCCGTCCGTCGCGGGAGAATTCTGGAGCTTTACATCAACGGCAAACTCTCCACGTCCAGCCTGTTGCGAGACGGCCCCGCGTTCAATCTGAGCAACGAGTCTCCCCTGTGGATCGGCCTCGGCGCGCAGAACTACTTTCACGGCTCGATGTCCGACCTGCGCTGCTATGACGGTGCTCTGACCGCGGACGCCATCCGCCTACTGACGGAGCGAAAGTGAGCACACGGTACCGAGGGAACCGCAGCGGTCGGCAAATCGGCGATTCACTTCGTTCCATCCACAACCCGTCGCGCGGTGATGAGCAGAACCAGGGTCGTGACCTCCGGTTCAGCGGCCTTCTTCTTCAACAGACCGGACATATTTTTCTTGGCAGGTGCCGCAGACTCGGCGGGCAGACGATCGGACCAGAGGACGAGTGACTCGCCATCGCCCACCGTTGCGGAAAGCTCGATGCGGGTCGATTTGACGGTCGGAACCTGGATTCGTTGGTCGCTGTTTTTGGAAGTGGTGTGGACATCAACAACATTTGCGAATTGGAACTGAAGGTCGAGAGCGATCCCTTGTTCTTTCAGACGGGGACGAACCGCCAACTGAGTCCCTTCTGAGATTGTTTGAATGACCGGGTGGCGAGTGTCATCGACATCGACGACGAACGGGCGTTCGCTGGTATCGCGGACTTCGCCGGCTTGGCCATCGAACAGGGTCATCTTGGGGGCGGACAGGAAACTCGTACGCCGGTTTCCTTGGACTGCTTCGATGAGCTGTTTGAGTTGGGCGTCGTTCAGCGATTGCACGGCCACTGGAACCTTAGTTTCGACGACGGTGGTCGCGCTGATCAGTTGGATCGGGGAGGCGTTATCGGTCGCGACGGGCTCGGCAAACTTGGGCGTCTCTGGCTTCGCCGGAGACGCCGGGACGATCAGGTTCGGTTTCAATCCGATCTCGGCCAGCAACTTGGGAGAGATCGAAAGATAGCGAACTTCGATCGACACCTGCGCCGACGATGTCGCGTCGGACGGTACGGGATCTTCGGCCAGACACATGGCCGTCATTGAGAAGAGAACCGCGAGCGATGCCAGCGAGGTGAGAGAACGCATGGGGAATCCTTTCCGGGTGAGTAGATTTGCGTGACCAGCGGTCTCTTCCGGAGGCGATCACATCGTGGGGAAGCTACGATCCAGGCAGCAACGTCACAATACAAACTACAGCGTTCAGGGCCAGCGCCCACTAAGTCGTTGAGTTGAAGAGGACTTCGGAGAGGAACGAGACGCACCATCCGGCTTGTCGGCGTTTCATGGCGAGGCTAGTTTTGGTGTTGGGGTGCTGTTTGAGGAGTCCCAAGCTGAAGCGTCGGAGCCAGGCAAGGTTCTCGCCGACGTGGCGATCACGGGTGCGGCTTTCGTCTTCGCGGAAGGTCATGTCGAGGGTCCAATGGCAAGTGTTCTCGATGCCCCAATGGCCGCGAACGGCTTTCGCGAAGAGCTTCACGTTGCGTTTCAGGCTGCTGATCGAGCATTGGATTTCATCGGTCTCATCCGCCGATGGCGGATTGATTTCACGAGTGCGGATCACCAGGCCCAGAGTGCGGAGTCCTTTCCAACGCGGACGGCCCGGCAAATCGTCAGGCACGTTGACTTGGAAGTACGACCGCTTCTCCACTCGGCCGTGGTGAGTTTCCGTGGTCTCCAGTCGGCTGACTTTGACACGCGCGAAGTTGTCTTCCAGGTGCTCGGCGAAGAAGTCCGTCACCGCTTGTTCCATCTGACTTTGGTTTCCTTTCAACGGCAACACATAGTCGCCACCGCCGTCCACGATCTTGGCAGCGATGGCGGTTTGAGTCCCCATCGCGTCGATGGTCACGATGGCACCCTTCACGTCGATCAGATCCAGAAGCTGCGGAATCGCCGTGATTTCGTTGGACTTCTCCGCCGTCGCCAATTGAGCCAGCGTCAGTTTTTGTTCGGTCGCCCAAACGCTAAGTGGTGCAATGCTCCCAGGTCGTTCTGCCGATCGTGAGAGCGTCGCAGTGTCTTCCCATCAATCGCCAGGAAGCGAACATCGTGCATTCCCACCAGCGACTGCAACCACGTCTCGAAGCAACGCTGAAAGGCTTCCGGACGTCCGCCGCGGCGGACTGCAACACGCGACGATCGGTGTCCTTCGACGGAATGCCCTTGGGCAGCGACAAGTGTTGCTGGAGCCACGCCGTCACGCTCGGCGATTTGGCCCACGTCGCGATCGCCGTCGGCCCGTCCGCTCCCGCGAGAATCGCACAAATCGAAATCACGATCACATCCACCAACAAGTGCTCGCGATTCACCTCCGACCGCGGATCGGGAAGTTCCTCAAAATGCTCCGTGATCGACTTCAAACTCGAATTCTCAGACGCCAACATCCCACACCTCCGTGCCGCAACCCTCAACCAGACGCGATCCATTCGCGTCGCACGGAGACAACAATAATTTCATTCCCTCAATCGCGCCAGCTAGTTACCCATCCTTCCCAGAGTGCGCGCTAGCCCTGGCCGACACCACCGTTGACCTTGAAGGAAAAGGCAAACGAAATCCGAGAACGATTGAAAGATACAGAGCGCGGAAAGGTTATCGAAGAAATGGAAAAGGAGGCGCTTGCTGGGAATCCCGAACCAATGTTTGACCTGATGAAAAAGATGGGTGATTTCCTAAAATCACGATTGGACGAATCAAAGAAGTGATCCTACCGCAATGGTGGTGAAACGAGAGCCGGGGTCAACTCTTCAAATTCCAATTTTGGCCTCACGAATGAGGCGCGATGTCAATTGGAGTGGCGATGTGGAATTTGAGTCTGGGGCGAATCGGATCGCCAAAAATGAAATTCAAAGACCTGACCCCTGACCCCTTATCGGGTGAAAACTTCGCCCGATCTCATCATCAGCGGCTGTGGCAACGCCGAAAAGGTTGATCGTCATCCACACGACTTGGCAGGTGAATGTCGCAGCAATAGTTTCGTGTCGGCATCAATCGCCGCATTCAGAATTGCGACCTCGAAAAGCCGCGTGCGGATCACTGAGCTGTTCGGTGTTTCCTTGCGTCTCCTGTGAACCGACACGGAATCAATCATCGCATGAAACCTAAGAAACGCGCCGCGGCCAAACCCACGGGGGCGGCTGGCAAAGGCAAGCGATCCACCGCCACCATGAGCAAGGCTCGCTTGGTAGCCGCGAAGCCGGTCCTCCTCGCGGGGGGCAACCCTCAGATCGCGAAGGCCGACGGCGACGCTCCCGTGCGAGCCTTCATCGCGGCCATGCCGGGCTGGAAACGGGACGTGGGACGCCGCCTCGATGCGCTCATCGTGCGCATCGTGCCCAACGTGCGCAAGGCCGTGAGGTGGAACACCCCCTTCTATGGCATCGAGGGCCAGGGCTGGTTCCTCGGTTTCCATTGCTTGACGAAGTACGTCAAGGTGGCATTCTTCAGCGGCACGTCGCTGCGGCCACTCCCCCCCGTCGAGTCCAAGAACCAGGGGACGCGATACTTCCACATCCACGAGGACGACCAGTTCGACGAGAAGCTCGTGGCGAGTTGGATTCGGCAGGCATCGGAGCTGCCCGGTATGGATTGCTTTTGATCGACAGCTTGAAGCCAACCAGCATGGGGAAGAAGCGATGAACGCTCAGGAAATTCTGGCGACGCTCAAGAAGCTGGGGAAACCGCAGACGGCCGCGATCTATCGGCGGCACGGTTCGGGGGACAACGTCTTCGGCGTGCTGACCTCGGAGATCGCCAAGCTGCAGAAGAAGATCAAGGTCGATCACGCGCTCGCGCTGGAACTCTGGAAGACGGGGAAGGCCGAGGCGCGCATCCTGGCGCTGCTGGTTGCCGACCCGGAGAAGCTGACCAGGGCCGACGCGGACCGCCTGCTCAAGGACGGGCCGGTCCACTTCGTCGGCTGTTATTTGTCCGGCCTGCTGGCCCGCAGCCCGATTGCGGACGAGACGATGCGCGTCTGGATGAAGTCGCCGGACGAGTTAACTCGCGAGATGGGTTACGGAATTCTCGGAGTCCGCCTGAAGGACGATCCCGACTCCGTCAGCGACGCGGACGCCGCAAAGGTTCTGGCGACGATCGAGAAGCAGATCCACCGCTCGTTGAACTGGGCGCGGTACGCGATGAACGGTGCGCTGATCTCGATCGGAGTCTTCAAACCGGCGCTCCGCAAGAAGGCGATCGAAGCGGCCCAGCGCATCGGCAAGGTCGAAGTCGACCACGGCGAGACCAACTGCAAAACACCCGACGCGGTCCCCTACATCGAGAAAGCTGCAAAGCGAAAACGCTGTCCGTGACTTGTCGAATTCCCCCGATGACCGTCGAACGCGGACGTGATTCCGCAAGAAAGCAGACCATGAACGATCCCGTGAATCTCCCCGCAGCGTTTGACGTTCGCGCGGAATCCAACGCATTTCTGAAGCGGGTCAAAAAGCGTGCGGCGACCAAGTTCGCCTTCACAAAATCGACATCCATGCGAGACGCAGAGGATGTTGCTTTCTGGCTGTTCGTCTTCCGACGGAACGATGAGGCGCTGGAGGTCTGCCGGTTTCTCAGCACCTATGAATTCGCGGGACGATTCGACCTCTGGAATTCCGTGGAAACATCGCTCGCGCTCGAGTCGCGACTACTCCGCGCGGCGGGAAAGAAGGGGGCTGCGAAGAAATGCGTGGACCGCATCCGGGCTGTCGGCGTTCTACCGATGCGTCTCAAGGGCGGACTGCTCATCGGGGAAGGAGGCACTGCCGGTTCTTTGGACCAGGTGGGATACTGCATTGCGGAAAACCGGCTGGCCGACGCACGGGAATGGCGACTAATGGCTCTCAAGGAATTGTGTGTGATGATTGAACTGGGCGGCTCGAAGAAGTGGCCGATTGCCAGGGCGGAGAAGGAGTTCCAGTCGCAGCTCGACATACTGCGGTCCACCGTGAAGGTTGCCAACGAGTGAGACAAAGGGGCCTTTTGAAATGAGCACGCCAACAACGACGCCGACTTGGTCTCTCAGGCGATTGAGTGCTGTCGATGATTCACAGATCGACGCTCTGGCCGATGTTCTGATCGACTGCGTTGAAGGTGGAGCGTCGGTCAGCTTCATGCTCCCGCTGACGCGCGATCGCGCTGTGGCGTTTTGGCGTCGCGTGGCACAAGGCGTGGCTGCCGGCGAGCGAGCGCTGCTGGTGGCCGAAGACCTGCACGGAATTTGTGGCACCGTGCAGTTGATTTTCGACTTGCCTGAGAATCAGCCGCACCGAGCGGATCTGGCCAAGATGCTGGTCCATCGCCGAGCGCGCCGTCAGGGGCTTGGGGCGGCGTTGATGAGAGCGGCGGAAGAAACGGCGCGGCAGTGCAGCAAGACGCTGCTGCTGCTCGACGCCGTGACCAATGGCGACGCCGCTCGGCTTTACGAGCGTCTGGGGTGGGTCCGCGTGGGAGACGTCCCCAACTTTGCCTTGATGCCGCGCGGGGAACCTTGCAGCACGACGTACTACTACCGAAACCTGGAGCAGCCGGTCCCTGTCGTGGAATTGGACACGAGTCCGTCGATGAAAGAAGTGCTTGTCGAAATGCACATCCGCGAAGCGACGGAGGCCGACCTGCCAGCGATCGTCGACATCTACAACCAATCCATTCCGGCAGGCTGGTCCACGGCAGACACCAAGCCGATCACAGTCGCCGACCGAGTGGAATGGTTCCGCAAGTTTGATCCGAACAAGCGGCCGATCTGGGTGGTGGAAGTCGATGGGCAAGTGGTCGCTACGGCATATCTCTCGTCGTTCTACGCCGGACGCCCGGCATACGATGCCACGGCCGAGATCAGTCAGTACATCGCGACCGCGTATCATCGAAAGGGAATCGGCCGACGGCTCAAGCATTGGGTCATCGAGCAATGCCCACGACTCGGCGTGACGACGCTGCTGAGCATGCACTTCGACCACAACGAGGGGACACGGCGAATCAACGAGAGCTTGGGGTTTGAGCAGTTGGGGCATCTCACGGAGATCGCCAGGGTGCAAGGGCAGAAGCGGGGACTTGTCATTTGGGCTCTCCGCATCCCGGTCAGCAGCGAGGAGCAAGGCCATGTCCGAACATAAAGCCACAATCCATTGGACTCGCACGAGTCATGATTTCCTCAACGGAAAATACTCGCGCGAGCACACTTGGTCATTCGATGGCGGTGTGACCGTGCCTGCTTCTCCCTCGCCCGCCGTTGTGCCCGCGCCGTATTCCAATGCGGCACATGTGGACCCGGAGGAGGCTTTCGTTGCGGCCGTTTCAAGCTGCCACATGCTGACCTTTCTGTACTTGGCATATCGGGAGAGCATTCAAGTCGACAGCTACTTCGACGAAGCGGTTGGCGTGATGACCAAGAACGAGAAAGGCATTCCGTGGGTGAGTTTGGTGACGCTCCGCCCGAAGATCGCTTACAGCGGCGAGAAGTTGCCAACGCCAGCCGAGGAGCGGCACCTTCATCACTCGGCCCACGAGCAGTGCTACATCGCGAATTCCATCAAGACCGAAGTGCGAGTTGAAAGGATCTAGCGTGATGAGTGGTATCAATCTCGCGGAAAAGCTCGCAACATTTTCCGATCACTGGCAACCCAAGACCGTGGGCCAATTCAATGGCCATGATCTCATGGTTGTCAAAGTCCAAGGGAAGTTCGTCTGGCACAAGCACGACGAGACCGACGACTTCTTTCTGGTTCTCAAGGGCCGGCTGACCATTCGACTCCGAGCGGGCAACGTCGTGCTCGGTCCCGGAGAACTGTACGTTGTCCCGAAAGGGGTGGAACACTGCCCGATTGCGGAAGAAGAGACGCACCTCTTGCTCATTGAGCAATCGGGCACGCCAAATACCGGGGACGCCGCAACGGCTGCCCCACGAACTTTCGTCTAATACTACTGCGCACGTTCGGCTGTCTTGTCCCCTCGCCCCCGCTTCGGGGGAGAGGGTTAGGGTGAGGGGGCTTTGCGTTCGATCTGCAATCATTGTCGAAAACCTATTTCAAGGTCAGGCTGCTTGGATCTTCGAAACGTTGACAACCACGTTCCCCCTCACCCCAGCCCTCTCCCCCGAAGCGGGGGAGAGGGAGCCGGAATGCGAAACGTGCGCAGTAGAACTAATCGGTTCGCCTGTGAGATTCTCAAATGACAATCTGGAACGCAGAGCACTATTTGAAATATGGCGATGAGCGTACTCGCCCCGCAGCAGACCTGGCTGCCCGCATCAGAATTGACCGGCCCGCAGTGATTGCCGATCTGGGTTGCGGACCGGGCAACAGCACTCAGATTCTTCGTGACCGTTGGCCGCAGTCCGAGATCATTGGGATCGACAACTCACCGCAGATGATCGAGGCCGCGAAGCGAGCTTATCCCGATCAGAATTGGTTGCTCGCCGACGTGTCGCAATGGACGTCATCCGGTCCCGTGGACCTCATGTATTCCAATGCCGCCCTGCAATGGCTTCCCCACCACGGCGTGCTGATGCCTCGGTTGTTCCGAATGGTGGCGGCAGGTGGCGCGTTGGCCTTTCAAATTCCGAGCAGCACCTATGCCACCGTCCGCACGCTCATTCACGACATCTCACATCGCCCGAAATGGTCCGAGCGAATGAACGCTCCTCGAAACGCGCTGACGATGGAGTCCCCCGCGTTCTATTACGATGCACTCGTGAAGATCGCGACGAGCTTGGATCTCTGGGAAACCGAATACAGCCACGTCCTGGAATCCGCCGCCGCCATCGTGGACTGGATCTCCAGCACGGGGCTCCGACCGTTCCTGGCAGCTCTGGATACCGACGCCGAACGAAACGAGTTCACCTCCGAACTGCATCAGCGCGTCCGTGACGCCTACCCAGTTCGCGCCGACGGCAAAGTCCTGTTTCCGTTTCGACGGACGTTTGTCATCGCCCATCGTTAGCTCGGCTGTTCGTATTCCAGTCAAGAACGGTTCAAAGTTCCATGTCCGAACAGAGTCGTCAAATGACAGACACGAAACCACACATGAACCGTCTCCGCTTCTCCACCATCGCCCATCGCGATCATGTCTTTTGCAGTCCATTGAGTTCAACCAAGGCCGACCAGTTGGTCGATCTGCTCGATTTGCCCAAGTCGGCGCGGGTGCTGGATGTCGGTTGCGGCAAAGCTGATTTGTTGCTCCGTGTCATCGCACGATACGGGGTGGCTGGGATCGGCGTGGATCCGAACGGGGAACTCGTGAGAGCAGCGCGTGCCAACGCTGAATCCCGTGGTATCAGCCGATTTGTGGAGTTGCACGAGGCTCGGGTAGCCGACGTGGCATTGGAGCCTGAATCCTTCGACGTGGCGCTGTGCATCGGCTCCACTCACGCTTACGGCAAGTTTGACCAGGCTCTCACGGCTCTGTCCCATCTGGTGCGTCCAGGTGGTCAGGTGATCATTGCCGATGGTTATTGGAAGCGGGAACCGGCAGCGGAGTATCTCGCATTCCTCGATGCCGGTCTGACGGACTACTACAACCATCAGGGCAACGAGTCCGCAGGCATCGCCGCCGGTTTGGTGCCGCTTTACTCGTGCGTGAGCAATGACGATGAATGGGACCACTACGAGGGGCTGTATTGCCTTTCGATGGAACGCTTCGTCCGCGACCATCCCCAAGACCCGGATGCGGGGCCATTCCGGGAGCGCATACGTGTCTGGCGTGATGCCTACCGTCGCTGGGGCCGTGATACGCTCGGCTTTGGCTACTATGTCTTTTGCAAGCCGCGGTGATCCCAGATGGATGACACCTTCGCCCTTCCGCAAACAGAGTTCCTGTATGAGCGAAACTCCCACCCATTCACGCTTCGCCACGACTCGAATGCCGTTCTCCAAGTATCAAGCCTTGGGAAATGACTACCTGGTCGTCGAACGCGAGGACTTCGCGGAGCGGCTTTCGCCCTCGGCGGTTCGTCGCATTTGCGACCGCCACTTCGGGATCGGTTCGGACGGCATTTTGGTCCGCGAGCCGAGTTCTGATCCAACCGAATTCCGGTTGCGAATCCTGAACCCGGATGGGAGTGAGGCCGAGAAGAGCGGCAATGGACTGCGGATCTTCGCGCGCTACTTGTGGGATCGACGGCTCGTCAGCGACGCGCCGTTCAAGGTCGTGACTCCGGGCGGTGCGGTCCTTTGTCAGGTCAAAGAGCAAGGTCGCTCGGTGACGGTCGAGATGGGACAAGTCCGATTTCACAGCAGCGACATTCCGGTGCTCGGCCCGCCGCGCGACGTGATTCGCGAAACGATCGAGGTCGCAGAACAGGCTTTGGAATTCACCGCCGCAACGATTGGCAATCCGCATTGCGTGATCCTTCGCCAGCAGGTCTCGCAGGCGGAGGCGAGTTCGCTCGGGCCGCTCATCGAAACCGACAGTCGTTTCCCGAATCGGACCAACGTGCAGTTCATGCAGGTGCTCGATCGAGCCAACATCCGGATCGAAATCTGGGAGCGCGGAGCCGGCTACACGCTCGCCTCCGGCAGCAGCAGTTGCGCATCGGCGGCGGTCGCCAAACGGCTGGGACTGTGCGACTCGTCGATCACGGTCCATATGCCGGGCGGAACATTGGCGATTGAGGTCGATGACAACTTCTTCGTGCGCATGACCGGCCCCGTCGAGAAAGTGGCCGAGGGGAAATTGAGCAACGAACTTCTTGGTGGCGGCCATGAGACCATCGAGACTGTTGACGGAATCCAGTACCGAACAGGGTCGCACGTCACGCTGCCAGGTGTGTTGGACTTGTACCGAGCCAACGGCTGGTCCTCTGCGGAAGAGCCTCAACAACTCTTGAGCGCGCTGCTCGGTTCGCATTCGCTCGTCTCCGCGTGGGACGGTGAGCGGCTTGTCGGACTGGGCAACGCGATCACCGACGGTCATTTGGTCGTCCATTACCCGCACTTGCTGGTTCATCCCGAATACCAAGGTCGAGGCGTTGGCACGCACTTGGTCCGGATGCTGATGACCTGCTACGCGGGGTTTCATCAACACATCTTGGTGGCCGATGGCAAGGCCATCGAGTTCTATCGCAAGTGCGACTTCGAACGCGCCGGACAGACCGAACCGATGTGGATCTATGCCGGACACGACCACTGATCAGTGAGGAACACAACCATGAGTTTCGTTTCGAACGGCAATTGGCTGGAGACGGCTGCGGCGACAGTCGCTTCGTGTCGCCGAATGATTGACGTCACGAACCCGGTTCGCATCGCACTCGCCAATCTCAGGTTGCCGGCAACACCCGACGAGTCGATCACGCTCGCCGAGCGGGCCATCGCTCAAGCCTCGCAGCAGGGATCGCGGATCATCTGCTTTCCGGAGTGCTTTGTTCCCGGCTATCGAATCGGCAAGCCCGTGCCGCCTCCCGATCGGGTGTTCCTCGAACGCGCCTGGACCGTCATCGCTGCGGCAGCCGCGAAGGCCAACATCACCGTCATTCTCGGAACGGAACGCTTCGTGGATGGTGCGTGGGTTTTGACCGCGCTGGTGATCAATCAGGACGGATCGATTGTGGGCTTTCAGGACAAGGTTCAGCTCGATCCATCGGAAGAGAGTGTCTACACAGCCGGCTTGGGACGCCGCCTGTTTCAAGCTGGCCCCGTGACCTTCGGCATCGTGATCTGTCACGAAGGCTGGCGCTATCCGGAGACGGTTCGCTGGGCCGCGCGGAGTGGAGCACACATCGTCTTTCATCCGCACTTCGGCGAAGCAGCGGGTGATTCCTACCGGCCCACAACCTACGCCGATCCCGCGAACACCTTTCACGAGGCGGCGGCTCTGTGCCGCGCCGCCGAGAACACCATCTATTTCGCCACCGTGAATTGCGCGAGTCCCGGCTCACCGACCACAACGGCGATCGCTCGCCCGGATGGGACGCTTCTCAGCTATCAGCCCTACGGTGAGGAAGGCTTGCTGATCGCCGACATCGACCTCACCACGGCGACTGGCCTGCTCGCGGCACGTTGCAGAACTGTCTCGTGATAGCGTGTAGGACGCAAAACGCTGGAAGGTAAATGGAAGCTCAACCAAAACCATCCGCTCGATCGCCGCGAGCAAATCATGCGCGGCCTGCGCGAAGCCGGGCGGTACGACGAACGACAAGTTACCGCATTGATGGATGCGACCTGGTGAGGAGCCGATCATGAATGAGTTCCTGCAATCAACGGACGTCATCGACTGGAAACATCCCGACATCGAGCACCAACCGCGAGGCTTCTCGAAATGAACGATCCACCGAACGGCTCACCCACCAACGAGAATCGCGATGTCCTGTTTCAGTCGGCCTACGGAGGCATTCCGAAATTCGTGCTGTATGGCATGATCCCGTTTCTGATGATCGGGACGGGAGTCCTCTTCGTTCATGCCGTTTGGTTCGGCGGTGGGATCGCCATTAAGAGGTTCAAGTTGTCGCCAGAGACCGTGGCCAACTGGGTCTGCCCGGCGATCTGGCTGCTGTGTGCATTCCTCATGGCCCACGGAATCTACCGGCGCATCCACCACCAGAGCATTGTCATCACGAAGGACGAGTTGCTCCTCCCCAAAGGGCGATTCACCGCCGAGATCATCCACATTCGTTGGAACGACCTGAAGGCGACCATTTGGTCGGGGCAGATTTCATTCATGGAGATCTACGAAATCACCTGCCTCGATGGTTTGCACGGGACGAAAACCCGGATCGCGTCGAACCTGTTTCGAGACTTTGATGACTTCGCAACCATTGCACTCATCATCGGTGAACAGATGGGTGAGGACTGGTCGATCAAAGGCTTTCTGCCGGGAGCGATTCGCGGAAACCAAAAACTCGCACGGCGGGCGGCCGGTCGAATTCAATCTCGCGAGGACAACTGATTGTGATGTCGGCAGCGAGCGACATTCCGTTCGTAGCCCAACGAATGAAAGGAGACGCTCCCGTGAAGCCAATGGTCGCACTGCTTTTGATCGGACTATTCGCGGCCGAGGTGGTTGCCGAGCCACCCCAGACGAAGTCACTTCCAACACCGACCAAGGATTCCGCGAACGCTCCGACCCAGCAGGGAGTGATCGTGGCCGCTTCGGATGCGAACAGCGCGGCTCAGCGGCTCAAAACGCTCATCACTCAGGACACGGGGCTGACTTTCACGATCGTCAGTCCAAGTCAGAAGCCAGACGCGAGTGACCTCCAGTTTGTGTTCTGCACGAAAGCAACGCGCTCCGAAGTGAGGCACTTGCTGCCTGCGGCTACTCTGAGTGCTGATCTCCAGCCGCAAGGCTTTCTGATTTCCACCGATCCCCAGACGACACGGGTCGTGGTGGTCGGCGGCGATACGGACGGCCTGCGATACGGCGTGGGCGCGTTATGGCATTACCACTGCGCGCTGGACGGCAAGAGGATCGTGCCACAAAGCCCGCTGTCGATCGTCAAAGCGCCGGCATTTCCCAAGCGCATGTTTTGGAACTGGACTCACTGCACGAACTGGGATGACGATCTAAGAAAAATCCATCAGACCAAGCATGTGGATGCCAACGGCACGCTGGAACCGTACCTCGCGCAGCCCAATGGTTTTGTCGATACGTTTCAGAAGGTCGTCGATTTTCAGGCGGATCATAAACTCAACGGACTGATCGTCTGGGGCTTCATCAACGACGCTCATGGCGGACTGGCGACGGCTCAGTCGGTCAGCAAATACGCCAAAGCCAACGGGGTGAAGATCCTGCCGGGCATCGGAACGATGGGTTACGGCGGCTTCTATTTCGGAGGCGATCATCCCTTCAACATCAACACGTTTCTGGCCAAGCATCCGCAAGTCCGCTTGATGGTGCAGGCCGATGGCAAAGACATGCCCGGCACGCCGTGTCCCAGCGATCCGGTCTTTCAGCAGTGGCTCCGCGACGGGGCCGAGTGGTATTTCAAAACGCTCAAGGACATTGGCGGTGTGAATCTGGAGCACGGCGATTTTTTCCAATGCCATTGCCCGCGCTGCAAGATGCAAAGATCGCTGCCGGAGAACGATCAGAACTACCACTGGGACATGATGGTGACACAGGTGCCGGTGATCGAACGCGGGCTAAAGATCAATCCTGAGTTGTGGTACTCGTATGCCTGCTACGACTCGTACAACACCGCGCTGCTCAGCAACCCACCCAAGTTTCTCGCTCAATATCCCAAGGCGGCGATCACGCAGTGGACTTACACCAAGATGATCGCTGATCCGATCTTGAATCCGTCAGGCTCGTGGCCGCTCAGCCTCCGTCCGCCGGCCGGGACGAATCATTCTGTCGGCTTATTGCATCAAGGGAGTCATTGGGATGTGAAACGCCAATGGTGGGGCGAGTCGGACAAATCGGACGTTGCCTTTGGCGGCACATACTCGTTGGTGAGCGACTTGATCCAGCAGACCTGTCACCGAGCGATCGAGGACAAATCGGAGGGCCTGCAAATCATCGGTCAGATCGGTGCCGCCAGTCCGCAGAATGAGTTGAACTACTTGGCTCTGGAAGCTTTTAGCTGGAACCCACAGCTCGATTATCAAACGTGGATCGATCGAGAACTCGCGCCTCTCTACGGCGGGCCGAAGTTGTCCAGAAGGTACTACGAACTTGTCAGCAACATCACGCGACAGCCGCAGGAAATTGCGAGCGATCTACGCGAGGCACAACAGAACCTCGCAAAAGCAGCCGACCCGCGACAGGCACGGCGGTGGGCGAACCTGATTTCGGAACTGCGGCGGCGACAGGCTTTGATACAATAAATTCTTCACCGAGCACTACCATGCACCTTCTTCTGTTTCGCCGCTTCGTCTGGCTCGCCCTCGGCTTTGCGTTCCTGTTGGCTGTGTTACTCGGTGTGGTGTTCGGAAGTGTTCACGATGCAAGGGCCGATGAGCCGTCGTTTCGCGCGGCTGTGCAGGTTGAGTTTGGCGATGATGTCGGGCAGGACTTCGGCAGTCTCTTCGAGGTGCAGGATGCCGCGGGCTGGGTGATTCTCGGTGCTGGGTTTCCGAGCGTCTTCAACACCTGCGTCCGGCTTGATCGGTTCTCGCTGCAGTTTTACGTCCGGCCGAACCAGGCTGTGAACTCGGAGAAGGAACTGCTACCTCGGCCGAGTGCGATCGCTCATCAGTCGATTCAGGACCGCGACGGACAGCTCTACAGTTGGAGCTACCACCTCGACAAAACGGTGCGACGTTGGGATGCCGACGCCAAGCAGTGGCGCGAAGACCCGATCCTCGACAAGGAGAAGAACAAATTCGGTGACGGCTTCATGAGCGTGGCCGGTAAGCCGCTCGTCTTTCAAAACGGACAGGCCACCTATGACGGAAGGCTCATTCTTCCGAGGCCGGCGAGCGGCGACTATTCGACGTTCTATTACGCTCACGGGCACATATTCTTCTATCACTCATTGCGGTCGGACAAGGACGGGTTCACGAAGGTCGTGGCCGCTCCTTGGAAACCGGGGCAAGAGCGTATCGATGTCGCTGGCGCGAAAGTCTTGAACGCTCGCGTCCCGAACGAAACGACATTCACTTGGGGGCAACTCAATGGCAAGGTGCTGACCGTTTCCAACTACGGCAATGTTTATGTCTTCGACGGTCAGGAGTGGCGCGTGCTGCGCGAGAACGAACCGAACAAGAGCTATCAGGTTTATTCGACGGTGAACTTTCAGGGGGACTTGCTGCTCGGACATTATCCGAGCGGTCGGCTGCTGCGTTTCGACGGCACGACCCTGACCGAGATCGCCGACTGGCCGCCGGTGATGCCGGGAGTCGCCGGTTATTCCCGCGAGGCTCAGAGCACGATGCTGTATCGCGGCGACCTGTACGTCGGCGTCTGGCCTTGGGCCGAGCTGTGGCGGTACGAACGTGACTCGCAGAAATGGACTCTGGCGAGCCGCATGTTCTCGCAGCCCGCGCTGACCGATCAGTCCGGCCATCCGTATCAGAAGGAGATTGAGGAACACAATCGAGCCAACAAGGCTGCGGTGGTGATCAACGAATGGGGCCAGCGAATCTGCGGACTGGCCCCATGGCGCGACTCGCTGATGATCGCCACGTCGGCCAAAGGCCCGATGCCGCAGGATCGGTCGCTCCCGTTTCTCACCGATGCGGTCTATGCGGAATACGGCCGCGTGTGGCGATATCACCTGCCGGGCCACCTGAGCGCGCCGCTGTCGTACAAACCAGGTCGTACGCAGGTGCAATGCGTTCTGAAACGCGACCGACTGCAAGTCTGGCAAGACGGCAAACTCGTCGCGGAGACGCTCATCGATCCCCGCCTGATTGCGGACCTCAAACCGACCAAGATCGTCTGGGGAGAAGGTCTGCACGGGCGAGCCGCTTGCAAGCTCACCGAAACGGAAGCGATGCTGCGGAGAACAGACAAGTAGACTGTGAGCAACGCGGGTTGTGAGCGGTAATTCGGGAAGCAAACTTCTGCTGCTCGTCAAAGTTGCTTGTTTCAGAATGCCGAACCTTCGTGATAAACTGCCGATGACTTTTCAGGCGTGATTCCGGAATCTCCGAGGAGCATCAGATGCTACATCGTCGCGACGCCATGCTGCGATTGGGGTCCGCCGCGTGTGGTGCGCTTTCGCTGCCGCAATTGATGGCGTCGGAGCAGGCCGCCGCCGCGCCGAGCAAGAAAGACAAGTCGGCTCGGTCCTGCATCTTCCTCTTCGCGTGGGGAGGTCAACCGCAGCAGGACATGTGGGACGTAAAGCCCGAGGCTCCCGACGGCGTCCGCAGTCCGTTTCAGCCAATTGCCACGAACGCTCCGGGAATCCTACTCGGCGATCAGATGCCGCAGATCGCGAGGCAGGCCGACAAGCTGGCGATCGTTCGGTCGCTGACTCACAACATGACCGATCATCAGACGTCCGTGTATCACGCGTTGACCGGCCGAGTGATGACACCTCCGCGAATCTTCCCCGCCAACGCTCGGATGCGATCCGACGTCCCGTCGGTCGGTTCGATGTTCTCGTACCTTGGCGACAAATCGCTGACCCCCGCCAGTTTTTCGATTCCTCGCGCCGTCGCGCATGACGGCTTGTTCTACGCGGGAACTCACGCCGGTTTTCTGGGTTCGATGCACGATCCGATCGAGCTGGGACAGGTCTTCAACCATGTGCAAGTCGGGCCGCGTTCCGATCCGCCGACGATGCCTTTGACGTTGCCGAATGACATTTCGATCGCTCGATTGCAAGCACGGCGCGGGCTGCGTGATCTGCTCGATACGGAAGACCGAGCCATGCAGCAGTCATCCGAAACCAAGGCCTTCGACAGCGTCTACGAAACCGCGTACCGAATGCTGCATTCGCCGACCGTGAAGGACGCGTTGAATCTCGAACTCGAATCATCCGCCACGCGCGACCGCTACGGCCGCAACGAATACGGCGAGAGTTTTCTCACGGCAAGGCGACTCGTCGAAGCGGGCGTGCGGTTCGTTTCGGTCAATTGGATGTTCATCACGCCCGCCGCCAAGGTCTACAACGTCTGGGATGCTCACGGCGGACTCAACGATCTGGAATATGGCAAGACCGGCTACGGCATGTTGAAAGCCAACTACTGCCTGCCGGCGTTCGATCAAGCGTTCTCCGCGTTGCTGGAAGACCTCGCTCAGCGCGGCCTGCTAGACGAGACGCTCGTCGCCTGCGCCGGTGAGTTCGGTCGCACCCCGAAGATCAACGGCAACAACGGCCGCGATCACTGGCCGTATTGTTACTCAGCCGTCCTCGCTGGCGGCGGCATTCGCGGAGGCAGCGTCTACGGAGCGAGCGACAACCAAGCAGCCTACGTCAAAGACAACGCCGTGACTCCAGGCGACTATCTCGCCACGATCTGCGAAGCCTGCGGCCTCGACCCCGCCCGCGAAATCCACGACCTGGAAGGCCGCCCCTTCAAAATCTGCGACGGCGATCCGATCGCGGCGCTTCTGTAAGGCAAGACGGCAAACTCGGGACGGAGACGCCCATCGCTCCCACTTTGCACGGGCGAGCCGCTTGCAAGCTCACCGAAACGGAATCGACGCTGCGGAGAAGAGATTAGACAGGCGAATGGGGACAGACGAATGAGACGAGTGTCGCTGAAGATGAAGATGAAGCTGAAGCTGACCTGATTGCATGTGGTTCGATCGTCATTGTTTTCATTCGTCCGTCCCCATTCGCCTGTCTAAAGTCCGCTAGGCCGCTCCCATCATCATCCCCTCGAAGGACACCCGTCAGGTTCCGATTCCGAATGCTGCTGTCAGTGATTGTCGCCGGTTTGCTGTTGGGTGATGGGGCAATGGCGGAGGTGATTCGCTCCGGCAAGGGTTGGGCGATTCATGCTCAGCGCGAGTCGGCGGATTGGGCGAAGCTGGTCGTCGGAGGAAATCTGGTCGCGAAGAAGCTGGTGCGTACGGAAGCGGCTCCGAATGGTGATGAGCTGGCGATCGTGCCCGCTGTCGGTGAGGTCAAGCCGATTCCGCCGTCGCCCGTCATCACGACGGAGTACCGCGACTACGTCTTCGATCGCCGGGATCAGTTTCGGAAGATGACCGCGCCGGGAAATCTGTTGTTGGGGCGTGAGCTGCGTTACTCGCCACAGCCGACGCAGTATCTGAACATCGACGACGACGATCCGCGCCAGTTGACCGACGGGAAATTCAGCGAGCGGATCGACGAGGCCATCTGGTTCGACCGTGTTATTGGCGAGAAAGCGACGTCCCCGAATACCAAACGATCCTGAAGGAGATCCGGTAGCAGGGTTTTCAGGTCGTGCAGATCGAATTCCCCGCAGGTGCGATCGACAGGGATCGAACGCAGCAGGAGACTCTGTCGAATTACACCGACGGCAAATTCGTGGACGTCTGCCCAGACTATCGCGGACAGTATTACAAAAAGGAACACGCCAGCTTCGCTCAACACGCCGTCTGGATTCAGCCCGACATCATTTTCTACGACATCGAGGCGTATTGGCGCGGGGCCGTGAATGCGTCACTGTGCCAACGCTGCCGGGAACGATTTCAGGCGGGCAAGTTTGCCAGTTGGGATGAGTATCTCGCCGCGATGGGCCGCGAGATTCATGTCGAGATGAAGGCCACCATCGAAAAGTCGCTGGCCGATGCGGGAGTCAAACGGCCGATCGTCTACGGCAGCTACCGCACCGAGCCGATCACGCCGCTCAACGACGGACTCTTCGCCTTCGACAACACCTATCCCGACTTGCTGCAAATGGCGATGCCCAGCCTGTACGTCGCCGGCAACCCACTGGCCGTCGCCGAAAGCATTTCTGCCAACCGCGCCCGGATGAAAGCGAACGACATCATCCCGTGGCTGAGTACCGGCTGTTACGGCGAATACGACCCAGTACGAACCCGCGACATGATCCTCGAAGCGTTCGCCAACGGTGCTCGCGGAGTGACCTATTACTGGTACGGCCACTTCGACGCGGCCCATTTCAAGTCGCACGCCAAAGCGATCGACATCGTCGCCCCCATCGAAGACCTCTTCATGGACGGCACTCTGCTGACAGGCCTGAAGTGCGATCAAGCCCAGCTCAAACTCTGCGGCATGGGCCAAGGTTCGGAGCTTGCCGTGCTGGTCTGGAACCACCACGGCGTCCCCCTCGGCACGAGCGTCACCGTTCAAACGTCGGCTCGATCAGGAACTCAAGTCTGGTTGCCAAAGAGCTTCCCACGCGGCTGAGTTTTTTGATCGCACGCCATCACACGATCGTTATTGCCGCGGTTTCCTCTGGGCAAGTTCAAGCGGCTGACGATTTTTGGTTCCGTCGACAGAGAAGCGGTGATTGAAATCGCTCATAATCAGCGCCCACTGAATGTTCCGTTGCGGGTAACCTTGCTAGCTCACTCCCGGCAACCAATGGTCTGCCTGCAAGCACTCACACTCGTTTTCTTCAGAAGGATTGCGACAAATGCCAACATCTCGACAGATATCGCGTCGTCAGTTTCTTCAAGGCATCGCCGCTGCGGGAGCCGCAAGCATTCTGCTCCCGTCGGCCAACCGAGCTTTCGGTTATCAATCGCCGAGCGAGCGGCCAGTCTTTGCGACGATCGGCCTGCGCAATCAAGGCTGGACGATCACCAGCAAGTCATTTGGCCACGCCGATTTCGCCGCTTTGGCCGATGTCGACGCGAACGTGCTGGCGGAGAACGTCGCCAAGGTGGAGAAGAGCCAGGGCAAGAAGCCCGATGCCTACAAGGACTACCGCAAGATTCTGGATCGGAAAGACATCGACGCGGTGATGATCGCCACGCCCGACCACTGGCACACGAAGATCGCGGTCGAAGCAATGCTCGCTGGCAAAGACGTCTACTGCGAAAAGCCGCTCACGTTGACGATCGACGAAGGCAAGCTGATTGAGAAGATCGTCAAGCAAACCGGCCGAGTCTTTCAGGTCGGCACGATGCAGCGAACCGAGATTGACCTGCGTTTCCTGAAAGCGATCGCACTCATCCGAGACGGCCGCATCGGCACGGTGAAGAAGGTGACGTGCGGCATCGACCGCATGGAGGCTTCCCAGGTCATTCCGGAGGTGGCCGTTCCCGAACAGCTTGATTGGGACTTCTGGCTCGGTCCGGCCCCCAAGGTTCCGTATCGGGCTTTGCCGGAACTGCGAAAAGGTTACGGCGGCGGCGTGCCGCTCTACAGCAATTGCCACTATTCGTTCCGCAACTGGCACGAGTACTCCGGCGGAAAGCTCACCGACTGGGGAGCACATCACGTCGACATTACATGCTGGGCGCTCGGAGCCACCGAAACGGGGCCGAGCAAAATCACGCCGGTCGAGTACAAGTTGCCGGTCGAGTACAAGGACGGCAATCCGACGGTCGCCGATCGGTACAACGCGGCGACTCAATTCACCATCCGCGCCGACATGCCCAACGACGTGGAGTTGATCATCACCAGCGAAGGAGACAACGGCATTCTGTTCGAGGGAACGGAAGGTCGGTTCTTCGTCAACCGCGGCAAGCTCACCGGCAAGCCGGTGGAAGACCTGAAGGACAAACCTCTGCCGGAAGGGGCGATCGAAAAAGTCTACGGCGGCAAGATCAGCGCGAACCACACCGCCAACTTCATCGAAGGCATGAAGTCGCGGAAGCAACCGATCTCCGATGTCTGGTCGCACAACCGCATGCTTGAGATCTGCCACCTCTCCAACATCGCGATGCGCCTGGGCCGCGAACTCAAGTGGGATCCCGTCAAACGCGAGATCATCGGTGACACTCAGGCGAACTCGTTCCTCTCGCGAGAAAACCGCAAGGGGTTCGAGATCAATCTGTAGTCCAGCGGTGAGAGTTGTCGTCGAAGCCGCCGAGGAATGGGACTCGTGGCTGGCAGCGCGATCGAAGCGGCGGCGGCGTTGAACCGCGCAGCCGCAACGCGATCAGCTCGCCTTGTCGATTCGAGGCGATGACCACCTGCCAGACGATATTCATTCTTGCCGTCACTGCGGGGCTTCTGGCTGATGCGACATTCGAAGGGCAACGGATCGAAGTCGTCCTGAATTGCGAGAAAGCAAAACAAGGCCATGACACCTTCCATGCGACCACCGACTCCCGGCCGATACCGCCACTACAAGGGGAACGAGTACACGCTCCTCGGCGTTGTTCGGCACAGCGAAACCGAAGAGGAACTGGTTCTCTACCGACAGGAATACGGCGATCACGCCCTTTGGGTGCGACCGAAGGAAATGTTCTTCGAATCGGTGACGGTGAATGGGCAGGAGATTCCCCGATTCCAGCTCTTGGGTGCCGACCAATCCCAACCGTCCAATCTCCTCGCCAATATCCCGTCGAACCTGCCTCAAGAGTTTTTGGAAACGATCCTCAACCGACCGAAGTTGCGAATCGAACGGATCGTCTCTCAAGGCCAATCGTCACCCGCAGGCTTTTGGTACGATCAGGAGCAAGCGGAATTCGTGGTGTTGCTTCAAGGGGCTGCTCGATTGCGATTCGAAGACGGCGACGTCGAAATGACGCCCGGATCGTACATCGACATCCCGGCTCACAAACGGCATCGTGTCGAGTGGACTTCACCCAACGAGCAAACGATTTGGTTGGCACTTCATTACGGAGATTGATCGACCGGATGACAAGCCCACGCCGAAAGTGTTTCAGTTCTTGGATGACGTGCTGAAGAAGTGAGCCCGTCTAATCGCTGAAACGTGTTTGGCCGATTTCTGGCCTACTCGGAATCGCCGGTCAGCTGCTCGTCGTTGACGCTTGGCAGGAAGTGCTGTCTCAGCTTGTTCAATGCAGCTTCGGGCAGTTCTCGGTTGCGGTACATCCAGCCGTGAAAGGTCGCAATATCGACTTCAGCAATTCGCCGAAGCTCGCCATTGGTGAGTGGTCCCAGACTGGTCCGTTCGACACCGAGTTCTTTCAAAAACGCCGAAAATGGATTTGGTCGATCTTCACTTTGAGATTCCTTCGGTCTGACAGAAATTATCGATTCAGCCTTCTTTCTCTGCTTCTGGGCAGGTTCTGCCGTCGTCGTGGTTCGACCTCGTGGTGCGGTCAACTTAGGGGTGAGTTTTTGAGTCACTCGTGACTCGATTGCTGTAAGCGCCGGAGTTCTTTTTGTTGCGATACTTTGGGCCTGTACCTGTTCCGCAGACTCGGACTCTCGAATCCATTGTCGAATCGTCTCAGTGCTATATCGGACACATTGGCCAACTCGAACGCATGGCACGACTCCGGTGCGGGTTAGTTTGTTGAGATGGCGTTCGGAAATAGCAAGACGTTTCGCGACTTCACTTGGTCGCAGTAGAGAACAATCGTCGGATAGCGCAGATGAGGAGATCGATGGTTGTGGGCGATCCATCACGCGATGTTCTCTCAGCACTTCAATTGCTGCCTCTGTAATCACAGTCTTGAGCAATTGTTGTAACGCCGTTTCAAAGTCTCCGATCATAATTCAATCTCGTCCTGTGTTTGACGGCCCAATGAAATAACGGTCGCACCAGAAAACCACGAATAGAAAAGCGTAGGATTCGAAGTCGCGTTGTTGTCGAAGTTGATAATCACGACGATGATTTTGGTGGCGACAGTGAATGTCCTTCCGAAAAAAGGCAATCTCATGAGCGGCTCTATTTTTCGTTACTTCGTCGTCGATGCGTTCACGAACCGCCCCTTTCAAGGCAACCCAGCGGCGGTCGTTCCGCTCGATCATTGGAAAGAGGACTCCTGGCTGCAAAACGTGGCGATGGAGATGAACCTCTCGGAGACCGCCTTCTTGGTTCCCAATCCGCAGGGGTTCGATCTGCGGTGGTTCACTCCCACAACGGAAGTCGATCTCTGTGGTCATGCCACCATCGCATCGTCCGTCGTTCTGGTTCACCTGGGAAAACTGGCGGACGGTTCTGAAGTCGCTTTCTCGACCCGCAGTGGCATTCTCGGAGCCAGACGAAAAGGCTCACAAATCCAACTCGACTTTCCGGCCCTCCCGGCGAAACCGTGTGAAGCACCAGCGGGAGTTCTGGAATCCCTCAAAGTTCCGACTCGCTTTGTGGGACGGTCCACATTTGATGTTCTGGTGGAAGTCGAGTCGGAACGAGTCGTGCGCAGCCTCACTCCCGATTATCAGCAATTGGGCACGGTCAATTGCCGAGGCTTGATCGTGACCGCCCGCAGTGACGACCCGCAATTCGATTTTGTCTCGCGCTTCTTTGCTCCGGCCGTGGGCGTTGATGAAGACCCTGTTTGCGGATCGGCACACTGCTGCCTGGCTCCGTATTGGGGAGAGCGATTGGGCAAGACAGAAATGATTGGGCATCAAGTGTCGGCCAGAAGTGGTGTCGTCTTCGTGGAAGTGCGCGGCGATCGAGTGATCCTTGGCGGCGAGGGGGTCATCTTTGCAACCGGGGACTTCACCGCATGAAGGTGTCGCTCGCATCGTGCGACGACCGCGACTCACCACCACACGAAGTTCGTCGCTCGACGCAACTTCCATTGAGGATTACGATCGGTTTCGTGGCCTCGCGTGCTGGAGATGCCACTACAGCTCATGAATAACTCAGGTTTGCGCCCGAGCAGGAATGCGCAATGAAGTATCTGACGAGCCAGCTTGTCTTCGTAATCGCATGCTTTGCGACGGCCCTCGCTGTGGCCGCCGACTCACCCGAGAAGCAAGCCGACAAGGCCGCCTTCGTGGGCCATCCGGTTTCTCTGGTGGTTCAGCCCGAAACGATTCGGCTGGCCGGGCCGCGTGCCATGCGACAGATTCTGGTGACCGGACGATACAGCGATGGCAGCGAGCGAGACTTGACGCACTTCTGCGAACTGCGGGTGGAAGCGCCCGACCTCGTGACGATCAGTCGCGGTGGATTGCTGCGTCCTCAAAAGGGGGGCGAGACGGCGTTGGTGATTCAGGCGGGAGAGCGGACGGCGCGCGTGCCGATCATCGTCACCGACTTCGATAAACCGCAGCCGGTCAGCTTCCGGCATGAATTCATCGCGGCGCTCAATGTGGCTGGTTGCAACGCGGGTGCTTGTCATGGCATTCCCAGCGGGCGGGGTGGATTCAAGCTGAGTCTGCGTGGCTACGATCCGGCGGCCGACTACATCGAGTTGACGAACTCGGCCCAGGGCCGTCGCACCAATCGGTTCGATGCGGAGGCGAGTTTGATCTTGAAGAAGGGGCTGGGGCAGATCCCTCATGCAGGAGGGCCGCGGCTGTTGTCGGTCAATACGGTCCCGCAAGAGATTGTTCGCGCCTGGTTGGCAGATGGTGTGCGTGACGACTCGGCCGACTTGCCGGCCATGACCAAGATCGAGGTTCTCCCCGGTAGCCGAGTGCAGACCGCGCCGGCTCGTTGGCAGCAACTGGCGGTGTTGGCCCACTATGCCGATGGCAGCGTGCGCGATGTCACCCGATTGACAGCTTTCAGTAGCAGCGACGACAGCATCGCTGGCGTCGATGCGAATGGGCTGGTTGAGATGAAGCAGACGGGTGAGGCCGCCATCTTGTGCCGTTATCTGAGCATCATCGAGTGTGCCCGGCTCACTTATCTCGAACCGCAGCCCAGCTTCGTCTGGCCCAATCCGCCCGAGCACAACGATGTGGATCGGCATGTCTTTGCGAAACTCAAGGCGCTCAACCTGCTCCCAGCGGATCTCTGTACCGACCAGGAATTCGTGCGACGGGCGTTTCTCGATCTCTGCGCCATCTTGCCCACGCCGGACGAGTGCCGTCTCTTTCTGGCCGATACCGCGCCCGACAAGCGTGCCCGGCTGATCGATCAGTTGTTGGAGCGACCTGAGTTCGCTGACTACCTCGCTTACAAGTGGCTCGACGTTTTACGCTCGAACCGCTTGACCATTCAGATCAAGGGGAGCCATGCGTATCGGCAGTGGCTGCGCAGTCACATCGCACGCAACACGCCGTGGAACGAAGTGGTCTCGGAGCTGTTGACGGCCAGCGGCAGCACGTTTACGAATCCCCCGGCGAATTATTTCCGCGGGCCGTACGACAACGGAGCACCCGTGGTTCAGGGCGCGCAGAACCTGGCGGAGAGCACCGCGCAACTTTTCTTTGGCATTCGATTGCAGTGCGCGAAGTGCCACAACCATCCGTTCGAGCGTTGGACTCAGGACGACTACTATCACATGGCGGCTTGGTTCGCGCAGCTCAAGGCCGAGCCGGATGGAGAGAATCCGGGTAGTCCTCGGCAGCCGTATCCCTGGCAGTTGCGAGAGAACGCGCTCGTGATCTACTCGGACGGTCGTGGGGAAGTCACTCATCCGCAGTCCGGGAAAACGATGGCTCCCAAGGTGTTGGGGTTGCCCGCGCCGGTCATTTCGCCAGACGCGGATCGTCGAGCGGTGTTGGCCAAGCTGGTCACCTCGCCGGAGAACCCATACTTCGCGCGGGTGACCGTCAATCGCATTTGGTTCCATCTGCTCGGCCGGGGGATCGTCGATCCGCCTGATGACTTCCGCGACTCGAACCCTTCGGCCAATGACGCGCTGCTGGAGGCCCTGGCCCGCGAGTTTGTGAAGAGCAACTACGATATGAAGCACGTCGTTCGTACCATCGCCAACTCGCGGACGTATCAGCTCAGTTCCCACGCCAAAGTCAGCAATCAAGAGGACGAAAAATACTTTTCACACGCGCTGGTGCGGCGGAAGCGGCTGACGGCGGAACTACTGCTCGACGCAGTTTGCGCCGCGACCGGAGAGCCGGAGAAGTTCACTGAAATGCCGGAGGGGACGCGGGCCGTGCAGCTTCCCGATGGGCAGGTCATCTACACCGGCGGTCGGTACGCTTCATGGGACCGCCATCCGTTCTTGAAGGCGTTAGGCCAACCGGCGCGCGAGGCGGTTTGCGAGTGCGAACGCGAAAGCGACCTCAACGTGGCCCGTGCGCTGGAAATGAAAAACGGTGCCTTTGTTCTCGGTAAGCTCCGCGCACCCGATAACCGTCTCGGTCGGCTGCTGGCAAAAGGTTTATCCGATGTCGACATCGTGACCGAGTTGTTCCTGGCAACGCTGTCGCGGCCGCCGCTGGCCGATGAAGCCCGCTCGGCGATCGAGCATGTGACCAAGACCGACAACAAGCGCACGGCCTGGGAGGACATCCAATGGGCGCTGCTCAATACCAACGAATTCCTCTTTCGGCATTGAAGATACCCGTAGACCGGACGCCTACGTCCGGTCATGAACTCGTTCGGACGTAGGCGTCCGAACTACGGAGATTTGCCATGATCACTCTGTTAGGCAGCCGACGGCGTCTGTGTGACGGCCTGACCCGCCGCGAAACTTTGAAGGCCGGAGCGCTCTCCCTCCTGGGTGGGGCCTTCAACCTGCCGAGCCTGCTCGCGCTCGAAGAGAGCAATCGCGTGCGGCCCGCCAAGGCCAAGAGCGTGATCCTGCTCTATTTGCTTGGCGGCGCGCCGACGCAGGACATGTACGATTTGAAGCCGAACGCCCCCGAAAAAATCCGCGGCGAGTTCAAGCCCATCGACACGAATGTGCCTGGCATCCAAATCGGAGAATTGCTGCCGCTGTCGGCTCAGTGGATGCACAAGACGGCGATCGTGCGCTCGGTCAACCATAAGGCCGGCTGCCACAATCCGCTTCCGAGCTACACCGGTTACGAGATCGCCTTGGCCGACATCACCAGCACGAAGGACACGTATCCTCCGAGCATGGGCTCGGTCTGCGAGTACCTTCGCCCGGCGACGAAGCCTCTGCCGGATTACGTCTACCTGCCCGATTACGCCGGAGCGGGCAATGCCGGCGGCACCGTCCGGTATCCGGGGCCGTATGCCGGCTTTCTCGGCAAGCGCTATGACCCGCTGTTCTCGGAATTCGACAAGAAGAAGGACCGCACGATCGGAAAAATGAAGGTGCTCGACGGCGAGCCGTTCCTCTCGCGAAACACCCGGCTGGCAGACGGCATTACACTCGACGCCTTGCAGGCGCGCGAGGGTCTGCTGCAACAGTTCAATCGAAACCAGAAGCGGGCCGAAGCGCGGGGATCGCTCGACGATGTGGACCGCATCCAGCAGCGAGCGTTCGGCCTCTTGACGTCAACCACGCTCAAGAGCGCCTTCGACCTGAGCACCGCCGACCCAAAACTGCGCGATCGCTACGATCGCACGCTGTTCGGCTCCAGCACGCTCATCGCCCGCCGACTGGTCGAGGCGGGAGTCCGATTCGTGAACGTCACCTGGGATTTCCCCGGCGACAATTCGTGGGACACTCACGCCGCGAATTTCGACTGGCTTCGCGGCGCTCTGCCGTCTCTGGATCTCACTTACAGCGCGCTCCTGGAAGACTTGAACTCGCACGGTCTGTTGGATGAAACGCTGGTGGTCGTCATGAGTGACATGGGCCGCACGCCGCAGGTCAACAACAACGCCGGCCGTGACCACTGGAGCTACGCCTACAGCGTGTTGTTCGCCGGCGCAGGCATCCGCGGCGGCACGGTGCATGGAGCGTCCGACGCTCACGCCGCCTATGTGAAGGACCGCCCCGTCAGCACCAGCGACATCTGCGCGACAATCTATCATCTGCTGGGAATCGATCCCGACATGAAGGTCTACGACAACGACCGCCCGGTCGCCGTGGCGCACGGAGGCAGGGCAATCGAGGAGATCCTGGCGTAGCGCGTAGCAGTAGGTCAGGCTTTCTAGCCTGACTCAATGTGGCAGAACGGCGTCGTTTCTTCTTCGGGTCAGCCTGGAAAGGCTGACCTACTTTGTGCCGCAAACCGGAGACATATTCAATGTTCGCAGCCCTGCTGACCTTTGCTCTGTTGGGGGCCGATCCTGGTATGTCGATGGCCGAATTTGAGCGGCTTCATTCCGCGCTGCAACCGGAAGCCGATGCGCCGTGGCGGACCATCCCGTGGCGTGTCTCGTTGTTGGAGGCTCGGCAGGAAGCCGCCAAGCAGCAGAAGCCGATTTTCATTTGGGCCATGGACGGGCATCCGTTGGGCTGCACTTGAAACAACGGAGTCATCGACTGTGTGTCGACCTTCGCCAATCCGGAAATCATCGAACTGCTCAAGTCCCGGTTCATCAACGTCGCCATCGATCAGGCTTATCAACGTCGCCAGCAGGACGATGAAGGGGACTTCTATCGTCAGCTCGCCGGCCAAGGTCCGCGCAACAATTTCAACGGCACGACGCAGGGACTCTACGTCGGAACGGCGGACGGCAAATTGCTGGGCTTCACGAATCATCGCGGTCCGGATCGCGTGAAACAGACTCTGACCCAGGCCCTGGACAAGTTTAAGCCAGCCGACTTTGCTCCCCCCGAGGCCAAGCGGTTCGATCCGCGTTGGGCGTATCAGCCTCCCAAGGATGGCCTCGTCGTGCGCGTTACGGCCAACGTGCTCGGCGGCTACGAGCCAACCGACGACATGTGGCGGAAGGCATTCCAGGAATCTCTGTCGCGAGACAACTTGTGGGTGACTGCCGATGAGCACAAATCATTGGTCGCCGGAAGGCTCTCAAGCTCCCTGGCCAATCGGATCGCCCGCTTTCATCTGGTGGACAACACTCGCGGCGAACCTCCGATGTGGGAACAGGCGGACGTCAAGTCCCTCAAGCTGACGCTCACCGACGTCCGGATCTCGGGCACGTTCCATCTGGAAACCGCCGATGGCAAACGAGGATTTCAAGGGGACGTGCTGGGGTTCGTCGAGATGGAGAACAAGCAAGTGACGCGCTTCGACGTTGTGGCTCGCGGCGGGTATTGGGGCGAAGGGACATTTACCGGCGGCGCGCCCAAAGGGAAATTCCCGTTCGCAGTCGCCATGACGCTGGCCGACGGCAAGGACGAGGCGGACCAAGCCCTGATTCCGAAGACGTGATCGAGTTCCAGATGGTCCTCTCGTTGCGTGTAAACACACCCGCATTTGGTGGCGAGATAAAACTCACGGCGGCGTGACCCGATGAAGCGACCGATCCGTTCTTCGCTGGCCCCATAATCGGGAGACGTGTCGATGAAATTGATGCCCGCATCCAGCACGGCATTGAGAAACCGCTCGGCATCGTGGTCGCTCACCACACGGACGCCCCATGTCCGCGGCCCACGCAACCCCATGCTGCCATAACCGAGTTGTGTGACAGCCAGCCCCGTGCGTCCGAGAATTCGGCGGTCCAGCGTCCGGAGTTCCATCGTCCTAAATCTCTCAGTGGTGCTTCGCGGGATCACGGAGCGACTCATCGACTTTCTACAGCCAGTGTGGCGGAATTCACAACGGCCAGCGGCTCGACAGCGACGGGAGGCTCGCGGCGGGAGAATTCAGCGTGAACGTAGTTCGGCGAGTGGCGCGGCGAACTCACCGCCTGCCAGCACAGTCTCGCGCAACACAATCAGTTCATGGTCGATGAGTTGCTCCGAAGCGGCAAGTTCTTTGATCAACGAGTTCACAAAGCCCACATCGCTCTTCATGCCGTGCTTCTTGGCAAATTCGGTGAGCAGGGTCTTTCCAGGAAAGAGTGTGCGCCAGCCGTCATTCTTCACCGCCTGCTCGATTTCGGCTTTGTACGCTTCGAGCAAGACCGTCGTTTGCGCCGCCGCGTCATCGGTCACATGCTTCACTTGGTCGACCGTCTCTTGGACTTTTCCGTCGAAGGCTGCAACCCTGTCGGGAATCCAGCAGTTGGATGCGTCAAGCACGGCGGTCTTCTCGAAAAATTTGCCAAGGGAGAAATCCTGCGGACGAAAGAGCATGTTCAACCGAAACGCGACCATGTCCCTAAGTACTTCGCCAGAAATTTCGCGGGCGATGTTTCTCAGGCAGTGGTCGATGTCAGCAAGCGAAAGCATCTGGTTGTACTGCTCTTGCAGCACTCTCCGAATCAACTCGCCATCCAGCAAGTAGTTTTCGATCTGGTTGCGTGCTAGGACATGCAGCCGTCCCCTCGACCGATTCGCGTAAGCGTCAGCCATCTCTGGAGTCAGGTAATCGCGGTCCCGGATCAGGTAAAATTGGCAGATTCCGAACGTCGTTTCGAGGATTGCGAGGACGGCCGCGTTGATGCGCAAGTGGTTGTCGACGCCGCCGGCCGGGATCAGTTTCACGGACCCGGCTTTCTCCCCGAACAGCCAGCCGAACGTCTTGCGATCCGCGCTAGCGCCCGTGCCTTCGAGGAACACCATGTTCTTAGCGACGCCGATGAAGCCAGACACGCCGAACAAACTCCGCAGTTGAAGCGCGGCGAGTGGCTCCTCGGAGCCGGGGACCACGTCGGATTTGTCGAGGCCGCGGCTGATGTAATAAGTCTTGTCTCGCCCCGCCTCGTCGATGATTTCCCCGTTATGCGTGGCCAGCCAGATCTGATTGCCGGGCTTCACAGACAGCATGAGCCGGACCAAGCGGCGAGCCAGTTCGGGGTGCAGATGCAGTTCGGGCTCGTCGATCGCGATGACAGAATGCTCGACGCCGTGGCGGATGAAGAAGCTCAACAGGAAGAAAACTTCCTTCTCGCCGGACGACAACTCGTGGAAGGTAATGACCTCTTTGTTCGGAATCTGAACGAAGAGGTTGGTGGGTGCGCTCTCCTTTTTACGGCCGAAAGAGTATCCGGGCAGGAGCTGGCCGAGCAGTGTTTCGTAGGGGGCGATGGGGTCCGCAGGCTTCTGACTGGTGGTGACCTCCCCCCGCTCAAGCGCGTCGTGGTATTCGCCGAGGGCTTGAAAATAGTGATAACGGAGCTGCACCAGGTAATCGAACATATCGCGGTACTGGTTCTCCGAAGCGGCGAAACCCATCGACCAGACGTGCTCCTTCGTCGCCATCTGCTCATGCGCGAACAGGCGGTTTTGCCACTGGAATCCTTCGGTGGGGTAGAAGCGGTCGGCCTTGAGGAAGAAGCCCGTCGCTCTCTTGAGGTGTTGCCGCAAGATGTGAGTGACCATATTGTGGCAACCGTCGTACATCGGCAACGATTGCTGTGGGTTGCTGACGTTCTGCGCGAAGCTACGCATGTAGATCCGGTTTTCGAGAAGCTGCTCCAGAGCCTCACGCTGGTAGGTGTAGTTCGGGTTTTCGTCCAGATATTTCCTGATCAACCGTAGCTCGTCGGAAGACAAGCCGATGCTCACTTCAAAGCGGAACTTGTTCGGAAGCGGCCGCCGGTTCCCGTAGCCAAAGCCGAAGGCACTGGAAAACGCGTAACTAACGAGTTCGAGCACCGAGCTTTTGCCGCCGCCGTTCGCGCCTGCCAGCACGATGATGTCCGATTTCGCGGTCGGCGAAGTGAACGGGCCGAAGTGTACCGAAACAAGGTTCCGGAATTCGTGAATAGTGACTTCTTGAATGAACATCGTTTTCCAACTGTTCTGAGTTCCGCTGGCGGTCGCTTCGAGCCATCAGTGTGATCAAAGAGAATTGGCGAAGGAAGTACATCCGAGAAGGAAAAAAGGGACAGTCCAATTACCAACAGCAACGCGGTCCAAACGGCCCGAGCGGCTTTGGGGACTCGCGGGTGGCAGTGCTGTTTCTTTTAGGCCACGAGCAGTTTCACCATCTCGTCCCACGGGCGGGCGAGGCGGTCCAGGCAGCGGGTGGCGATGGCTCGACGCAGCTTGTCGAGCGTCAGAGTGGAAGGTCTTTGATTCTGTTCCGCGAGTTCATTCAGTAAGATCGCACCGAATCAGACGCCGATCATGCGTTGAATTGACGGCGAAATTCCAATTCAGAAGCCCACTCCCGATGAGCTACGAAACTCAAAATCTCAAGGTTCCCGTCGAGTCGGATGACTACAACGAATGCTCGGCGTTTGTGATCCAAGCGGTCAAAGGACTGATGACCGACGCTCTGAATTCTGGTCGGAACAAAATCCTGATTCACACGAATCTGAAACGCGGCCTGCCAATGGAGAACATCAACAAGGTCGCGGGGCCGTTTGTTGAGGCTTGGGCCGTCGAAGTGTTTCAAGACGCCGTTGAGGATCAGGGCAACAAGTACCGTTTGATCAACGTCGAGGCTCAAGAGCGGCTCAACATGTCGGATGTCATTTTGCAGTTCAAGAGGCAACGGAAGCGGCAGACATCGGTGACGGCCGGAGTCGATGTGAAGGCGACCTCAGAAGACTTTGCGAATGCAGGCAAGTCACCGAACATCACGTCCTACGCCAGAATCCGAACGGCCTACGTCAAAGACCCCGATTATCTGTTTGTCATCCTGTCGTTGAAGCACCGTGTTTACTGCGAAAAGAATCCGGACTCGGCGATGATGGAAGGCGTGATGGAGGTCGTAGACCACAATGCCTACGATCTCAAACATCTGTCTGCGGCCGACATTTCCTACAACCCGTCGTTAGGGACCGGGCAGCTCCAGGTTCGCGACATTCACTACGTCACGACGGAAACACGAACGACCTGGGAATTCTGCCAACTCCTGGACCGCAAGTACCTCGCGTCGAGCCGCAGATCGTTTGAACAATGGCATAAACTCGCGTTGCAGCATGGATGGATCAAGGATGCAGAATAGCCAGCCCAAAATCATCACCGGTGATTCGCTCGAAGTCCTACGGACTCTCGCGACGGAGTCTGTTGATTTGGTAATTGCCGATCCGCCCTACAACCTGGGCAAGGATTACGGAAACAACCATGACCTCAAGGGCTTTGAGGAATACCTGGAGTTTTCGCGCGGATGGCTGCGAGAAGCACATCGAATCCTGAAGCCGACTGGCACAATTTATGTGTTCATGGGCGTGCGATTCGTCTCGTACTTGTTCCACATGCTCGATCAAGAACTGGGGATGTTCTTCAATTCGTGGATCACCTGGCATTACACGCAAGGCATGGGCCGCACGAAGGGTTTCTCGCCGCGTCACGACGATGTCTTGATGTTTAACAAGACCGAGCAATTCAAATTTTATCTCGACGAGGTTCGTGTGCCGCAGAAGTATTTCCGCAAGCGGAACAACATGGCGGGAGCGAATCCGGGTGACGTCTGGCAGTTTTCCCATGTGCATTACTCAAACCCCGAACGGCAAGATCACCCAACCCAGAAGCCAGAGGGACTCGTCGAACGAATGGTCCTGGCATCAACCGACGCCGGCGATTTGGTGGTCGATCCCTTTGCTGGAAGTGGTACGACGCTGCGTGTGTGCCAAGTCTTGGAACGCTCGGCAGTCGGAATCGAATTGAATCCAGAGTACGTTGACCTCATTAAACGGCGGCTTGCGGAATCGTTTTTGGGATTTGATTCGGTTGACCCACGCCAGGACCGAACGCCGCGCGACCTTCCGACACCAATGACCAGTCATCTTCAATTGACTCTCCTCCCTGAACACTGAGACGAGGCATGGGACGCGGCTTGCTGACTGCGACACGGTCAGTTTCAGTTTCGTTTTTCTGCTTTCCTGCCGGCGCAATCCTGGCGGGGTGATCTACTTGGCTTCTTGCTTGTCGCGCGCAAGACGGAATTCGTCCCCGACGTTCCAAGTCGGCAATTGGTCGCAGTTGGCAACGTCGCGGGCCACGTCCAGCATGAACTCAGCCAACACAACGAAGCCCGAAAAATCCCAGTCCGGCTGAAATTCATCCTGCGGCGAGTGGTACGCCTTGTCGTTGAAATCTTTGTGAGCCTTCGTGGCGAAGTCGTCCGGCTTGCCTGTGATCTTCATTCCCGCCGCGACGGAAAACGCGGGGACGCCCGACTGCGCCAGCGAGAAATGGTCCGAGCGGTAGAAGATTCCCAGGTGTGCCCGCTGGTCCGTTTCGATCTCCAGGCGGTTCCTCTCTGCCGCCGCTTTGACCGTTGGCCAGATCGACGTTCGGTCGGCACCTGTCACGACGACCGAGGCCGGTACGCCGAGCGGCAGGATCATGTCGACGTTCAGATTGAGCGCTGTCTTGCTCAGAGGGATGAGCGGATTTCGGGTGTAGTACTTCGAACCGAGCAGCCCTTTCTCTTCCGCGGTGACGGCCAGGAAAACCGCGGATCGTTTG
>CAZPUJ010000717.1:0-6766 GCA_964589725.1 uncultured Planctomycetaceae bacterium
GGGAGTCCGCTCATCGACGAGCGCGATCGGGCCGTGCTTCATCTCGGCGGCGGGATAGCCTTCGGCGTGGATGTAGCTGATCTCTTTCAGTTTCAGCGCCCCTTCGAGCGCGACCGGGAAGTTATACAGCCGGCCGAGATAGAGGAAGTTTTCCGCGCCGCAGTATCGCTGTGCGACATCTTGGACCTGAGAATAACACTCCAAAGTCTTGCGGATGACGTCGGGCATCGCTTGCAGGTGCGAGATGATACGTTGGCCGGTCGGGTACGACATGGACCGCAGGCGACCGAGGTACAATGCCAGCAACGTCAACACGGTGACTTGCGACGAGAAAGCTTTCGTGGACGCGACGCCGATCTCCGGGCCGGCATGCAGGAAGATGCCGCCGTCCGCCTCGCGGGCGATCGTTGAGCCGACGACGTTACAGATCGCGAGCGTGGGGTGTCCCTTCCGTTTGCATTCGCGCATGGCCGCCAACGTGTCGGCCGTTTCGCCGCTTTGCGTGATCGCGAAGACCATCGTGGTCGTGCTCAGCGGCGGATTGCGATATCGCAGCTCGCTGGCATATTCGACTTCCGTCGGGATGCGAGCGAACTCTTCGAGCAGGTATTCGCCGACGAGACCGGCGTGCCAGCTCGTGCCGCAACCGGTGAGCACGATGCGGTCGATTCGCCGCAATTGTTGAGCCGTCAGGTTCAGGCCGCCAAACTTCGCGGTCGCTTCGTCTTCGTCCAAGCGACCGCGCATCGCGTTCTGGATCGTATCGGGCTGCTCGAAAATCTCCTTGAGCATGTAGTGCTCGAAGCCATTCAGGTCGGAATCGCCAGACGATTGCGCAAGCACTTGCACGTTCGGTGCCTGTCGACCCGAGTCGCGGTGGATGACTTCGATCCCATGCGACGTGAGCACGACGATCTCGTGATCCGCCAGGTAGACGACTTCTCGCGTGTGCCCTGCCAGCGGACTGGCATCGCTGGCGAGAAAGTATTCTCCCTTGCCAATACCCACGACTAGCGGGCTGCCGAGTCGCGCGGCCACGAGCATGTCGGGAAAATCGCGAAACAAAATCCCCAGGCCATAAGTTCCTTTGAATTGTTTGACGGCTGCTTCGACCGCCTTGATCGCCGTCTTCGGATCTTGCTCATCTTCGCCCCGTTCGATGAGTTCATTCAGTTCGTGAGCGACCAGATGCGCCGCGACCTCGGTGTCGGTGCTGCTGCGGAAGACATAGCCGAGTGCCTGTAAGTAACCTTTCAGTGCCGCATAGTTCTCGATCACGCCGTTATGCACGAGCAACACTTCGCCGTTGCCGCCCACGTGCGGATGTGAGTTGATGTCACAGGCCTCGCCATGCGTGGCCCAGCGCGTGTGGCCGATACCCAGCGACCCAAACACCGGATTGCGGTCGACCAGATTCACAAGCTCCTGCACGCGGCCGGCCTTTTTGCGAATCGCAATCTCTCCGTTCTGAGCCACGGCGATGCCGGCACTGTCGTAGCCGCGATACTCCAGACGTCGCAGTCCCTCCAACAGAATCTCAGCCGCCTGTTGGTCGCCCACATAGCCGACAATTCCGCACATGGATTTCGTGCTCCGTCACGGAGGAATTGAAAAGACTAGAGCTGTCCAGCGATCAAACAGCTCACGTCGCTTGTCGGCGGGAGCGCCGGGAAGGGAAAAGTGAGTGGGGACGGGACGGTACTGCAAGCGGAAAAATGCGTCAATCCGTGTCTTTTTGAACCTTAACCCAAGCTAAAGAGTTTGCTGCCGATTTGCAGGTTTTGGGGGTGGAAATCGAACGTAAGTCGTTTGCTGAACGGCGAAACTCGTTAACTTGGGCTAATCCGGCGTCGTCACCGGCCAGGATCACGCCATCGTTGACCGACAACCTACCATCGTCCAAGATCCCACACGTGCTGCCCCCCGCAGCGGATGTTGCGTCGATTTTTTCAGCGCTTTTCTCACGCTCGGCGGTTTCTCCCGTGAAATTGTGGAGGGGGACGAGTCCCTCATCGCTTAGCTTTGAAACCAGAACCCTCGGATTTCCGAGGAGGAACCAGCACAGGTAAAAGCGGTGGCCCTCTGGGGACGATTTAACATCACCGACCGAAGGACTGCTGTTCGATGAGCCGTGACAAATCTCGTCATCGAGACGACGAAGACCAATTGACCGTGAAGCCATATCCGTCGCCGAGCGGCTGGCCGCTGGGAACGAAGCACGCGAAAGACAACGACTGGGAAGTCGGCATATTCGGCGATCTGACCGATAAGCAGAGTGAACTGTTCCAGGCGGTGCTCGAAGTGCCGCGGAACAGCCGTGGGACAATTTTCTTCGATTCCGGCGGCGGCAGTTGTTACTGCGGACTGGCATTGGCAACGCTCATCAAACTGCGAGGTCTGCACGCCATCGGAGTCGTTGTGGGGGAATGTTCCTCAGCGACGATCCTGCCGTTCGCGGCGTGTCGGGAGCGGTTCGTCACGCCGCACTCGACGCTGCTGTTTCATCCGATCCGGTGGCAGAGTGAAGAAGAGGTGCGACTCGAAGAAGCCGCGGAGTGGGCCAGGCACTTCAAACTGCTCGAAGGCGATTTGGACAGTCTGCTGGTCCGCATGCTGGGGGTCGCGCCGGAGAAGCTGTCGAGTTGGACTCGGCCGGGACGCTTCGTTTCCGGCGAAGAATTCGTTGCCGAGGGCTTGGCCAAAATGGTGGATTTGTTTTCGGGCGACGTGTGGCAGCAGATCGCCGCGGCGCGAAAATCCGAATGACGAAATCCGAATCACGAAAGACTGACGAATGTCGAATTCCGGAGGCATCCTGCCGCGCGGCTCCGACATTCTGCCGGCGATTCGCCAACTGCTGAGCGATACCGGCATCGTTTTCCGCGAAGTCCATCACGAGCCGACGCGGACGTCCGAAGATTCCGCGCGCGCTCGCGGCGAAGAATTGCGAGTCGGCGGCAAGGCGCTACTGATGAAAGGCGACGATGAGTTTCGCCTGTTCGTGTTGCCTGCCGATCGAAAGGTCGACTCCGGCGCGATCCGACGCGAGTTGAGTTTGAGGAAACTCCGCTTCGCCACGCCGGACGAGTTGCTGGAACTGACGGGCCTCGTCCCTGGCTCGGTGCCGCCGTTCGGTCCGCCGATCTTGCCGTTTCCGCTCTTCGTTGATGAAACGACTTCGGTGAACGAGCGCATCGCGTTCAATGCTGGTTCGCTAACCGATTCGATCATCCTGCCGATGGCCGACTACCTTCAAGTCGCCACGCCCAGCCGGGTCTTTGGGTTTTCTGAGTTTGCGTCGTAACCGGGACGTGTTAGGCTGCCCTCGGCGTGCGGCGTTGACTGTCGCAAAATGTCTGTGGTCGGGAGACGAGCAGATGCCCAGCAAGCTTGTCGCGGTGATCGTGAGTTGCGTGGTTCTGGCGAGTGGATCGTCGGCATTCGCGGTCAAGAAGAAGAAAGACCCGAAGGTCACTCAGGTCGTGACGCGAGCGCTCGACTATTTGGCGCGCGAGCAACGCCGCCAAGGTTATTGGGAGGCGAATCAAGGGCAGTATCGCGTGGCGATGACTGCTCTGTGCGGCAACGCGCTCTTGGCGGAAGGCTCGACCACCACCTGCGGCAAGTATTCCAAGAACATTCGACTGGCGGTGGACTATCTGCTCGACATGGCTCAGCCGTCCGGGTTGATCGGGTTCAAGGACGACTATCACTACACCTACGGCCACGGTTTTTCGATGTTGTTCCTGTCGCAAATCTACGGCGAAGAAGAAGACGCCGAACGGCGAGCCGATCTGAAACGCGCACTCATCAAAGCGGTCGAGTTCTCCGCACAGGCTCAGACGGACAAAGGTGGCTGGGGTTACGTGTCGGCGAAGGATCAGCCGAACTTCGACGAAGGCAGCACGTGCATCACGCAGGTGCAGGGGCTGCGAGCCTGTCGCAACGCCGGAATCCCGGTGCCAAAGGAGATCATCGACAAGGCCAAAAAGTACATTCAAGACTGCACCACTCCCGAAGGTGGTGTGCAGTATAGCATTCGTGGCGGAGGTGCTCGGCCGGCGATCACGGCCGCGGCGGTCGCGGCCATGTTTAACGCCGGCGATTACGGCGAATCCGACCACGTCAAGAAAATGATGGAATACTGCAAACAAAACGTCTGGCCTGGCAAGGCGGGGACGAGTCAACTCTTCGGTCACTGGCACTACACGCATTACTACTACGCTCAGGTCGTGTACCGCCTGGGCGACGACGAGTGGAACAAGTACTTTACTGATGTCGGCCGGGACATCCTGGCCAAGCAGTCCGCCAATGGGTCTTGGAAAGAAGGCCACGTCGGTGATGTCTACACGACCGCGATCAACGCCACGATCTTGCAACTCGACAATGGGTATTTGCCGATCTATCAGAGGTAGCCATGCTTCATCGACGCGACGCCATGCTGCGACTCGGACAAGTTGGCCTTGGAGCGCTGACGTTGCCGTCGTTACTGCGCGCGGAGTCGGACCAGCGGGCTTCAAAGAACTTCGCGATCGGGTCCGGCAAGGCCAAGTCCTGCATTCTGGTTTACCTGTGGGGCGGGCCTCCGCAGCAGGACATGTGGGACATGAAGCCCGATGCGCCGGAGGGGATTCGCAGTCAGTTTCAGCCGATTCAAACCGTCGTTTCCGGCATCGACGTGTGCGAGCACATGCCACGGTTCGCAATGCACACCGACAAGGTCGCGATCGTGCGTTCGCTGACTCACGAAAGCAACAACCACGAACCATCCGTTTATCGCACACTCACCGGTCGCGTCAACAACACGTTGGCGATGCCGAGAAACATGCGAAATCGGAATGACTTTCCGACCATCGGATCGGTGGTCTCTCATTTCACGCCGATGGGCGTCATGCCGGCGGCCGTCACGGTTCCTCGACCAATCGGACATGACGGGGTGACGTATTCGGGCACGTACGCCGGGTTCCTCGGCGGACGAAATGACCCGATGGAAGTCGAAGCTGCGAAGGAAACGAACGAGAAACCGCTGCACGGCATCACGCTGCCGCCGGAGGTTCACGAAACGCGACTGCTCGCGCGGCGCGGTCTGCTGAAGGTCGTCGAGGATATCGACCAGCGGTTCATGACCGAGAAGTCGGCGCTCGGTTTGGACAGCTACCGCCAGCAAGCGATCAGCATGTTGTCGTCGCCGGTCGCCAAGCGCGCGTTCAATCTGGAACTGGAAGACCCGCGCACGCGCGATCGCTACGGTCGCAACGAATACGGCGAGAGCTTGTTGTTGGCTCGACGCTTGGTCGAATCCGGCGTGCGGTTAGTCACGATCAGTTGGATGTATATCCAGAAGAGCGGCAACGTCGCGAACGTGTGGGACAATCACGGCCCGTTCGAGGGACTCACCGGCACGAACATGCTCAAGGCGTATTACTGCCTGCCGTCGCTTGATCAAGGTTTCTCGGCGCTGGTTGAGGACTTGTCCGATCGCGGCTTGTTCGATGAAACGCTGATCGCGATGTGGGGCGAGTTCGGTCGCACGCCGAAACTCAATCCGTCTCAGGGCCGCGATCACTGGGGTGCCTGCCAATCCGCCGTGTTCGCCGGCGGCGGCATTCGAGGCGGTCAAATCTACGGCTCCAGTGACAAGGATGCGGCGTATCCGAAAACGAATCCCGTCTCGCCCGAAGACATGATCGCCACCGTCTATCACGGACTGGGCCTCTCGCCCGAAGCCGAGATACACGATCAATTACTCCGTCCGCACCGGTTAGTCGACGGCAGGCCGCTGTCGATGCTGTTTGGGTAGAGACTTGACGATATAGATCCACGCCCTCTTCAAGAATGTGGCGACGGTGGAGGCGGAATCCAGCCGCGATCCTCCGGGATGGAACCTGATCGTCGACAGCTTTCGTTTCCCCAAGATGGGTAAATCGTCCCGTTCCTCACTTCGTCACCGGCGCTAAAACCCGAGAAACCAGCGGTCTCCACATACTTTGTGGTGCAACTGCGTGTTTTGGGGATCTTAGTCCGGCAGGTCCTATGTCCAGAGGTACGCTGCTCAACACGGTAGGCCACGCGTGTGGCTTGTTCGGGCTCGTGGTCGCTTAGGTTTCGGAGATTCACCATGGTATTGTCGGCTTGGCGTCGTCTGTTGAAATCACAATTAACCTCTCGGTCACGACGACGCCGGCAGTCCGTCGCGGCGGAGAAACTCGAAACACGCGCGATGCTGTCTGTCACGACAGTGATTGCCACGGGCGGCGTTGTGACGATCAATGTCACTGCCGCGGACAGCGTCACGGTCAGCGCCAGTAATACCTCTGGTACCGGATTTATGACCGTGAACGGAAGTTCGAAGCCCATCCTTGCGAGCGCCGTGACCTCGCTCAAGGTCAATTGCACGGGGACGTTCAATAACAACATCAATCTCACCGCGGTAGACACACTGCATGGGTATGGGGTGGGAGCCACCGTAAAGGCTGGCGGGGGCAACGACAGTATCAGGGGCAGTGCATTCGCCGATTCGCTCGACGGCCAGGAAGGGAACGACACGATCACCGGTGTCATTGGAGCTGACATCATCAAGGGCAGCAGCGGCACCGACCTGCTTGTGGTTTCCGGCCTGTTCACCACGATGACGTTGGCCAGCACGACTTATTCAGACTCCTCGGGCGCCGCAGCGACTCTCGCAAGTATCGAATCCGCTAAGTTGACGAGTACCGATCCCGCTGGAGTCAACATTGACGCGACGGCCTTCACCGGAAAAACGACC
>CAZPUJ010000718.1:0-6053 GCA_964589725.1 uncultured Planctomycetaceae bacterium
GCCCGCCACCGCGAAGGCCGGCAGCACGCGAAACGTCTGCGGAAGGTTGATGAACCGCTCGGCGAGGAAGAACCCCTGAGCGTCCTGCAGGCGGAGCCGAACCCCCGGAAGCGTGACCTGTCCGGCGGCACGCACTCGGACATGATATTCCAGTGTGACCGCTGTCGTGCGGAACCGCAGCTCGAACTGATTGCCGTTGAGTCGTTGGTCAGCGTAGTTTCTCGAAAGAACCTCCATGTTCTCGGGGACGACATCGAGGATCAGCACAACAGGACCGAGACTGTCGGCAAGAGTGCCGAACAACAATTCGCGCTGTAGCCCAGGCCCTTGTGGCCTGGATGATTTGAAAACATCGGCGGAACTGACCGACCCACAAGGGGTCGGGCTACGGTGCGCCAATTTGGACTCTTCGCTTTGCGTCATGCCGGCGATCGAGCGGAATCGGCTCACCGTTGAGAAGCGTCCGGGCTTCAAGGTCACCTTCACGACGATCGTCGCGGTTCGACCCGCCCACAAGCGTCCGGTCGGCTCGGTGAGGCCGTTGACCGTACGCTCGATCTGAAGACGAGGGAGTTCGACCCTGACACGCCAGCAGAACAGCGTCCACTCCGCCGCCAACCACAGCAGGACCGACAGTGACAGCAGCGACAACTCTGGGGTTCTCTGCAACACGCCGAGAAACAACCCGATCATTGCAGGCAGGGTCATCCAGCGGCCGCGAGCCGTCATCATCGGCCTGTCCCCCGCACGGGATCGGTATGAAGAACGGGGACGGACTTGATGAGTTGTTTCACCACGTCTTCGATCGTGCGGCCGTCCATTTCCGATTCAGGCTTGAGGATGAGCCGGTGCGAGAGGACCGGCAGGCAGACCGACTGAATGTCCGCGTGAGTCAGAAACTTTCGCCCCTGAAGCAGAGCGTGAGCGCGGGACGCCTTCATCAGGTGGATAGCGGCTCGCGGGCTGGCACCCAGTGCGAGATCGGGATGTTGACGGCTCATTCGTGCCAAATCGATGATGTACTCCTGCAATTCGCGCGATCCAAACACGGTGTCGAGTTGCTGCTGAATACTCACGATCTCCGCCGCACTCGTAACCGGCTCCAACTTCACGGCGTTGCGGCTGTGGAGCGTGAGCATGTCAATCTCCTGCTCGCGACCGGGATAGCCGACTTGAACGCGGAACAGAAACCGATCCAACTGGGCTTCCGGCAGACGATAGACCCCCTCTTGCTCGATGGGATTCTGGGTTGCCAGCACCATGAATGGTTCGGGCAACGGCAGCGTCTTCCCTTCGATGGTGACCTGTCGCTCCTGCATCCCTTCGAGCAGTGCTGACTGCGTCCGAGCTGGAGCACGGTTCAATTCATCGGCCAGCAGCAATTGGCAGAAGATCGGCCCCTTTCGCAGGACGAAGTCGCTCGTCTGCCGATCCAAAACCTGCGTTCCGGTGACATCCGATGGAAGCAGATCGGGAGTGAGCTGCACTCGCTCGAAGTGAATTCCCAACACGGTTGAGAACGAGCGGCAGAGCGTGGTCTTTGCCGTTCCGGGGACTCCCTCCAGCAGCACATGTCCTCTCGCGATCAGCGCCATCAGCAATTGGTCGGTCGCATCGCCGAGCCCCACGACAACCTGCTCGACGGCCCGTTGAGTTCGTTCGCGAAGATCACTGACGCGCAGAGCAAGTTGATCAAGGCTGGATGATGACACGAAGCGGGGTTCTCATGTGTTGAAGGGGCGGACGTCCGAGCCGCAACTGGGGCGCACGACGCACTTTGTAACCCGACGCGTAAGCGAGGGCGAACGCACCAATGAATCCACAATTCTGGGAGACCCCGCCCTCGCTTACGCTTCGGGTTACAAGGTGGAATCGCAAAGTGCGTCGTGCGCCCCCGCAAATGTCGCTCACAATAATTCGACATCACCGGCGGTTTGCGTCACCTCGAGCAAGACCTCGCGATGCAGGCCCCTCAAGGAGTGAATCAGCAAGCCGATCTGTTGCAAGCGGCGCGAGGAAATATGAGGCGCGTCGGAACTGGCGGCAAGTTCGATGAGGCCCGCCAATTCGCGACGCTGTGACGCGCTCATTCTTTCCAACGAAGGCTGGACCGCGGGGTTGTCCAGACATCGCCGACAATCGGCAATAGGAGGACCACCGGCTACTAATTCCTGGCAGAAATCGCGGACCAGCATCTGTGCGGCCTCACCATGTTGACGGGCCTGATCCTCATTCACCTTGAGCAGAGCCAGTGCCGTCTTCATGGTGCGAGCGGACAGAGACGGCGGGCTCACTGCCGCCGTGTGTTCCAACTTGAGGGTCAGCCAGGCACCCATGATCGCAACCAAGCCGACCAAAACGATCCATGTATAGAGCCGTCGATTGAGCGGGCGCGGCTGGTTGATGAGCGCTTCATTCAGAATGTTCGACTCTTCGACATTTTGAATGACCGAGTTGGCTAAGCGGAGCGTCGTCTCCAACGTCGGCTTCGGAGGCGGAGAGTTTTGAATCAGAACTGGCAACGGCGTCGGCTTCTGCGGCTGAGGTTGCGGCTTTGCGGTCCTTTGGAGGAGAGGACTCGCGCGGTAGCTCGGCAACGGCAGGCCATCCACGATGAATGCCAAGCGACGCTTCTCGCCGCGACACAATAATTCGCTGACACGAATCGCGAAGAGGGCGTTGTCGCCATGCCACAGCATGCTGTTGGTAAAGAGGCTCGGATCAGCAGCGACAATCATCGTTCCCGCATCCGCCAAGCCACTGAGACTGGCGGCGATCAACGGCTGACCGCGACATCGGCGCGGCGAACAAGTTTCCGGGACGGTGGCGAGAACTTCCCAGCTCTTCCATTGGGAGGGATGCAACACCAACCATCCCGATCGATTAACGATGATTTCGCTCAACCCCTTCATCAGAGGATGGGAGCGTTCCAAATTGGCCACTCGCAGACAGTCTGAATGGCTTTGGTACTGGGTCGCCGAATCCTCGGAGGTGATTGACGTCGAAGTAAAATTCGCGATGCCACCGATCGAAGCGGTGCTGTCGAGGGCCAAAAGGACCGTTCCACCTCGTTCCGCGAATGTCGAAAGGTTTTTGGCGTGGGCGGCGTTAACTCGACCCAGTCTTCCAGTCATGACAATGACAGAGTCCCGGGGCGACGCGAGGGCCGCATCGAGCGACTCTGCGACCTTCAGATCGCGCTCCTCCAGAAGCATCTGGAACAGCTCATGACGAAAATGCCATTCGGAATTCGGCGCCGCCCCCGCAGTATCTCCATCGACTTTCTGTGCGAAGGCGTTCGATGTCGGAATGATTGCAAAGAGAAGCGACATCAGCAGGCGAGCAATCGCCACAGAACCTGCTCGATGGATGATCGGACTTCGTGTTGGCATACCGAATCGTCCGCTTTCTCATCCGAGCTGGTTGGTCCTGCTGACAGGAGTTCCAAGTTCGACCGTAGCTGAACTCGCCAGAGTTCAGAGGTTTGTGAAAAACGCCTGAACTCTGGCGAGTTCAGCTACAACTCCCTGCGAACTTGGAATGACTGACTGACGTTTTCCAGTTCGCGGCGAGCGATGCCGATTTGGTCGGGAGTCAATTCCGCTTCGCCGGGAAGGTAGCGAGCGAGTTCATATAAATCCGCTAGCACCTGGATCGAAGGTTGCAAAGCCGGAGTGGTGTCGGCGACTCGCCGCTCCACCTCGCGATGAGTCCACCAACTTGGAACGGACATAGCCGATTGTAGCGCGTATTGATGAAAGGCTCGTACGACATCCTCGCGAGTGCGAATGTCGGCTGATGGTGTCACTTCGCCAACCGAGCTCGACCTTCGTGACAAATGCGATTCCTTGACCGAAGTCAGAACTCGCGGCAAGAAGTACCAAACCAAGCCCAGTGCCGCGAGCAGCATCAGCAACGGTCCCGTTGATCGCGAAGTCATCCTTTGTGAATCAGACACTCCGCTTGAGGATCTCCCCTGCCGAGGCCGAGCGTTTCCCGGTTGTGCATCTGGTGTGGCTGTCATTTCCTTGAAGACATTGCCAAGCGATTCGACCACCTTTCCCGCAGTCGAGCGACGTTCGGGTTCGGACGGCGGAGTCGATGGTTGAGGAATCGCGGTTCCTGCCGGCATCGGACTCGGCGTTTGAGCGGGAACCTGGGACGCTTGACGAGCCGAGTCCTCGCGGAGTCCATCGATCAATCGGATGATCGACTTCTCAAGTCCCGACAACGATCCATTGCCCGGATCCTGGCCCCCGGCAGATGTCCCGGCCGAGCCGTTTGATTCTGCCCGACTCGCCTCACGCGATTGATCAATCAGTTTTCGCAGCGTTTGAGTAAATCCCTTTTCCTGCAATTCCGACCGGACATCCATCTGCGGCGACTTCGGGCTGTTGCTGGAGTTCTGGGGAGTCACTGATTGTTTCGACGGCGGCGTGGTGGTCGGCGGCTCACGAATTTGATCATCGGGCTGCGACCTTGATGGCTTGGAGACATCCTTTGGTGAAGTGTCGAACTGCTTCGGTTTGTCAGCCGGCGCTGGAACATTAGGCTCGACACGCTCACGATCGGGGTTCGCTGGTTTGAGTTTTTGATCTCCCGATTTGCCATCATTGGGCGGTTCATTCGGTTGGCGACCGGCTTGCCGAAACAGCCGTTTCATCCACTCTTGAGCGGCAGGCGGCATCGCCGGTAATTCCTGAGCAGGTCCAGCAGACCGAGGAGTTGAGGCCGACGGGAGCGGCACGCTCTTAGAATCGGCCGTCTCCTTCACTGGAGGCAGTTTTCCATTCTGCGAAAACTGTTCGAGCAACTGCCGCATCTGCTCCTGCAGTGCGGGGTCGGACATCATCTTGAAAAGCTGCTCGGAGGAATGACTGTCTGACTTGGGAAGAACAGTCCCCTGGGGAAGGGCCTCGGTGAACTGCTTCATCGCACTCAGCAGAGCATTGAGTTGCTCTGGATCCATTTTCGGAGTCTCAGACGTGTCACTTCCCAATGAGCCAGCGGCCATCAGCCGCTGCAGTTGCTGTAGCCACTGCACCTGCTGCTTGAGATCGGCGGAAGCTCCCGCCGGCAACGGCAGCAACCGCTGCGACGAAGTCTCGCCCGGAGAGCCCGCAGGAGTGCTTGGACGGCTTCGCTCCTGAGCTGATGCCAGTGAGAACTCCACGCACTGCCAGCAGGCAAGGCATAGCACCGACAAGAACAAGGTTCGACGGTTTCGATTTTCAACCAAGCTCATGACGACGCCCAGCAAGCCGACTTCCACTGATCGGCCATGAGAAGCGGAGAGGGCGGGATTCGAACCCGCGGTAGGATTAAAACCCTACACCGATTTAGCAAACCGGCGCATTCGGCCACTCTGCCACCTCTCCGAGTCCGCGTGCGGACGGCGAGAACTATACAAGCAGGAGACCAGAACGCAACCTTTCGCGCGGCCTGCCGATTTCGTAGGCCGGACGCCCACGTCCGGCTAGTCGGACGTAGGTGTCCGACCTACGTCGGTTGCGGGCGAAGCCCGCAATAAGTGTTTCGCGTCAATCCGGTGACGCTGAAGCTCGCAACGCCGCTTGACGCTGACGGTGATACTTCAGTCCCGGCAGAAAGAAACTGAGGCCGGAAGTGATTCCGAACAAGGCGATCCGCAAGTCGTACACCGGCCACAGCGGCATCAAGGCCATCACCATAGCTGTCAAGAACATCGCCGCCGCCGGAATGTAAAAAGCTCCGGACAGGATCGACGCTTTAACCAAGAAGACCATGCCGCTGATCAGGCCGAGCACGGGAGAGAGCGACAGCACCGGCAAGTCCAACGCCGCCTCGACGACGTACAGCAACACGCTGGCGATCATGCTGCCGGCCCAACTGTGTGCGATCTGACGTTCGACAAACGTGATCGGTCCCGCGCGGCGACGCAGGTTCCAAAAGATCGCCGCCCACAGGCTCAGCAGCACGCCCCACAAGCCCAGATACAGCAAACGCGATGTCACGCCGGACAACAACATCACATTTGTCAGCACGCACATCGCGAACAGGACGACGCTGTGCCA
>CAZPUJ010000719.1:0-5147 GCA_964589725.1 uncultured Planctomycetaceae bacterium
ACGCGCGCCCTCGCTGACGCTTCGGGTTAGTGTGTCGGTTCTAAATCTTTGCGTGGCGCGAAGATTTCAAACGTTTGCAGTGCCGAGGAGAAGACGAAGTCCGGCGGGAGAGCGACGCCCCCGCTGAGCTGTTGACGTCGAGGGAATCCTAATGACAAGTACCGAGAAGGTGATTCAAAAAGCGATTGAGCTTGTTTCCGGTTCGCCAACCGGGAAGCGTTATTCAGAACTCGTGCGCGCCATTTCGGAGACGTTTCCTGTGATTCCGGTCAACACCATTCACGGATCGTTACACAAGTTCCGCACTGAGCTGCCGTCGGACATTCATGTACCGACTCGGGGACTCTACAAGTCCACGAAATACCACGAAGACGGCGAAGCACAGGTCGAGATCACGAAAAAAATCAAAGAGGAGAAGATCAAAGAGGAAGACTTCTACGAATCGTTCGGCGACTGGCTCGTGAACGAACTGGAAGAATGCACTCGCACAATCTCGCTCGGCGGGAACCGTTTCAAAGACAAATGGGGGACGCCCGATGTGATCGGCGTGCGAGACCCGCGTCGGTCAGACATTATCAAACCGCCGACCGAGATCGTCGCCGCCGAGATCAAGCTGGACGTCGCCGGCCTTATCACAGCGTTCGGACAAGCGTGCTCTTACAAGTTGTTCTCGCACAAGTCGTACATCGTTGTTCCACAGAACTCGTCGGAAGAAGACCTCGCGCGTTTGGACGCGCTGGCTCGGATATTCGGCATCGGTTTGGTTCTGTTCAATCCACTGACACCGAAAAGCCCGGATTTCACAATCGGTGCGCGAGCGGCCCGGGAAGAACCGGATATGTTCTACGTCAACAAGTATCTCAAGCTCGTCGAAGACGAACTCTTTACGTAACGACGGAGACGTTCGCAACAGCGCGCGGGTCTAGGTCTTCGGTGCCAGAAACGTTTCGACCGTTAAGAGCGGGCTGCCATGAGAAAGAATCTGAAGCCGATGGCGCGAGTTATCTTCGGACTTGCCGTTTGGTCGTGGTTACCCTCGGCCTTTGTCGCCTGCATACTCCTCGCGGACGGACCGAACGCCACACCACCTCGCTTCCTGTTAGCGTGGGGCAAAGAAGGAACGGCCCACGGCGAGTTCGAGTTCCCGATCGGAATCGCGATTCACGAGCAAACGATCTTCGTCACCGACCATTACAACAACCGCGTGCAGGCGTTTGAGTTCGACACCAACGGCAAACTGCTCGGCGGCCTGCAAGCCGGGCAAGGCTCCGAGCCAGGTAAGTTCTTCGCCCCGCACACGCTCGCCTTCAATCACCGCGGCGAATTCTTTGTCGTCGATTCCTACAACCACCGCATTCAGAAGTTTGCAACCGGGAAATGACGTCACGGAGCTTCGATCGCGTAATACAGCCTGTCGGGTTGGAGGCGAATCGCATCGCTGGAGAATGTGGTTGACGTTGGTTGGCCAAACTGGTCGAGCGCGGTGACTTTGAGTTTGGCGGCATCGGGACGTCTCAGTCGAACGACCCCTTCGAGCTTGTGGACCAGCCACGGGTTCTCGCCTATGGATGTGATGCGGTGGCGACGGTCACCAAGCGATTCGCTACGGAAGCCGGTCGGCTTCTCTTCGGTCATCACCTGCAGCAGCATTCGCTTGGATGTTGCCAACGGCTGGCTGTCGAGGCTGACGACGATCGCGTGAGCGACATCGAGCGGGATCGACAGCGACACATCAGCGAGAGTGATCTCCCCGACAGCGGCAAGGTTGCCACTGGCTCCCTGAGCGGCGGCGGCGTTGATGATCAGGACGCCCTTGCCCCAGTCGAGTTTCAGTTCTCCGGTTTGGCTGGTAACAAGCTTCTTTGCGTGATCGATGAACTGAGCGAGCGCGGTGAACTGAACTGGAGGACGGGCACTCTTGCCCGTCTTGCTTTCGTTCGAAGTTTCTGAGGGACGGGCAGGATTGCCTGTCCCACTGAACTTCACTCGCGTGCGACCGACGTAGTGAATCAGCGGGTCGATGTGCTGGCCCTGACCGAGCGTCGTTCCTTGCGGGACGTCTTTCAGCCGCAGTTCGTCGAATGCGGCGTCTTGCGGCAGCGGAGTGCCTCGCAGCTTGAGCAAGTCTTCGACGGACAGCGTTACGTCGGCCATGACGTCGCCGGTCTTCACGAGGCCGCGGCGATAGATCAGCGCGGCGGCGGGAAACTGGCCAAATTGCGTCGGAGCAGTCAGCGTCCACGGCTGCATGAAGTAGCCCGGCTTGACCGACCAATCGACACCGTCCTTCGCGAAGTGGACGATGCAGTCGCTGTCCTGTAATGCTCCGAACGCCGCCAGATACAGCGGAGCCTCGCCACGATGCCGGTTCGGGCGGTTCCAGGTTGTCTCCGAGATCATTGACGGCTTGTCGTCGTAGCTGGGGTCCATCGCCGGATGTACGAACGACGCGGGCTTACCGGGCTCTTCGTTTTCGAATCGCAATGCACTGCGATCGGCATACGAATGCCCGTCGCGCATCGACCACTCGGAGAACTGTCCCTCGTTGCGGCAGCCGAAGTAGCCGTGCCGGTCGATGAAGTCTCCCGCCGTGTACGTGAATTTCTCCAGCGGCCCAAAGACTTCCGGACTGGCGGTCGCCCAATTCGAGGCGGTGATCAGCCCCTTGAATCCGAGCCCGCGCAGGAACTGTGACGACTCGTCATAGAACCGGCGTTGCACCTCGGTCAGGAACCGCGCGGTGTCTTGATCGCGCGGCGTCCGCTCGTGAGCGATGTTCCACAACGGACGGAAACCGACTCGCCCATCAGCCGGCGCATCGCGGCCGATCGTCATCCCCTTCCACGCGGCGCTCGCTTTCTCCAGCGTGACGTATTTCGTCTTCAGCCACTTGCCGAACTGTTGTTCCAGCAATCGAAGCTGCGGGTCCGGGATGTTCTTGTCGTTGAACGTCCAGAAGAAGAACGAGTCTTCGTTGATGAGTTCCGCGCCGAACACCGCCGGCTCGTCAATCAATCGCTTGCCAGTCGTCGGGCTGGGGGTCGTGAGCAACGCCTTCCACCAGCCGCGATACTTCTCCTGAAACTTCGCATTGAAATAGAGCGTCGCAAAGGCGTGCGACTTGCCGTCGTAGCCCGGCAGCCAATCGAGGTCAGTCGGCGGATCGAACCACAGCGGGAAGTAAATCGAGAAGTGCGTGTAGATCCCCTCTGCCTTCATCGTCTCGACAACATCGAAGGCCCTCTGAATCTTGGCGGGGTCGACTTCACCACGTTTGTCGAACATCGGGCCGTGCAGCCGCACGAGATTGACGCCGTACTTCGCCAGTTGCCGCGCCTCGTGTTTCAAGTCATCGCGGGATTTCGCCGCCGCGCCGTTGACCGCCCAGAACCGCACCGGCTCGCCCGTTTGGCTGTGTCTAAAACGGCCATCTTTGGCCGCAATAAAGCCGCGCTCGCCCGCAGCTTTTTCGTTGAGAAACCGCAGATCGATCGCTGACGACGCCTCGAACTTGTCGGCCGACGGATCGAACGCGAACCAATCCTTCTCGGTCGAGGCCGCCGCCTTCGCGATCTCGCCCGGTTTGAGGATTCCGCGCGGCGCGAGCGAGGTGAACAAACACAGGAAACAGACTGCCGATCCGAGAACTTTCATCAGACGATTCCTCCGCGAGCGAGAATATCAATCTGCCGGGCGATTGCACCTCACTTGCAGATGGCTAAGTTTCTCTTAGTGATCGGCCAACAAATCAGCCGGAACGCGCTAGCGTCGGGTTCCATTGCTGGACGCCGCATCATCAAGCTCGGCAACGTGTCGATGCCGCCGTCGCAGCGGCTTCGTCGGGCATCGCCAACGTTGGTTCGGCTGGTCGCACGTCACGTCGCAACGCGATCATCGCCCAGAGGCCGATAGGGACGCACAGCCAGATCGGCACGAAGGGTGTCCAATGCACGCCTTCGTCCCGTTCCAGCAGGCTGGTGGCGAGGGCGAACGGGTACAGAATGGTGCTGACGAACAACGTCCAGCGAGTCAATCGCGTGCGGGACGACCAATGCATCAGAGCGAGGCAAACGCCCATGACCAGGTCGAAGCCCAGTTGCAGAGCCACGATCAAAACTGTGCGGTCAAAGGCTTGTTGCACCGTTGGAAAGCGATGCTGGCCGAGCGACACGCGATCTGCAATCCCGAACGACATGATCAGTACTAGGAGGAACGACATGAACGCCAGGGCCAACAGTCCTTCCGTGGGCAAGGCGAGGCGTGCCGAACGGTTGAGTGAGCCGGGCGAACGGAGCCAGCGCCCGCAGTGTCGCAGCAGCAGGATGGTGCCCAACACCCAACCGAAAGCGGCGCACCCCACAGGGATCAGAACCGAGGGAGTTGGCTCGAACGGATACCGGGCATCCACGGGCACAACTCGCGCGCCGAGCAGAATCGCGATCACCACACCAATGCACCACAGCGACCACAGGCACTCCAGACTCAGAAAGATCACGCCGCAGGTCAAGTCTTTGCGTTGAGTCACCGCGACCACTCTCTGAAAGGCTCCGGGAGCTGCTTCAGCCACGTTCGAGCCTGTCCGGCGAATCTTAGGCCACGCGATTTGAGCGAAGTCGCGGCAACGCTGCCAAAGAGCAGATGCTGTGTTTCGCAGAGTCGTCCAAGCACGGCTATCGGACAGGGGCACGTCGGTGAAATGGCTCCGCGCACCGGGATGCCTCAGAATCAGCAACGTCCAAATTGCGAATGGCAGCGTCGCCAGCCACAACACTCCGAATAACGCCAGCAACAAAATGCCGCCAACGACTGCGAACCGAAAATTTTGCAGGCTCTTCAGCGACAGCCCCGTGTATGCCGAGACTACCCCGGCTGCGAGCGTCATCACGGTGAAGAACCCAAATTCGTCACCGACGCGTCTGAAATTCATCAACATCACCAAAAACATGAATAGGCCGATCGCAATGCTTCCGAAGCCAACGACCGTCATGGCCACGGCCGGAATGCCAAGCTCCTGCTCAAGCTGTTCGCGCGTCTTCGGCTCGGTCGGATGAGCTGACGGTAACCATTTCGCAACCAGCGCCTTCACTCTCCCTTTCGCCGTTCCGGCCGAGGCCGATTCCGGCGGCACCGATTCGCTCGCCCGAATG
>CAZPUJ010000720.1:0-4755 GCA_964589725.1 uncultured Planctomycetaceae bacterium
GCGAAAAAATTAGTCGAACGCGACGGCGCGGGGTGACAAGAAATGAAACTCCCCCATCAGCAGAGGTAGCCACGAGCAATGCAACCATTCGGCGTTGGAGTTCTCGGAGCCACGGGGTACATCGGCACGCCATATCGAGCGGAGATTCGCGAGGCGCGGGCTGACGCTCGGATTATCGCGCTGTGTGCGCGGCGGCGCGACTTATTGGAGGCCGCAGCTCGGCAGGACGACGCTCCGTTCATCAGTGACGATTGGCGGAAGGTGGTCGACCATCCCGAAGTGAACCTGGTCGTCGTCGCGACGCCCGATGCGATGCACCATGAGGCCGTCATGGCCTGTGCCGCGGCGGGCAAGCACGTCGTGTGCGAGAAGCCGATTGGGATGAATGTCACCGAGGCGTCACTCTCACTCGACCGGCTCAGCGGACGTTTGCTGCTGGCTCGTGCCGGCCAAGATCCAGAACTGTTGAGCACCGTACCCAATCCCGGCTTCGGCAACCGGTTCGTCCACCACGTATTTCCTGCCTTACATGCTCGCATCACAGGCGAGCCGACTGAACATCCGGGCCTTGATGACGGCTGGTCCGTGCAACGCTTCACCGATGCCTGCGTCCGTTCCGCGCAACAGGGAACTTGGATCAACCTGGCCGATGCGCAGCCGTTGTCAAATCACGGCGATGCCGCAAGACGTTCACCAACGCTGTTTTGAATCGCTGCGACCGGGTGGCGTGTTGCTCAACACCGATGAGGTTCGACCAGCAGCGGATGCCAATGACTTGGAGCCAATGCCAAACGTAGGTGGCTCCGATGTCGAGCGGCAAGTTTGTCAGTATCATCGCCCTCGCCCTTTTCTGCCAAGCCTCATCGGGTGACGCCATGACAACGAAGATTCTCTCAAGACTCATCGTGCCAACCGTCTTGAACTTTGTGCTGTTCGCCACCGTGGTACGAGCGGAAGCACAATCGCCCAAACAAGCGGCTCGCGATGCTCGCTTCCATCAAGATGTCGAGGCGCTGTTTCCAATGCTCGTCGAAACACGGCGCGACATTCATCGGCACCCCGAACTGGGCAACGACGAGAAGCGCACCGGACAACTCGTCGCCACGCGGTTGAAAGAGTTGGGGCTGGAAGTGCGCGAAGGAGTCGCGGGACACGGCATCGTCGCGTTGCTGAAGGGGAAGAGTGGCGACCGTTGCGTCGCTGTGCGAGCCGACATGGACGCGCTGCCGATCACCGAGGCCAGCGACGACAGGCCGTATCGCTCGGAGAATCCGGGAGTCATGCACGCCTGCGGGCACGACGTGCATGTCACGGCCGCGCTGGGAGTGGCGGAGTTGCTCGCCAAGCATCGCGACGCTGTGAACGGAAGCGTGAAGTTCATCTTTCAACCGGCCGAAGAAGCTTTGCCGGCGACGTTTCAAGGCGACTGGGGAGCCAAACGCATGCTGCGCGAGAAAGTTTTGGAGAATCCTCGCCCGGACGCGATCTTCGCGCTGCATTGCACGCCCTTCGCAACACCCAAAGACGGCCAAGACGCCGAGCGCTCCGGACCGTTGACGGCCGGTCGGCTGGGTTTCACGATTGGTTCTGAAAGCGCGAACAGCGATCGGTTTCAAATCATCATCAAAGGCAAGATGGCTCACGGCGCGGCGCCGCAGCGCGGCGTGGACTCGATCCTGGTCGCGGCTGAAGCGATCCTGGCGTTGCAGTCGATCCGCAGCCGACATACCGACACCCAAGAGCCGCTAGTGCTGACGATCGGCACAATCCGCGGCGGCACGCGCGAGAATATCCTCGCCGAACAGGTGGAGCTCGGCGGAACCGTGCGAACCTACAACGACGTGTTTCGCGACCGCGTCATCGAACTCATGCGGCGAACGATCAAGGGAGTGACCGAAGCTCACGGTGCCACGTATCAATTCGAATACCGCAAAGGATACCCGTCGGTCATCAACCACGCCGAGTTGGCTCGCCGCACGTTGCCGGCGCTGCGCCGCATCGCTGGCGAACAGAACGTCATCGAGCTTCGTCCCAGCATGGGCGGCGAAGATTTTTCCTTCTTCGCGCGCGAAGTTCCCGGCTTCTATTTCCGACTGGGAGTCGCGAATCCCGACAAGGGGATCACGGCCGGCCTGCACACGGCTGAATTCGACATCGACGAGGCGTGCCTCAAAACCGGCGTCGAAGCGATGGCGGCCGCCGTGTGCGACTTTCTCGACGATAAGTCGCCACTGCGCTGAGTCGTTACGTTCGGCTGATCATTCCAACGGAGGCAAGTCGTCTGGCTCGATTGGCTTTCAGCAATCGGCTGCCGGCCGAAAGCCGATCTCCGAAGGCCGACCGGCGGTGCGTGGATCGAAAAAGTGGGTGCCGAATATCGTCCCCATCCAGCTCGTCTGGATGGAACCAGTAGATGGATCGCTACTCCAACGATTGAAGGGTCGCTCGGACCCCATCCGCCTCGTGCGGATGGTGAACCAGAGCATTCGGCGATAAGTGCCAAAACGATCTGTTTCACCATCCGCGCGAGGCGGATGGGGTCTGAAACGAACGACTTCACGCTCTCTCTAGCATTCCATCGTCAGTTCCATCCAGACGAGCTGGATGGGGCTGAGATCCCCGCCGCGAAATTTTCCACCCACTTTTTCGATGCACGCCCCGACCGTCGCTGTCCCACGCGTTCCGGCTTGAAATCCGAGTCGGTTCGTTTTACTGTTCTATCACGATAGAACACATCGAGGTGGCGGCCATGTTTTTCTCGATCAATCCGACGAACGGCTTGGCGATCTTTGACCAGATCGTGCGACAGGTGAAGTTCGCGGTGGCCAGCAGCACGCTGGCTCCCGGCGACCTGGTCCCTTCAGTGCGCGAGCTGGCGAAGGAGCTGGCCGTCAACCCGAACACGGTCGTGAAGGCGTATCGCGATCTGTCGAGCGAAGGGATTCTGGAAGCGGTGCGCGGCACTGGATTGGCCGTCACGACTGACGCTGTCTCACACTGCGAGAAAGAGCGGCTCTCGCTGCTGCGCGAGCGGATCAGGCATGTTTTGGAAGAAGCTCACAGCAGCCGGTTGGAGACGGGCGAGATTCGTTCGCTGGTCGAGAACGAGTTGACGCGGATAGAGCGGGCTGCGAAGGGGAAACGAAGCAAGAAAGGAGCGGACGCATGAGCGCTGTCTTCGGCTGGGATCAAATCACGAAACGCTTCGGCAAGCAGGTCGCGCTGGACCGCTTCTCGCTGTCGTCGGAACCCGGTTCGGTCGTCGCGTTGCTCGGAGACAACGGCGCGGGCAAGACGACGGCGATTCGGATTCTGCTCGGCCTGTTGGAGCCGACGACGGGCCGGTCCCAAGTCTTCGGACTCGACAGCCAAGCTCACGGGCAGACGATTCGGCAGCGCGTCGGCTACGTCCCTGAACGGCCAGCTCTTTACGAGTGGATGACCATCGAACAAATCGGCTGGTTCACGGCTGGCTTCTATGCGGATGGTTTCTATCAGCGGTTCTGCGAATACGTCGGCCAGTTCGGCTTGCCGATCGACAAGAAGATCAAAACGCTCTCGAAAGGGATGCGGTCGAAAGTCTCGCTGGCACTCTGTATGGGGCACGAACCGGAATTGCTGGTGCTCGACGAGCCGACTTCCGGTCTCGATCCAGTCGTGCGTCGCGAGTTTCTGGAAAGCATGGTGGACGTCGCCGCTCGCGGGCGCACTGTGCTGCTCTCCTGGCCATCAAATCGCCGAAGTCGAACGCATCGCCGAAGTCGTCGCGATCATTCGGCAAGGGAACCTGTTGCTGGTCGAGCGGCTCGACACGCTGAAGGCCGAAGTCCGCGAGATCACGCTGACTCTCGGCAACGGAGCGACGACGCTGCCAGACCTCGGCGGCACAATCATCAGCCAGCATCAGCGCGAGCGGCAATGGCGAGTCTTGCTGCGCGGCGGAGAGGAATCGCGACTGGCAGCGTTGCGCGATGAAGGATTGCTCGTGGAGTTAGAGAACCGGCCACTCACACTCGAAGACATTTTCGTCGGCATCCTGAAGTCGACGACTTCCCAACCCGGCGCTCAGGCTTTCTCGCCTGACCCGGATGGGCAAAATCACGTCATTCTTTGATCGGGTCAGCCTGGAAAGGCTGACCTACTTCGATTTGAGGCTCGCATGCCCGCGTCAATTTCCAACTCGAATTCGACGAGGCCGCCGTTAGACGCGATCTGGTCGCGTGGCGGCGGAAGCTTTCGACGGTTGATGTGGAAAGAGCTGAGCGAGGTAACTGGCATCTGCGGAGCCTTTGCGGTGGGGATCCTGGTTGCCGCTCTGTGGGCTCGATGGGAGTGGGTCAATCGAAATGAGATGTTCTCGTTGCCAATTCTTCTCGTCCAAATCGCTGGACTCGTTTTTCCCGTGCTCGTCGGCGCGCGGACGTTTGCGAGAGAAATTGAGAGCGGAACCTGGGAGTTGCTTCGCTCGGCGGGCGCGTCGGCGTGGGATGTGTGGCTCAGCAAGCTGTTGGTGGCGTTCCTCAGTTCATTGGGAATTTCGTTGTTGAGCGGAATGGCAATCTCCCTGTCACATTCACACGGAGCGTTCGACTGTCTGCTCGGTTCGCTGTTCGGATGGTGATGAGCGTCAGAAAGGGGGCCAGCGTGAGCGAGTAAAAGGGGGCCACCTGGGTGCTCAAAAAACGCCCGAGGGGTTGTCGGGCGGTAAGTCGGGACGCTCTTAACTGGCTCGGCGGGAGGCCGGAGGTTCGGGCG
>CAZPUJ010000721.1:0-17680 GCA_964589725.1 uncultured Planctomycetaceae bacterium
GTTCGCCCTCGCTGACGCTTCGGGTTACTTTGGCAGCGCCACAAATCTTCTTGCCGCAACAAGATTTTCACCGTTTGCAGAACAGACAGTGATCGCCAGTCCCGATCGGTGTTTTCGCCGCTATCCGTGGGGACCATTCACCACAGAAGCACTTTCTGAAGGGCAATCGGCGGTCCGGCGGATAAGTCAATTCCGGACTGCGACACTGGGGCCGGAGCGACCGAGTTGCTCATACGATGCGTTGCAGGATGTCCGGCCGCAGAATCGTGGAGCCGCGGACGTCGACTTTGGACATCGGCCATTGCTCCATCGGTGTCAGCATTTCCAATCCGTTGGCTCCAATCAGCATGGTGTCGCCGACCAATGCGGGACCGACGGAGGGGTGCCAGAACAAGGCCATACCGGGCTGCAGGACGAAGTCGCTGTGCGGCGTCACGGCGACTTCGCACGGCTCGTAACCGATGACTTCGGCTTGGTCGGCGAGTTCCCATTCTTCCCGGCGCCCGAACTTCTCGTAAATGCGGGCGACCCGCTTCCACGTCTCGGCGATCGTGAAACCGGATTGCGAGAAAAACATCCCTGTGGCTTGAGTCATCATCGCCAGTTGGAAACTGGATTGCAGATCGTCAGGAGTTTCGCCAAAACAGACCGTGCGAGACGCCGCCGCGCACAATCCGCCGCGACAGCCGATGGCCGTCAGGGTGCAGAAGCGTTCGACTGGATCGGTTGTAAAGGTCCAATGTCGGAAGCGTTGCGAGATGCCGTCCGCGCAGATCTGCAAGCGTACCGGCAGGACGCGATGCTTGAGTAAACGGTGCGAGAGTTGTCCCGCGATCAGGGCTTCGGAATCACCGTGCTCGAATGTGCGGGCCGTGGCTTCGACGGCGTGAGCCACATGCAGGCCCAACTCGCGCAGCCGCTCGCATTCCAACGCGTTCAGCGGCAGGCGAAAGTCTCGCAACTGTGGGGAGACATCGATCGTCTTACCAACTCCGGTGTCGCTCGCGACCATCCGGCCGCGGCACAAGTCCTCGACCAACACGGAATGCGGCTCGTACCAGGGTCGCTCCTTCGACTGAAAGCCGTGTCCGATCAGCGGACCCTCGAAGAGCTGCGCGGAGTCGGCATTGCTGGACAGCACGACTCGTGCTTCTGGCATCACGAACAACGAGAGCGCCGGATCCAACGAGTTGTGTCCCGGAAAGTCGGCTCCACTGGTGAACCACGCCAGATTGCTCGGCCGCTGCAGCAGCAACGCGGAGTAACGCTTCGCGCGCAAGAACTCGGCGATTCGCCGGTGCTTCTGCTCGATGTCGTTGGAGCGTTCGGGGCTGAACGTGGGCAGTTCGCCGGACGACTGGAATTGAGGTGCTTCGGCCAAGATGGTCATCACAATTTCCCGCGCGGAAGGGCTTCGGGACGATGGGCTGCAGCAGACAAGATACCAAGGAAAATTCTCGGCCGATAGAATTTTCTCCCGATCAGCCACGGCTGGCTAATTTTTCCGATGGCGAAGTCTGGCCGGCCTCAATCCGAGTCGCGGAGCGACTCGGCTACGAATCTGAGTCGCTCCGCGACTCAGATTCCGAATACCCCGGAATCGAAGGACTTAACAAATTATTCATGGCTCCCTGCGAATTGTCGGCAGGGTGCCGTAGCCAATCTCGCCAGAGATTGGGTGCAACTCGTGACAACACCCCAATCTCTGGCGAGATTGGCTACGAAGGCATGAATCATCCCAGAGAGAGCACACCCCAGAGCATTTTCCCCGACGCACGCTGACGCATGAACTCCCTCATGGCCCGACACGAAACCGACCGCGACGACTTGCTGCAGGAAGCCACGGCCTTGGTGCGCCGTGTGGAGTTTCGCGTCCCGTTTCTGAAGGAGCCGATTGTCGCCGGCTTCAAGCGGAGCGGAGCTTGGTCGGTTTACTTTGGGGCCGATCCTGTCATTCAGTTCGATGCCGAAAGTCGATTGCGTCGAGCCTGTGTCGACGGGTTCTTATTTCGAACACAAGGCTCGACGCTCGCGAGACTTGAGCGTGTGCATAGTTCCGACGAGACCATCTTGCTGCGACATGATTTGACCGATCGTGAGTGGGTCGCCTTCCGCGAACGAATGCATGGTCAACTCAGTCAACTGCACGCGGCGATGGAGAACGGATTTGCCGAGCCATTGCGACAAGTCCCGGAACTCGACGACGTCATGTCGGACGTGCGCGACTCGCTGCGTCGCGTGTTGGACGCGGGTGTCCCTTTGGCTCACACGATCGCAGGACGGAGATGAGGCCGGTATGTCCGATCTGCGCTGGGGACTGGAGTTCACTCATCCCGAATGGCTGTTGGGCCTGATCGCGTTGCCCTGGCTGTGGTGGTGCTTTCGACGCAGCTTAGTGGATTTTTCCTTCGGTCAGCGAGCGGCTTCGCTGGCAGTGCGATCGTTGATGGTGTTGTTGCTCGTGCTGGCGATGGCCGGGCTGACGTTACTGCGTCCGACATCTCGACAGTTTGTGATCGTCGCCATCGATCAGAGCGTGAGTGTCGGCGATGACAGCACGCACCGATTGATCGCGGACAAGTTTTTAAAGGAAGCTCGCGCGGCGAGCCCGCTCACGTCGGAAGATCGCATCTTGTATCTGCCTTTCGCGGCGACACCGGGAACGGTGAGCGACCGCAGCGGCACAAACATCGCCGCGGCCATCGAAGCGGCCGCGGCGGCGATGCCTCCGGATTATGTGCCGCGCATCGTGCTTCTGACCGACGGCAATCAAACATCGGGAGACGCCTTGCAAGCCGCGCTCGCAACGGCGAATCGACATCAACGCCGCGAAGCAATACCGATCACGACAGTCCCGCTGCCGACACGCGATGATCCCGAAGTACAACTCTCGGCCGTGCGCGTGCCGGCTCAGGTGCGCGAGGGAGAGCCGTTTCATGTCGAAGTGATCGTCGACGCGAATCACGATGACGAAGGGCTGATCGAAGTCTTTCGCGGAGGACACAAAGTCGTCGCGGAACGGAAGCCGGTCACGAAAGGCGAGAACCGATTCCGCTTTCCCCAGTCGATCCAGAAAGAACGGCTGGCCGAGTACACCGCGCGGATCAGTGAGGTCTCACAAGACACGCTGCTCGACAACAACAGCGACAGCGGTTTGGTGTTCACGTCCGGCACACCACGAGTGCTGTTGATCGACAGCGACCCGAAGCAGACGCAACACCTCGTTTTCGCGTTGCAACAAGAGGACATTCAGGTCGATGTCCGTGCTCCGGAAGGTCTACCAGAGGACTTGTCGGACTTGCAGAATTACGAATTGCTTGCGTTGTCGAACGTGCCGGCGACCGCGTTGACGCAGCGTCAAATGGAACTGGCTCGCACGTATGTGCAAGAACTTGGCGGCGGATTCTTGATGCTGGGCGGCGATCAGTCGTTCGGGCTGGGCGGCTATTTCAAGACCACGCTCGAAGACATCCTGCCGGTCCGCAGCGACTTCGAGAAAGAGAAAGAAAAGCCCAGCCTGGCGATGGTGCTGGTCATCGATCGCTCCGGCTCGATGGCGGGCGAGAAATTGGAAATGGCCAAGGCCGCGGGCCGCGCGACGGCTGAGCTGCTCACCGCCAAAGATCAGCTCGGCGTCATTGTGTTCGACGAAGCGTTCGCGTGGACGAGTGAGTTCCAATCCGCCGCGAACAAAGGCCGCATCCTGGACGACATCGCCGGCATCACGATCGGCGGCGGTACGAGCATGTATCCGGCGATGGAAGAGGCCCATCAAACGCTGACGAACGCCGTGGCCAAGCTGAAGCACGTCATCATGCTGACCGACGGCATCTCGAGCCCCGGAGACTTCGAGGGCTTGGCTCAAGACATGGTTGCGGCGCGGATCACCTGCTCGACCGTCGGCGTCGGCGACGGCGCGGCGAACGAACTGCTCGCCACGATCGCACGCATCGCTCAAGGCCGACACTTCGTCGCCACCGATCCATCGTCGCTGCCGCAAATCTTCGCCAAGGAAACACTGACGGCCAGCAAGGCGGCAATCAAAGAAGAACCGTTCTTGCCGCAGGTTATGCGGCCGACATCCGCTCTGGCGGGAATTGATTTCGAGTCCGCTCCGTTTCTGCTGGGCTATGTGCTGACGAAACCCAAAGCGACGTGCGAGTTGATCCTCGCATCCGAGCAAGGCGACCCGTTGCTCGCCTGGTGGCGATACGGCTTGGGGACGTCGGTCGCGTTCACATCCGACGCGAGCAGCCGTTGGGCCGCCGAATGGCTGACGTGGCCGGAGTTCAGCAGGTTTTGGGCGCAGGTCGTGCGACATGCGATGCGGAAGAACGATGCAAAAGGAGTGACCGTTGAGATCCAACAGCGCGACCGCCGCGCCACGCTCACGCTCGACGCGATCGACATTTCGGGCCGGTTCCTGAATCACGCCGACAGCGAACTGACGTTGATCGACCCACGGTTGGGACAATTCAAGCTGCCGCTGCCGCAAATCGCCCCCGGCCGTTATGTCGCCGAGTTCGAGACGCCCCAGGCGGGCGCGTACCATCTGCACGTATCACAGAAATCCTTTCGTGATGGCCCGCTGCTGAATCAGCAATCGCGTGGCCTGACCGTGAGCTATTCCGCCGAATTGCGGCTGCGCCCAACGAATGTCGAGTTGTTGAAGCAGATCGCCGACGTCACCGGCGGCCGGTTTTCACCGTCTGCAAGCGAGGTGTTTCAAAGCGACATGGTGGGTGACGCTCACCCGGCAGGCACGCGCCCCGCCGTTCAGCAAACGAAATCACTTTGGCAGGAGCTCTTAATGCTGGGGCTGGTCCTGTTTGTCGCCGACGTGGCTTTGCGGCGAATCGACTTTCGTTCACCCATCCGTGCGAGCGAACCCGAGCAGGCAACTGTCGTCCGACGGTCGACGTCCGGCACGAAATCGCACGACTTCAGCCACGATCGCATCCAGTCGTGACTTCACATCTTCTCGGGGGGACGCCATGAGTTTTTGAAGTCTGGCGGTGCCATACAGGCTGTTATCCGGCGCCATAGCTTCGGTGATGCCGTCGGTGTATAGCAGAACTTGGTCACCCGGTTCCAGCGAAACCGTCGTGGGGTGAAATTGCTCGTTGGCTGCAATCCCCAGCGGGAAACTGCCGTGTTTATTGGTTAGACTTTCGACCTCGCCAGACTTGCGTCGCCGACACAAGGGAGACATGTGGCCGGCATTCACGACGGTGAGTGTGTGGTGATTGGCGTCCAACAGACACAAACAGAAAGTGATGAAGCCCTCCGCCAAGTCGCAGACGAAGTGGTTGAGTGAACTCATAGCCAACTTGAGCGTCCGGGCGGTGGCGAGACAATGCCGCACTTCCGTGGCGAACTGGGCGATCATCAACGCGGCGGGCAACGCTTTGCCACACGCATCCGCCACGCCCATGAATACGCGGGAATCCGGAAGTGAATCGAAGAAGTAGAAGTCTCCGCCCACCGCGTCAGCCGGCGCGTAATGCTCGTAGAACGAATAACCGGGCACATTCGGCCGCGTGCGAGGAAGCATCCGAAATTGAATCTGCCGAGCCGTTTCCAACTGCCGCTGAGTTTGATCGAGCCGCAGCAGAGCCTGATGATTGCGGGCATACTCAACAGCCTGACCGGTCAAGATGCCGACAGCCGCCACCAGTTCCAGATCCTCATCCGTGAAGCCGCGATTGTCGTCATCCGCTTCCAGCAGGATCGTTCCCAGTCTCGCGTGCGATGGGCCGAGCACAGGCACGCAAATCATCGACAAGTCGTTGTCGGCCAACACGGACTCGTTGGTCCGTGAGACGCACGACTTCAAGAGCGGCTGACCAAGCATCAGCACCTGTTTGGAAAGCTCACTGCCCACCGGCACGCGCGTCACGACGGAGCTGTCGTCGTCGCGACCATGCTTGATCGCCACGGGTAAGAGGCGGCCAGCCGAGTCGGCCAATTGGATCTCTCCGAGAAACGCCTGTGGGAACATGTAAAACAGAATGTCGAGAACCCGCGGAAACTTTTCATCAACCGTCAGACCGCTTCCCAACTGTCGCGTGATCTCCAGCAGGTTGCGGAGCCGTACGCTAAAAAATGCCGAGGCACCATCGAGGCGATCAGTCGTGGGAGGAATCGGTGTTAGCGTGACACCGCCGGTCGTGCCCAGGTCGAACTTGGACGTCTCCGCAAGCTGGCTTTCCTCGGAGATGCAAAACGCGAGCGGAATATCGGAAATGTTGATCCGGTCGCCATCGTTCAGCGTGCTCGGCGCATCCACGCGACGGCCATTCAGGAATGTGCCGTTGGAGCTTCCCAAGTCTTCGATTCTGAATTGACCGTTTTCAAAGAAAACCCGAGCATGTTTCCGAGAAACCGTGCCGCGCGGCAACACCACATCACAGTACGCTTTGCGCCCTATGACCGTGGCATGCTGCTGGTGCAGGGAATAATGCGATCCTTGCGCCTCCGTGGCCAGCACAACTAAATCCGCCATGATCAGCCGGCATCCAGACCCGCCATGATCCGTTGATGTCCCAAAAAAATGGTTTTCCAAACCAAAGCCGAGGTGCATTCAGGAATGAAACTGAGGTGACATCGTCATACCAGCGTGGTAATGATTCGTCCAGAGTGGAGCGACCTTTGGGACAGCGCTCGTCAGTAATATTACTGAGCGGTATTCACCCAAGCGTTTTTGCAAATCCTTGACCGAACTTTCGCTCATCGATCCGTCAAGCATCTTGGGCACATCCTGAGTATGCTGGTGACTCATGCCACACGAAACAGTTTTTCGAACACTGAAGTCGGTCCGCCTGCGACAGCGTTTGGTTGCGGTCGTCCAGACTTCGACATGGGGATTGGTCGGCGGAGCAACCGCCGCCGCGCTCGTTGCCGCGTTGCGGTTCAGAGGACATGGGAATGTTTCGGTGTTCGGCGGTTGGATGGTATTACTTGGCGTGCCAACGTTGGTGGCGATTGTTGTCGGGATGCGGTGTTTGGCGCGAGCCGACTGGCGACTTGCGGCGCGGGCGGTGGATCGGCGATATGATCTGAAAGACCGCACGGAAACGGCGATCGCTTTTTTGCAGCGGTCCGCCTTCGGCGGATCGAGACCGGTGACCGATTTGGAAACGCTGCAATTGGCCGATGCCGAGCATCACTTGCAACAGGTTGAGCCACAACAGGTCGTTCCGTTGGAGTTGCCGACTTATTGGCGGTGGGCGGCGGTGTGTGTGCTTGTCGCCGTGACATTCCTCTGCTGGCCGACGCCGCGACAAGAACTCGCAGCCGGTCTATCGGAGCCGTTGCCGGAAATCGTCGCCGTCGCGGAAGATGTCGATGAGGAATTGCAGCAGCTCGCGGAACAATTGGCCGAGATGGACGTGCCGGAGATCGACTCGCTTGTCCAAGAGTTGCAAGCCAAGGTCGATGCGCTGAAGCAACCAGGCGTCGACCAGCGCGAGGCGTTGGCCAAGTTGTCTGAGATGCAATCGCTGCTGCAAGCCGTGTCGGCCGAGTTCAATCTCGCTCAAGTCGATGAGCAACTGAAGGCCGTCGGTGAAGCGCTCGCGGCGGCGAAAGCTCTCGAACAAGCCGGTCAGGCGTTACTCGAAAGTCAGCTCGACAAAGCCGCGGACGAATTGGCGAGGCTCGACAACCCGGCGCTGGATCGTCATGAATCGCGATCGGTTTCCGACAAGCTCAAGCGGAGCGCGGCCAAGGCGGGCGAAAAAGGCCTGAACAAACTCCAGCAGGCCGTTCAAGAGATGAGCGAAGGACTCGACAAGGACAACCCGTCTCAAAGCCAAAGTGGTGCTCGCAAGTTGTCGGAGCTTGCCAAGCAGCAATCTCAACGAAAGAAAGTCGCCGGTTTGCTCAAGAGTCAAAGCGATAAACTTGGCGAGTGCAAAGCGAACTGCCAGGGCAATCGTCCTAGTGGCCGATCTGGAGACAGGCTGGCGAAAAATCCGAGTCAGCAAGCTGGCAAAGGGTCGAATTTCGAAGTCCTGGGTCAGCGCACCGAGTTGGGTTCGAAGAACAACCGCGAAAACATCCAGGGTCAAAAGGGTGAACAGGGAGACTCCGAAAAAGAGAGTCTCACCACGCAAGCGGCCGACGACCACGCCCAGCGCGGCTACCGCGAGGTCTATCAAAAGTATCGCAAGCTGAGCGAAGCCGTGCTGGACCAGGAAGACATCCCGCTCGGAAACCGGCAAACGATTCGCAGGTACTTCGAGGCGATTCGTCCGACGCGTGACGAGGACGTCGGCAGCCCGCAGTAGGAATGACGGATATGTCCAAGCCCAGGGAAGATCAACAGCCACCGACGGAAATTCAACAACGGCAAGCCATCGAAGCCGCGCAGGGTTATTTGATCCTCGAAATGCCGGACGCGGCCTTGCGGCAGTTGGACGTCTTCCGCGATCCGAACGAAACACCGCATGCCGTTGACCAACTGCGCGGTGACGCGTTCCGGTTGAAAGAGGACTACGGACGGGCGCTGGAGTGCTTTGGACGTGTCTTACCACACGTCGAGCATGATTTGAGATTACTTATGGGCATGGCATGGTGCTTCAAACGAATCGACCGCTTGGACAAAGCGATCGAGGCCATGCAGCAGGCGTATCGCGGTTCGCCGAAGGAACCGATCGTGCTCTACAACCTGGCCTGCTATCACGCACTGGCCGGCGCGAGGGACGAAGCATTGTCATGGCTGGGGCGAGCGTTGCGGATGGACAGTTCGCTGCGAAAACTGATTTCGCGCGAAAGCGACTTCGACTCGCTGCGGAATGACTCCGACTTTCAACTGTTGTTGCGGCTGTCAGAACCCAAGGAGCGCAAGAAGTCGTGATGACCGACATTGACGTCCATCGCTTGCAGACTCATTTGGAACGGATCATCCGCCCGCGCCCGTCCGGCAGTGTGGAATTGGAGTCGCTGCGAGCGTACGTGACCGAGCAACTGCGACAGTCCGGTTGGTCCGTGCGGCGACACGAATTCGACGCGGCCGCCGAGACTGGAGCGTCATTAGCCGGCACCAACCTGACCGCGACATTGACTCCCCTGACCGAACCTTCGGCGGTGAATGAACGAAGGTGGTTGTGTGTCGCGGCGCATCTTGATTCGCGACCGGAAACACCCGGCGCGGATGACAACGCCAGTGGAGTGGCGGGATTGTTGGAGATCGCTCGCTGCTGGCCCGACTGGCGGCGGGACGGCGTCGCGGAACTGGAACTGCTGGTCACCGATCTCGAAGAATGGGGCATGCTGGGCGGAGCGGAACATGCTCGCCGCTGGCGAACTCGCGAACAACAGACGTCCGGGCGTGAACGACTCGCCGGGATGGTTTCGCTCGAAATGATCGCCTACTGCGATCAGCGGCCAAACTCGCAAGCATTACCAAAAACGTTGATCGGCAAGTATCCCACCACCGGCAACTTCATCGCCGTCATCGGCAATCAGAATTCCCACCAACTCATTGAGCTCTTTCGCGACGGCCTTAAGGAAGTCGCGGGCCTGCCAGTCGAAACGCTGCAAGTGCCGGACAACGGCAACCTGCTGCAAGCGACTCGGCTGAGCGACCACAGTCCGTTTTGGGACGCCGGCTTCTCGGCCGTGATGATCACCGACACAAGCTTCCTGCGCAATCCGCATTACCATCAAGCCAGCGATACACTCGAAACGTTGGATCTCGATTTTTTGACACAAGTCACCGCCGGTTCCCTGCTCGCGATTCGCCGCGCCGTCACCGCCCTGGCCTGAGAGAGCCTCTATGACTGACACCACCATGACGCCTCGCGAATCCGAGCAACCGCCCGTCAAAGTGCTCAGTAAAGCTCAACGCCGAGTGCTCGGCGTGCTCGTCGAGAAAGGGATCACGACGCCCGAGTATTACCCAATGACGTTAAAGGCGTTGACCGCGGGTTGTAACCAGAAGAGCAACCGTATGCCGCTGACGGAGTACTCCGAAGAAGACGTCCTGCAAACGATCGACGAACTTCGCGGCTTGGGACTGGCCGCCGTCGTCCACACCGAGTCTGGTCGCACAGAACGGTATCGGCATTACGTCCGCAAGCAATTTCGGTGGAATGAGTCACAGCTCGCCATCCTGATCGAACTATGGCTGCGTGGCCGGCAATCGGTCGGCGATCTGCGATCGCGAGCCAGCCGGATGCACGCGATCGACTCGTTGGACGACTTGCGTGAGGAATTGAGGAGTCTCTTGGAGCAAGGATTCGTGCAGGCGACTGGTTCGCTGACCTCGCGCGGCGTTGAGGTCGATCACAACTTTTACAAGCCGAGCGAAAACCAAACGCTGACGATGTCCGCTTCGCTCGACGCCGGAAACGACGGCGATGACGAAGTTGATCGCTCCGGCGTCTTTCGCAAACACGAATCGGTACCGCTGGAGTCGTTCGCTGACGGTCGACCTTGCGCCAGCGGCTCGGTCTCCAACGCACATGTGCAGGCGCTGCAAGCCACCGTCGATCACTTGGAAAAAACCAGCGCGTTGCTGTGCGAAAGACTGTTAGCCACCGAAAAGGCTCTGTCGCGACTTACCGAACGCTTCGAAACCCTGCGACGCGAATTGGGTGGCCTCTGACGGGAACCTCTCCGCGAATGGTGAATTGTGTTGGTCCCACTCGCCCTCTCTCTGTTCGGCCTCTGTCTGTTCGGCCGCTCTCGGTGCGATCAGCGGCCGCGCGGTCTGCGTCATCCGACTTGGCGGAGAAGTTCCACCGCTCGGCACAATGCGTCGGACGGGGTGCGGTCCTGACGGTCGCAGCGGTTTCTCCCGCATGTCTCGAAAGAGGAAATTTGCTTCTCCCCAAAAAGTGGCTTAGAGTAATCGCGACGTCACCCGCGCGATGCGTTTTCGCAACGTCGCGTGGTGACGGCACCACAAACCAACATTGATTGGCACCTTGAAGATGGTGGCAGCGACGAGCGGCGACCGTGAATGCGGCCCGTTCAGCGCGGAGGTTGGGATCGGGGCATGGAGCAGTTCCGGTGTGGTCTAGCGGTTGGCGTCCGCGGATTTCCGACGGATTGTTTCCTATCATACCCGGCTTCAGGAGTGGGGGCATGTCGCTTGCACTGTTTCGTCAGCGCGGCTGGCTGTTGGTGGTCTTGCTTGGCACGCTGCTTCTGCCGCTTGGCGAAGCTCACGCAGTGCCGAAGGCACGTCCCGCCGTCACCGACGTTCGCACAGCCGTACAGATGGGCGAGGACTTTGAACGCTCCCGGCACTGGGTCGACGCGATCGAGCACTACGAATCGTCGCTGAAAAAATGGCCCAGCGACCGCGAGCTGAGTTACGGTTTGCGACGCTCCAAGATTCACTTCGGCATCGAGCGACGCTACTCCGACAACAGCTTTCGCACGAGCCTGTTAGCGCTTTCTCGCAACGAGGCGTTGGCGCTCTTCGATGACGTGGTCAACAAGGTGAAATCACACTTCGTCGATCCGCTGAGTTCCACCTCGTTCGTGGCGCATGGAACAGAAAGTTTGTACCTCGCGCTGGCGAACGAAAAGTTCTTGGCCCACCATGTTCTTGATCGCACGTCGCAGCAAGACCGGATCGTCCGGCTGCGCGAGACGCTGCGCAAACAGTATTGGAATAAGCCGCTCAATAGCGGTTACGCGGCCCGGCAGACAGTGAATGAAGTCGCCGATCTGGCGGAGTCACTCCTTGGCCTGAACGGGACAGCCGTGGTTCAGGAATACCTCTTCGGTGGCTGCAACGCCTTGGACGACTACAGCAGTTGTCTGACCCCGGATCGACTCAACGATCTGTACGACAACATTGATGGTGAGTTCGTTGGCCTGGGCATCGAGATGAAAGCCGAAGTGGGTCGCGGGCTGTATCTGGTCAACGTGTTGGCGGAGAGTCCAGCCGCCGAGGTTGGCCTGCATGTCGGCGAATATATCGTGGCCATCGAGGGCCGTGATTGCCGAGACATGACAACGGACGATGCCGCGGGACGGTTGAAGGGGCAACCCGGCAGCCGCGTTCGTCTCGACATCGCCGGGCTGGCGGAAAGCGATCGCCGACAAGTGATCGTCACACGGCGAGCCGTACACGTGAAGAGTATTCCGGTCGTGAAGATGCTCGATGAAAGCCGCGGCATCGGCTACATCCAGATGACTGGTTTCCAGAAGGGCTTGCCGGCAGAACTCGATGAAGCGTTGCAGCGCCTCAGGCGACAAGGTCTGCGTGTTCTCATTTGGGATCTGCGAGGCAATCCCGGTGGACTGCTGACGGCCGCGGTCGAAGTCCTTGATCGGTTCATCGACAACGGCGTGCTGGTCTCCACGAAGGGACGGATCGCCGACCAGAACTGGTCCTACTCGGCTCATCGGCCGGGAACCTTGGACGTGCCGCTGGTGCTGCTGACTGACGAGAACAGCGCCAGCGCCAGCGAGATCGTCGCCGGAGCGGTGAAGGATCACCAGCGCGGTGTGATCGTCGGGCGAAAGACGTACGGCAAGTGGTCCGTGCAAAGCATCTTCCCGATTCAGCGGAATGTCGGGCTGCGGCTGACGACGGCGAAGTTTTACTCGCCCGCGGGCAAAACGCTCGGCAAGATCGGAGTGAAGCCGGACGTCGAGGTCGAACTGCCTGAACATGTCGTGCTGCGTCGCGGTCCGATGGCGAACGATCTCAATGACGACCCCGATATCCGCAAGGCCATCGACGTCGCGGGCGAGCAACTCCAAGGTCGCGGGTTGTTCAGCGGACGATAGCTTCAGGTTCAAAGGCTTTCGCGTCAGCAGTCACCGGCTCAAGTCGGAACTGCGAACTACGAGCAGAACTGAACTACGAGCAGAACTGTGCGATCGGAGTTCCCGTACAGCCTCGCACCGGTCGGCCGGTTTGGTCGTGCAGTTCGAGGTCGGGCGAAACGCCGAGCAGGTGCAAGATTGTGGCGATCAGGTCGGCGGGAGAAACAGGCTTGCTGACGGGATAGGCCCCTTGAGCGTCGGATTGCCCATAAACCGAACCGCCCGGAATGCCGGCCCCCGCGAGCAAGATGGATTGCACGTGCGGCCAATGATCGCGACCGGCGAACTTGTTCAGCCGCGGCGTGCGTCCGAATTCGCCAAGGCAAAGGACCAGTGTCTCGTCTAACAGCCCTCGATCCGCGAGATCCGCCAGCACCGCGCTGACCGCCGCGTCGGTGGGAGCCATCAATCGCTCACGTAGATGCCGGTAGTTGTTCCAGTGCGTGTCCCACACCGGCGAATCCCTCGGCCCTTCATAGTGCCAATACACGGTGACGAACGTGACTCCGGCTTCCAACAGTCGTCGAGCCAACAACGTGCCCTGTCCAAACAAGTGCGCTCCGTAGGCATCGCGCACGTGTTGTGGCTCTCGATCAAGCTCAAACGCATCGCGCAGCGCGGCTGATCGCAACAGCCCTTGAGCCTGAGATGCAAAATCGTCCCAGCGTCGCGGTACTGATTGGTCCGTCGCGGCGAGTTGTCCTTCGAGTTGCTGCCGCAAGAACCATCGGTCGCGCAGTCGATCCAAAGTGATCTCGGTCGGCAGCACGATCTCAGGACGCACGAAGCGGCAACGATCGGAATTGGTTTCGACCCGGAATGGCCCGTACTTGGCCCCGAGAAACCCCGGATGCTGGCCCGGATATTCATTCACCGCGTCGTCCTTGATGATCTCCGGCAATGACATGAACGTTGGCACGGCATCGCGACGCGATCGTGCCGCTGAGACCATCGAGGCGACGTGCGGGTGATCAGAGGCCGACGGCTGAATGAGTTGAGCAGTCTGAGCATTCGCCAGCGGATGCGGCACGCCGGTCAACATCGTGTAGCCGGCAGAGGTGTGGACCGTGTCGTGATGCGTCACCGACCGCATGACGCAATACTGATGCGCCTGCCGAGCCAGCTTCGGAAACAACTCGCTGATTTGCAGACCGGGTACTGTCGAGTCGATGGGCTGCAGCTCGCCGCGGATTTCTGCGGGAGCCGACGGCTTCATGTCCCACGTGTCGTGTTGCGGCGGGCCGCCAGTCAGGAACAACAGCAAGCAGCGTTTCGCTCGACCGAATGAAACGGATTGAGGCGCCGCCGCGCCAGTGCTTTGCACGATCCCCGCACAGGCCGCGGCTGTTCCCGCGAGCAAGAAATCTCGGCGTCGCCAGCCGTCGCAAAGCCGAATCGAAGGTGCTCGCAGCCGCAACATGTTGGATACCTGACGTGATTGACTCATCGGACATCACGGTCCAGTCGTGGAGATAAGATAACCGACGGCGAGTGATTTGGCAGAGCTTTTCTCGACGCGATCTCGTCGTGCGCCACAGTTCCACATCCTTTTGAGGGCAACGCGTCTCAGGGATTGGCTGGACAGATTGCCCCGATGGCTCGATGCTTGCTCGCCGTTGGGAGAAACGTAAACGATGACCTGTTCTGGAGGCCGATCGATGCGACGTCATTGGGTCACGAGTTGCTGCTGCGTTGTTCTGCTCGCTGGTGTTCCGCGAGCAGTGAATGCCGAAGAGACGAACTTCACGACGGGACTCGTCGCGCATTGGCCGTTGACGGAGAATGCTCAGGATGCGTCAGGTCACGGGCACCATGCGCGAAATCAAGGTGTCCGCTGGAATGTTCTTCCGCAGAACGCGAAAAAGTCTGACGCGGTCACTGCGTCACGATTCCAAAATCAGCCTTCGGCGCTGTTTGATGGACGCGGCGCCTATTTGGAGGTTCCGCATCAATCCGAATTGCAGCTTGGTCGCGGTGACTTCACAGCCGCGGCGTGGATCTACACGGAACCCGCTCTCGACGATCTCCCAGGCGACATCCTCAGCCAAGAGGATGCGACTCGGCATCGCGGTTTCCGGCTCACGCTGAAGAGCAATTCGGGTGTGACGTTCAATCAGGCGAACGCTCGGCAGCTTCAATTCGGCATCGACGATCAGCGCGTTTCGCCGTGGAAGGATTGTGGGCGTCCCGGCAAGAACACGATCGTGGCCTTTGCACTTGCGGTGCATCACGGACAGCTTTACGCCGGGACGTGTGAACCGGGAACTGGCGAATCTGGCAGAGTCTATCGATACGCCGGAAATCAGGAGTGGACGGACTGCGGCGCACCCGCGTCCAGCAATGCGATCACCGCGATGGCCGCGCATGACGGTCAGTTGTTTGTGGGAACGGGCAAGTATCGTTTGGCAGGCTCATCCCTGACCGAGTCGGAGAATACAAACCTTGGCGGGCGGGTGTTCCGTTACGGTGGTGGAACAAAATGGATCGACTGCGGCCAACTTCCAAACGCCGAGGCCGTTTCGGGATTGGTCGAATTTCGCGGTCGACTGTATTCCGGATCGCTGTATCGTCCCGCGGGGTTCTTCCGCTACGAGGGCGACACCTCTTGGACCGACTGCGGCGTTCCCAACGGCAAACGAGTCGAGGCCCTGGGTGTCTTCAACAGCCATTTGTACGCGACGAGTTACGACGAAGGCCACGTCTATCGTTTCGACGGTCAGACCTGGACCGACTGCGGGCAATTGGGCGACCCAACCGAGAACACGCAGACGTACTCGTTCGCCGTTTACGAAGGGCGGCTGTATGTCGGCACGTGGCGCAGCGGTCGTGTCTATCGCTTCGAGGATCTCGGCAAATGGACCGACGTCGGACGGCTGGGCGAAGAGTTGGAAGTGATGGGGATGCTGGTCCACAACGGACGTTTGATCGCCGGCACGCTGCCGTTGGCCGAGGTCTACAGCTACGAAGGAAGCGACCGTTGGGAGCGCCTCGCGAGACTCGACCACACGCCGGACGTGAAGTACCGCCGGGCGTGGTCGATGGCTGAATATCAAGGCCAGGTGTTTTGCAGCACACTGCCGTCAGGTCGTGTGTTTGCGTGCGAGATCGGCAAGAGCGTCACCTGGGACCGTGAACTCTCCGCCGGTTGGCATCACGTCGCGGGGATCAAGTCCGAGGCCGAACTGCGACTGTACGTGGACGGCGAACTCCAAGCCCACTCGTCCGCCTTTAACCGTGCCGACTTTGATTTGTCCAACGGTCGCCCCTTGCGGATCGGTACCGGTTCGAATGACTTCTTCAACGGCCGCCTGCGCGACGTGCGTCTGTATCGACGAGCACTCAACGCTGGCGAGGTTCTCGAATTAGCAAAGCCCAAGTCGTAACGTTGAAGGCGACCCGCGTCGACAAACGATTTAGCCCTACAGCGCACGTCCGAGGATTTCCGGTCCCCTCTCCCCCGCTTCGGGGGAGAGGGCTAGGGTGAGGGGCGAACACAGTTCAGCCATCGGTTGCGGCAGCACCCTTTGTAGAGACGTAAACTCGTCATCGAAGGCCGATTGATTTCGAACCCCCCCCGCACCCTGACCCTCTCCCCCGATGCGGGGGAGAGGGAACCAGAAAGGGCCGATCCTCAGCCGCCGGAATCGTCCTTCGGCATTTGTTCGATGCGACGGCTGGCTTGAAACAAACCCCACGCTAAGGCGGCGACCAACAGACACACGATGCCGCCCAGGACGAAGGGATTGTTGAGCACCTTTTTCAAATTGACCGAGGTTTGCACGGCGGGCTCGCTCGCTCCTTCCGAGCCGAGTTTGGCTGTGAGCGGCGCGAAGCCGCGACCGAGCGCCGCGCGAATCGCGGCCGTGTCGTACTGCGGAACCTCCGACTCGTCGGATGCGTAGCGAATCCGATAACTTCCGTCCGCGGCCGCGAGGAAAACGACTTGATCGACGTGGCCTTCGGCGTCCACTCCCGTGATCTCCAACGGCGGGCTGTCGCGGTTGTCGATGCGAATGCGGAATGTTTCGTGTCGCGTTTCGGGCAGTGTGATTTCGAGATGTTCTTGTCGCAGGTCGCGAAACTCGAAACGGGAAATGGTCGCCTGGCCAATGTCGCGCCAATCGGTTTTGACTCCCCTTGTTTCGGGAACTTGTACGACCGCGCGGCGGCTGAAGTTGCGGCCGGGAGTCTCCAGGCGGAACAGGACAATCGGCTCGCGGCGCGTGTGAACTTCGATGACCGTTTGATGCTGTTCTTTGTCTTCGCTGACGCGGAACTCCTTCACCGGATAATTTGCGGTCTTGTCGCGAACGGTGTTGCGTTGCGTTTCTTCGCTCCAGAATTCGATGCGGTCGATGCGGAACGGACGGCGTTGAATCGTCGTCCGTTCGGTCCGTTCCTCTTCCTTGCCGCTGCGAAGCTTGCGAGTCAGGTCGAGCAGTTGCGACTCCTGATCCGAAGTCAGGCCGTCGATCACGATCCGAAATTCGCGATTCTTCGACTTCGGCAGGCGGATTTCGTTCTGACTGACGTCCATGAATTGCGAGTAATCGAAGACCACGCCCTCTGGCACGAGCGGTTTTTCTTCGTCGCCGTTCCCTTTGCCGAAGACTCTCACGCGCTGCTCGAAGTTCTTCAACGGCGTGATCAGTCGGAGACCGTTGGGTTGCTCGTCCTTTTCGTCCAACTGCACGCGAATCTCCAGCCCCTCGTCTGCGAGCGGCTTGAGCGACACTTTGGCAGCCCTCCACGAGTGCCGAATGATTTGCGGTTTGGTTTCCGTTGCCTTCTGCAAGACATAGGGCACCACTTGGCCTTGAGCATCGATGATCCGCAGGTCGGCGAAGTCGTTCTTCGTCGCGGCGTAGACATCGCTGTCGAGCGG
>CAZPUJ010000722.1:0-10443 GCA_964589725.1 uncultured Planctomycetaceae bacterium
CCCGCGATGATCCGGCAGCACGACAAACGTCGGCAGGTTGTCGGTCAGCGAACCCAGCCCGTAGCTGATCCACGCTCCCATCCCCGGAAAGCCCGGCTTGTCGAACCCCGTCGCTTGCAGATACGTCGCCTGACTATGCACGCCCGTCTTGCCCACCAAGTTGTGAATGAACGCCATGTCATCCACACACTCGCCGAGCGGAGCGACCACCTCACTGATTGCTTTGCCGCACTCGCCGTATTTCTGAAACGTAAACGGCGACTTCATCCACGGCCCCAGTCCATTCTGAAACGCCTCGACATACTCGCCAAAGTCCGACGGCTCGCCGTGATGCTTCTCCAGCTCCGGCTTATGATCGAACAGGTCGATATGCGAAGCCGCCCCACCCATGAAGAGCTGCACGACCCGCTTCGCTTTCGCCGGATGATGCAACGCCTTGAGCACGCCGCCACGCCCAACGCCTTGAGTCTCGGCGCGAGCGGCTTCGTCTTGAGCGAGCATCGCCGCTAACGCCAATGCTCCAAAACCTTGGCCGGAGTGGGCGAGGAAATCACGACGATTCTTGGTGAAACTACGGAGCTGGTTTGTCATTTCTCAAATGTCTCAGTCTTCGGTCGCGAAAAGCTACGAATCAAATCGCTCTTGGAACCGTTTGTATCGCAGTTTCAGTGCGTCTTTTGATGGCCGTCGTTTATCAGGGCAGCGGAGCGTTTTGCTGGCCAGGTGTTTGTAAGCGGCACTCTCAGCAAGGTCGGGATGCAATTCAATGCGCAACGACCGTGGTTCGATTCCGAGCAAGTCCAGATCGAACAACGTGTGAATGTCGGCTCGCAGGAGCAGCCCGTTTTCGGGATGGTTGTCCTTTTCGCCTTGATACGGCTTGATGTGGGCTGCCTCTAGCACGGCGAGAACCTTGCAACCCGTGACCAGACACCGATCACCGTAGCGTTTTCGCAAATCGTTACGGAAAGACTGCTGGCCCCGTCGTTCGCGGATTTGCCGCTCAATCAATGCTCTCTCATCGCCATCCTGCGGCGCGAATTCGGCGAGTTGTCCAGGTTCATTTTCAAGTGCAACATCGTCCGACAAAATAACCGACCGCTTCTCCACCAGTGCGATTGCCACCGGCGAATCGTTGGTTTGTTGGGCCTTGCGCGACGCTCCTTTCGTCGATATTTGAAATCTCTGGTCGAAAATAAACTCCATTAGTCGACGCGCATCGCCAATGTTTCCGATCCGAACTGTGATCTCATCTTTCGTGTTTCGATTAACTTCAGAAAACATCGTTCTAAGGTTTGCCAATAATTTGTTCGGTTCAGCGACCTCGGAAGGACGTCGAAAGTAAAATAGCAAGCTAGTCTTGTTGGTGATGAATGAATACTTGTTGTGAGCCTTTGGTTGCGTCTCGCTGTCTGCAAACCTGAATGACTTGACGTCGCCATTTTGGTAAGGATAGCAATAAAATCTTTGCAGCCGCGACGCATAGTCAATCAGGTACCGGTATGCCTCGCGCACAGGTTCGAGCTTAATGAATTCCAGCCGCTCAGCGTGCATCTTCGATGTGTTGCTCATTGGTCGCACCTCCGCAGAGGATCGTATCTGCTCACCGCATTTCAGTGGAGTGACGAAGTTCGCAACTAATCCACGAACACAAACTCGCTCACGTTGAACAGCACCCGGCAGAGATTCTCGAAGCCGTGCTTCTCGGCGTAGGCCGAGAACTCAGTTCAATTCTCATTTGATCTTCTCCGACTCGATGTCCGGTGGATGCAACCCGACGAGCATCAAGAGGCGACGCTGATTGAGCAAGCCTGGGCGATTGAACTGCAAACGTGCAATGGTTGCGCGTCCGGTCGGCGTCTTGCCAATCACGGAGACTTGGTCATCGCTACTCCAAGCGAAGTGATCCACCCAGCGATCTGTGCGCGGATGAAACAGTGGCGATCGGAGACCGGTTCCGGGATCCTCCGCCGCGACGGCAACTTGCTTGAAGTTGTTACATCCTTGGCAGGAAAGGGCCAAGTTGGAGGGCGCATCACTGCCTCCGCGCGAGCTGGGTTGGATGTGTTCGATGCTCGGTTGATCGGGATTGAAGTGCATTGGCGACAGACAGTATTCGCAGCGGTATCCGGCCCGCTCCGCAACGAACTCTTTCACCTCGCGCGGTATCCGGCTACTCATAGCCTTGAGTCCTCAGACCGACCTCATCGAGCATTTGGTCAAAGGAAATGCCGCGCAGCTTGGCCAGCTCGATGACCGCCTCCAATCGCTTGGCGTGTGCCACTTCCACCACGTTGGTCAGGTCCAGCAATTCCTGATATTCCGCTTTCGTGATCGTCTCGGCTCGACGTTTCTTGATCAATTGCCGATACCGTCGTCTCGTCTTGTCTGGCGGAGCGGCGTTGATCTGCTCGTAAAGTTTCGTTTCTTCGGCGCTGAGCACATTCGGTCGCGGCCGGAACTCTCGCCCCAGAACTTCCGCGACGAGATTGCTCGGCTCAACGCCGCGACGTGCCGCTTCTCGCACGACTTGCTCTTCCACTTCCGAAGAAACTTCGACGGTCAATGACATGGCGTGAGACTCGCTTCTTTCAGGTGTTGAAATCACAAACTCGCAACCCGCGTTGAACGGCCTCGCGCAGAGCCTCGGCCTTGCGGACCAATCCCTCTTGATAGACCTGCATCAGCGAGGTCAATTCCGCTTGCTCGTGGACGAGCAATGTTTCGGCCTGCTGCCGCTGAAGAAGTTCCGTCAGCCGGCGGTCGTCTTCCGTCGAAAGTTCCAAGTCGCAGGCTTTGAGCACTTCCTCATCGCCGCATTGGTGGATGTCCCCCTCGACGACTGTGCCCCACGGCTTGAGCGACAACTCAATGCTCTCCGCCAACAAATCATTCACGGACTGCCCAGCACGCAGAGCGATTGTCTGTGCCCGTGCCACAAGGTTTTCCGGAAGATCCAGCGTTAATTGAGTGCTCATTGTTCGCCTCGCTCGCATCGGCCAGACAAGTTCATTTTTGCCGGGAGGATTGTATGTTCGGAATGACGGATTGCCACACGCCAATGTCAGCCGGTTAGCTACCTAATCAATCTTCCGTCGGCGCTTCTTGGGGAAGCTGGCGTTTGGTTTCAGTTCCACCAAGTGAGCCTCACCGAGGAATCGGACGTCGAAGTATTCGAGAAAACCGGATTGGCCGAGCACCACGGTTTCTTCGCTCACGAGATCGGGATAGGTGACCACGGCCACCGGAAGCTGCCAGCAGAATGACTCCGTGCGGCTGACCATTTCGATTTCCACATGCCCCAGAACCGCCTCCAGCGTGTGACCGGAAAAGCCGTGGACTGGCCAGCGGTGCTTGGGTCGCAACTTGACGCCGATTTGCCGTGCGATCGTTTGCCCGATCACGACGCTGTCCGCGCCGGTGTCCACCAAGCCCAGGCAGAACAGATCGCCCGCGTCGCCGATGAGATGGACCAAAATCTCCGGCCGATGAATCTCCGTCGAGCCATCCAGCGGCGACTTCGGAATCTCGTAGCGTTTGTAGGCGAATCTCATCGAGAACCACCCACGAATCGAGATTCTGCCTGCGGGGCCTTCGTGAAGATGGGCTTCTCTTCGCCGGAGCGTTCCGCAGCGGCGATGGCTTCGGGAAGCGTCTTGCCACTGGCCACGATCTTGGTCTGCGAATGATTCCAGGCAATCCACAGACCGCAAAACTTTTTCGGCACTCTTGGAACGGGATTGGTTTTCGAGGACATGATTCGCTCGCTGATTGGAAGTCAAAACACTTGGCGGCCATCGACGGGTTGGATTGTATTCCAGTCGGCTGAGGATGCGACATTCAAATGAAGTGGAAGAGTTCCGTTGGTTTCAATCCACGAACACAAACTCGCTCACGTTGAACAGCACCCGGCAGAGATTCTCGAAGCCGTGCTTCTCGGCGCAGGCCGAGAACTCGGCTCGCTCGCGATCGGTCGGAGGCCGGCCGGCGATCAGCTGCATCGCGAGGTCGATGCGGTCAGAGCCGGGTTTGCTCTCTTCCCCCAGCCGCCGAGCGAAATGGCGAGACATGCTCAGGCTGAGTCGATTGTTGAGCAGCGACAGCGCTTGCAAAGACGTCAACGTCTCGTCCCGCAGCGGCGTGCTTTGCGACGAGTCGGCACAGTCGAGCGTCGTCATGTACGGGTCCGGCTGCGACCGCACAATGAACCGATAAATGCTGCGGCGATGCGAGGCCGCGTCTTCGGGATCGAACTTGTGGTACTCGTAGTGCGGCGAGTGAGCGGGATGGACCCTCTGAGGTGCGACCGGTAGTCGCTGTTTCGGCGTTGCTGAAGCTCGCCGATTGATTGGCTCAGCGTATCGCAAATCAAGGAGGAGATCGATGCAAGGCTCAAACGAGTTGCTGGAAATCGGGTCCGTGCGGATCCTCACTGATCCTGTCTTGGATGAGGGGAGGACGTCCTTCCGGCAACATCGTCGGGGGCTTCGACTCTTGCCGAGAACGACGCACCGGACCGGACCGAGTATATTGCCACCGCCGCGACGGTGCGGCAGATACATTTCTATCATCTATCACGGGAGAGGCATCATGAGACACGCACGGCTGGCGGCGGCGGCGATTCTTCTGGGTTGGTGTTCGCTGGCGTCGAGCGCCGAGAAGCGGGTGGTCAAAGTGCTGATCATCACCGGCGACCATGGTCACGCTTGGAAAGAGACCACGCCGTTTCTCAAGGAGATGCTGACCAAGGCGGGGCACAAGGTGGATGTCACCGAGCAACCGAGCGTGGACCTGATTGCGTCCAACTTGGCCAGGTACGACGTGCTGCTATTCAATTACCGGGATACGCCCAACGGCGCGAAGGCCAATCCCGCGAGCGTCTGGTCGGACGACAACAAGAAGGCGTTCGTGGAGGTGATTCACGACGGCAAAGGGTTGGTTGTGTATCACCACGCCTCCGCCGCGTTCACGGGCACCAGCGACTTCGATAAGGAGTTCGAGAAGTTGTCCGCCGGCGGTTGGCGGAAGCAGGGCGGCCACGGACAGATGCACGAGTTCACGGTCACGGCTCAGAAAGATCACCCGATCACGCGCGGTATCAAGTCCTTCCATCACGGACGCGATGAGTTGTATCAAAACTCACTGGTCACCGAAGCGAGCGAGATTCTCGTGACGGCTTACTCGGAAAAGTCGAAGGATCCGAAGAACACGGGCAAAGACGAGCCGATGGTGTGGATCAACAAATACGGCCAGGGGCGCGTGGTGCAAAACGCGCTGGGCCACGATGTCACGGCCCTGCAAAGCGTCGGCGCCCAAACGCTGTTGATCCGCTGCGTCGAATGGGCCGCGACTGGCGAAACGACGTTCGAGACACCGGCCGAATTGAAAGCCGGTAAGTAAGCGCTTCGGCATCGCCCAGCAAAGATTCTTCGTGGTTCGCGTCTGGCTGGAGTCGCCCCGCTTCGCAGGATCGATTCCAACAGGAGAGGTCATTGCTGGAACATGCGCGAGATCTAAAACCAACGTTTCCCTGAGCATGCGGTGTCACCGAATGCAGCGACTTTCGTTTGATCGCGTTTCCGACTCCCGTCGATCACGGTATTATTCTTTCCATTGAGTTGATCCGCCGTTCTGCGCTGTTGATCCGCCGTTCTGCGCTATTGCGGAGATTGCTTGTGTTCACCGTTCCCAGCCGGAATCACGTCTTCTGCGGCGGCCTAAGTCGACGGGAGTTTCTCCGGGTGGGAGGAGTCGGCGTGGGAGGTCTGGCACTTGCGGACCTCTTGCGGCTGGAAGCTCACTCTGGGACTGAGACTCGCCGGCCGAAGTCCGTGATTTATGTCGTACTGAATGGCGGGCCGTCACATATCGACTTATGGGATTTGAAGCCTCAGGCTCCGGCCGAGTATCGCGGGCCGTTCTCGCCGATCGCAACGAAGCTGCCCGGCGTGCAAATCTGTGAGCACATGCCGCTGCAGGCGGCGATGATGGACCGGCTGTCGCTGATTCGCGGTATTCGTTCGGTCGAGAACGACCACTATCTCAGCGAGGTCTACACCGGTCTACCGCGATCGTCGGGTAAGCGGCCGGCGTTTGGGTCGATCGTCAGCAAGTTGGCTCCGACCAAATTCTCGCTGCCGACGTATGTCAGTCTCAGCCAAGCGTCCGACCCGTTTGACTACGAAAAGCCGCACTACTCCGGCGCCGGTCACGCGCCATTTCGGCCGTTCGAGGAATCGCTCAAGGATCTGACGCCGGTCAAGAACGCGGACCTGTTCGAGGGCCGCAAAGCATTGCGCGCCGCGTTCGACAACTTGCATCGTGAGGTTGATCGGTGGCAAGCGTTGGGCGTACTGGATCGGTTTCAGGCTCAAGCGTTGGAGATGATCGCGTCGCCCAAGGTGCGCGAGGCATTTGATCTCAGCAATGAGTCTCCGGAAACTTTGGCTCGCTACGGCCACAAGGCTGGCAAGTATCCACATCAAACGGCGAAGCAATACATGTACGACTGGAACGGAAGGCCGTTCCTGATGGCTCGGCGATTGGTCGAGGCGGGGGTCCGTGTCGTGACGCTGCACGCGGCCGAGTGGGACCATCACAGCAGTCCGACGGGAGACATTTTCTTCGCGTTGAAATGCCTGATGCCGGTGCTCGACATGAGCATCACCGCGCTGGTCAACGACCTGAAAGATCGCGGTCTTGAGGACGACGTACTGGTCGTGGTGCTTGGCGAGTTCGGGCGCACGCCGAAGATTTCCCCGGTCGGCCCCGGCCGCGAGCACTGGGCCGACGCCGGCTGTGCGTTGGTCTTCGGCGGGGGCCTGACGATGGGCCAAGTCATCGGCGAAACCGACTCGCGAGCCGAACGCTCGATCAACGGCACGATCAGCTTCCAGAACATCATGGCGACGATCTATCACACGCTCGGAGTCGACCTCGACGTAAAGCTGCCGGATTTCAACGGCCGCCCGCAGTTCCTGCTCGATGACTGCGCGCCGATCCGTGAGTTGCTGGCCTGATCGCTTCGGATGGATCGCGTCCTTTTCACGCTATTATCTGTTCGAGGAGCCCTGAGAGATGTCTGCGATGTTTGGCTCGAAGGTGCGTTGTTGGCGATACGTTTGCCTTTGGGTTGCCGCCGGCGCAATCATGGGTTCCGCCAGCGTGCCTGCCGACGATTCACCGGCTCGTGAGGCACTCTGGCAGCGGCTGGAAAAATACGTTCAACCTCTCTCCGAATTCGCTGGGCAATTCGGTGCGTATCGCTCACCGCTCAAGTTTTCTGACGGCACGCTCGTGAAGTCGCCGGAAGATTGGACGCGGCGGCGGCAAGAGATTCTGGCGATGTGGCACAGGCGGCTCGGACCTTGGCCGCCGATGGTCGAGCGACCGACGGTGAAACAGTTGGAGTCGGTCGAGCGCGACGGATTTATGCAGCATCACGTCCATGTGCAGATTTCTCCGGAAGGAAAAGTGGCTGACGGTTACCTCTTGGTTCCGAAAGGCACAGGCCCGTTTCCCGCAGTGCTGGTTCCGTTTTATGAGCCGTTGACCAGTATCGGCCAGGGGAAAAGCGGTCGCGGCACGCATGATTACGGACTGCAACTCGTGCGGCGCGGGTTTGTGACTTTGTCGATTGGCACACCTGGCTCGGTCGAGAAGATCGGGCTGGACACGCGGCAGTTGCTGGTCGAGGCTGGTGTTGAACAGCGTCGTCAGCCGCTCACGCTGTTCGCCTACACGGCGGCGAATTGTCATACGGCGTTGGCTCAGATGCCGGAAGTCGATCCGGCGCGGATCGGTGTCATCGGCCTGTCGTACGGCGGTAAGTGGTCGATGTTCTCGTCGTGCCTTTACGACAAGTTCGCCTGTGCCGTATGGTCTGATCCGGGCATCGTGTTCTACGAAAAGAATGCGAACGTGAATTATTGGGAGCCGTGGTATCTGGGTTACGATCCGAAGAGACAAAGGAAGCCCGGTGTGCCGTCGACGGAAAACCCGCGTACCGGGTTATATCAAGAACTGATCGAAGCGGGAGAAGACTTAGTCGATCTACACGCCTTGATGGCGCCGCGCCCCGTGTTGGTTTCCGGCGGCACCGAGGATCCGCCCCGAAACTGGCAGGCGCTCAATCATCTGGTCGCCGTCAACGAATTACTCGGCCACAAGCATCGCGTGGCGATGACCGCTCGTCCGACGCACATCCCGACCGCCGAAGCACTGGAACTGGAACTGACGTTTCTGGAGTATTGGTTGAAGCACGGTGAGAAGTGAGCGTATCACAGGGTTTGACTTGGCGACGAGCACCACAATCGAGACCTAGGCACTTCGGCACGCAAATCGCGACATACGCGAGGAAGTCTCGGATGAAGAAAAAAGAAGCCAATTCCAGTCGCTGGACGACGACAAATGTCATCAGAGATGCGACAGAACGGGCCATTCGTGGCGACCGAGGTTTCTCAAGACATACGGTTTCTATGACGACCAAAAGAGGAGAGTTGACCATGTTCACACATCGCACAATCGTTCGAATCGGCGCGTGCGCCATCGCCGCCGCGATCACGGTGGTTCTCTTGCTCAACTCACCAACATTGCAGGCGCAGCCGCAGCCACCGGTGCCGGCAGAAGCAACAGACGATATCGAAGTTCTGGCCCGTGGTCCGATCCACGAGGCGTTTGCGGAACCGGTGGTCTTCGATCCCGTTCCGGGAGCGGTCATTGACAAGGTTCCGCCTCCGCCAATCGAAGAGCTTCCGACCGAACAAACGCTCGTGGGTGACAATGTCGCCTGGGTTCCTGGGTATTGGGGATGGGATTTCGACCGCACGGATTTCCTGTGGGTCAGCGGTTTCTGGCGGACGATTCCTCCGGGTCGCCAGTGGGTGCCGGGTTATTGGAGCAAGGTTGCAGGCGGGTCTCAGTGGATCTCCGGCTTTTGGGCTTCGGCGGACGGCGAGGAGCTTGAGTACCTTTCGGTTCCCCCGCAGAGTTTGGAACAAGGCCCCAGCACGCCGGCACCTTCAGAGAATCACTTTTGGGTTTCCGGATGCTGGTACTGGCGCGACGCGCGATATCTGTGGCGGCCAGGCTACTGGACAGTAGCCCAAGCGGGGTGGATGTGGATTCCGGCCCATTATGTTTGGACGCCGCAGGGCTGCGTCTTTGTCGCCGGATATTGGGACTATGCGCTCCCGGAGCGTGGGTTGTTATTCGCGCCTGTTTACTTCCATCGTCCTGTTTATCTTCAGCCGAATTTCTACTTCACCCCACGTCTCGGCCTGGACATCGCTTTGTTGACGGATCATTTCTTCATCGGTGCGAGTTTTAACCACTACTACTACGGCGACTATTATCAGGTGAGCTATTTCGACAGCGGCATCCAACCGTGGTTCGCCTTCCACGGCCGGCATCATGGTTACGATCCCATCTACGTGCATCATCGCCACGTCCATCGTCACGACCGAGAATGGGATCAGCGGCTCCACCGTGACTACGAGCATCGTCGCGACCATGATGACGCACGTCCGTCACGACTCGTTGCAGCATTGAATACTCGTGACGATCACAACCACGACACGCACAAAGGAGGCCGCGCCGCGGATAAAGGCAGCATGGTCAAGTCCGTCGAGCAACTCTCCGCGAATCCCGACGCAAAGATTCATTTGCAGAAACTTGACGGGCAACACCGCGATGAACACGCCAAACGTGCGAAAGCGACCTCGCAGATTGGGGAGCAACGTCGAACTCACGAAAAGCACGCGAATGCTGACGGCTCGGAAGAGAAGTCCAAGCCCGTTGTGGACGGCCAACCTGCGCGTGTCCCGTTGCCGAAATCTCCCGTGATGGCACGGAGCACTCGCCGAGGAAAGTCCGCTGCAACAGAGGGCGCGAATTTGAACGCCGGCTCAGTACCAACATCAACAAAGGAACTGACTCCGCCGCAGAACGTGCCGGCAAAGGTCGAGAAGCCCTCCGATGACAAACTGCCAAAGGTAGTTACTGACCAGAAAACCAACCCGCCGCAACTGTCCCAGCCAACGACGTTGAAAGGGAAAGGAGCACCGGTCGAAAGCACTCCCGAGGCTCCAAAGATAGATAGCAAAGAACCTGCTCGACCGGCGAGGCCTGGCGCCAGTCCCGCCCCCAAACCGGACAATATTCCACGACCGAAGCCCGAGACCGTTCGACCGGCAAAGCCTGACGCTGGTCCCGCTCCGAATCCAAACAATCCTCCGCCTCCGAAGACGGAGACTGTTCGACCGGCGAAGCCTGACGCTGGTCCCGCTCCGAAACCGAACAGTCCTCCGCCTCCGAAGACAGAGACCGTTCGACCGGCGAAGCCTGACGCCGGTCCCGCTCCGAAACCGAACAATCCTCCGCCTCCGAAGACAGAGACCGTTCGACCGGCGAAGCCTGACGCTGGTCCCGCTCCGAAACCGAACA